>NZ_JBIAGB010000008.1:0-284452 GCF_042869575.1 Streptomyces sp. NPDC006925
CACTTCCCGCAGACAACGGACCAAAGGCAGCCCCCGGAGTACACGAACGCAAGGCTTCACATGGGTGCGGCTGGGGGTCCTAGGGGGCGAAGCCCCCTAGCGGGGGGTGTTGGGGGGCAGAGCCGCCCCAACGCCCGTCCGGCGAGGACAAAAGGGGGCTCGGGGGCGAAGCCCCCGACAACGGCGCCGCACCGGGGCGGACAACAGACGGGGGCACCCGGGGCACCCCCGGGGGAAACCGGGGCGCAGCCCCGACCGCGCGGCAAGGGACGGAGGCGCACCGTCGAGGGGACCGGGGCGCAGCCCCGGCACGTGGGGGGTGCCGCGGTGGCAGGCGGCACCTCCGGGGTGGGGGCGCCGCACCAGCGTGGGGGCGGCACCTCCGGGGTGGGGGCGGCGCCCCCGCGAAGGGGGCGCCGGGGTCAGTGGGCGCCTACTCCTGTCATGGAGCGGACCTCGAGCTCCGCGTACTTGGCGCCTCCGGCGCCCTCGTCCTTGGAGAGGAGGGAGCCGATCCACCCGAGCAGGAAGCCCAGCGGAATGGAGATGAGGCCAGGATTCTGCAGCGGGAACCAGGCGAAGTCGGCATCGGGGAACATGGAGGTCTCCTTGCCGGTGACCACCGGCGAGAAGAACACGAGGACCACGGAGGAGACGAGCCCACCGTAGATCGACCACAGCGCACCGGTGGTGGTGAAGCGCTTCCAGAAGAGGCTGTAGAGGAGCGTGGGCAGGTTCGCGGAGGCGGCGACCGCGAAGGCGAGGGCGACGAGACCGGCGACGTTGAGCTTGCCTGCGAAGATCCCCAGGCCGATGGCGACGCCGCCGATGATGACCGCCGAGACCCGGGCCGCCTTGACCTCTTCCTTCTCGGTGGCTTTGCCCCTGCGGATGACGTTGGCGTACAGGTCGTGCGCGAAGGAGGACGAGGAGGCGAGGGTCAGTCCGGCGACGACGGCGAGGATGGTGGCGAAGGCGACCGCGGAGATCATCGCCAGCAGGACGGCGCCGCCGGTGGAGTCCGCTCCGCCGCCGATCTCCTGGGCGAGCAGCGGCGCGGCGGTGTTGCCCGCGGCGTTCGAGTCGGTGATGGTCTTCGGGCTGAGCAGCGCGGCGGCGCCGAAGCCGAGCGCGATGGTCATCAGGTAGAAGACGCCGATGATGCCGATGGCCCAGTTGACGGACTTCCGGGCGGCTTTGGCGGTGGGCACGGTGTAGAAGCGGATGAGGATGTGCGGCAGTCCGGCGGTGCCGAGCACGAGTGCGATGCCCAGTGAGATGAAGTCGATCCGGGAGGTCGTCGAGACGCCGTACTTGAGTCCGGGTTCCAGGAACGACGCGCCCTTGTTGCTGTTCTCGGCGGCGGCGCCGAGCAGGGCGGAGAGGTTGTAGTTGAACTTGTGGAACACCAGCACGGTGATCACGACCGTGCCGCCGATCAGCAGGCACGCCTTGATCATCTGTACCCAGGTGGTGCCCTTCATGCCGCCGACCGTCACGTAGAGGATCATGACGATTCCGACGAAGACGACGATCAGGTTCTTGCCGGCCTCACCCGTGATGCCCAGCAGCAGCGCGACGAGGGCTCCGGCGCCGACCATCTGGGCGAGCAGGTAGAAGATCGAGACGATGATGGTGGAGACGCCCGCCGCGGTCCGTACGGGGCGCTGCCGCATCCGGTAGGCCAGTACGTCGCCCATGGTGTAGCGCCCGGAGTTCCGCAGCGGTTCGGCGACCAGCAGCAGCGCCACCAGCCAGGCGACGAGGAAGCCGATGGAGTAGAGGAATCCGTCGTACCCGGAGAGCGCGATGGCTCCGGCGATACCGAGGAAGGACGCGGCGGACATGTAGTCGCCGGAGATGGCCAGGCCGTTCTGGAAGCCGCTGAACTGGCGTCCGCCCGCGTAGAAGTCGGTGGCGTCCTTGGTCCGGCGTCCCGCCCAGACGGTGACGCCGAGGGTGATGGCGACGAAGACGGAGAAGAGGGTGATGATCAGCGTGCGGTGCTCGCCGGCGCCCTCGGCGGCCAGCTGGGTGGCGGGGGCCGCGAGTTGCTGGGTGAGACTCATGCGTCGTCCTCCTGACCGGCGAGCTGGCCCTTGTCCTCGTCCCGGGGTGCGGCCTGGTGGCCGATTTCGGCCCCGGTGGCCCGCTGCAGGTTCTCCGCCTCCAGCCGTGTCTTGAGCGCTTCCGCCTTGGGGTCGAGCTTCACTGCGGCGAACCGCGAGTACCACCAGGCGATCAGGAAGGTCGTCACGAACTGCGCCAGTCCGAAGACGAAGGCGATGTTGATGTTTCCGACGACCTCGGTGCCCATGAACCCGCCTGCGTAGTTGGAGAGCAGGACGTAGAGCAGGTACCAGACGATGAACCCGACGGTCAGCGGGAAGACGAACGAGCGGTAGCCGCGCCGGAGTTCACCGAACTCGGCACTGTGCTGGACGTCCGTGTAGTCGCGGGGGCCCGGTGGGCCGGAGTGCGCGTGCTCTGGGGCGGTGTCCACAGTGACTCCTGAGGGAACGTGAGGGGGGACGGAGCGTTCAAAAGAGTGTGACCCACGTCTCAATGACGAGCAGTGCGCGCATCGTAGATCGTCCGTCGCGCCCGCAACAGGGGTCGGTAGTTGAAACAGATAAGACCGATCACGGTTGCGTACAGCCTTCAGCCTTTCTCCATCAATCCATTGCAGTTACCTGGCTCCCAGAGATAACTTCCGTCGTCTGTGGACAACTTCAGACGACATGGAGACCCCATGCATGTGAGACCATCCAGGCGGCGGCGTGCTGTGGCGGTGCCGCTGGGACTGGTGTTGACCGCCACCCTCGGCCTGGCGGGCGCGGCCTCCGCGAACGCGCAGACCACCGAGCGGGCCGCGGCCGAGGCTGCGACACCCAAGGCGAAGGCCGGCGAGAAGCTCAGCTACATCGTCAACACCGAAACCAGTGGCCGTACCGTCAAACGTGTCAAGAAGGAAATACGCGAGGCTGACGGCAAGGTCATAGCCACTTACCGGAAAATAGGCGTCATCGTCGCGCACTCCAGCAACCCGGAGTTCGGCGAGACCCTGCGCAACGTCGACGGTGTCGACTCGGCGGGCGCCACCCGCACGGCTCCGCTCAAGGCGGCGACCACCACCGAGGTGGGCAAGCCGCACTTCGTCAAGGAGCCGAAGGCCAAGTCGTCGCTGACCGCGGCGCGGGCCAAGGACCAGGAGCCGCTGGAGTCCCTGCAGTGGGACAAGCGGGCCATCAAGGCCGACAAGGCCGCCGAGGTCAACGAGGGCAGCAGGAAGGTCACCGTCGGCGTCATCGACACCGGCGTGGACGACACCCACCCGGACCTGAAGGCCAACTTCTCCAAGAGGCAGTCGGCGAACTGCGTCGGGGGCAAGGCCGACACCTCGCCCGGCGCCTGGCGTCCGTACGACCCGAGCGAGGACTACCACGGCACCCACGTGGCGGGCATCATCGCCGCTCCCCGCAACGGTGTCGGCATCGCGGGCACCGCGCCCAACGTGAAGGTCGCCTCCCTCAAGGTGAGCGAGCCCGAGACGGCACTGTTCTACAGCGAGGCCGTGGTCTGCGCCATGGTGTTCGCGGCCGACCACGGCATCGAGGTCACCAACAACAGCTACTACGTCGACCCGTGGCTCTACAACTGCGACGACCAGGCCGACCAGAAGGCCATCACCGAGTCGGTGCAGCGCGCCATCCGCTACGCGCAGCGCAAGGGCGTCACCACGGTCACCTCGGCGGGCAACTCGTCGAACGACCTGGCCGCGGCCGAGATCAAGGACGACAGCAGCCCGGACGACAGCACCCCGGTCGAGCGGACCATCGACCCGGAGCACTGCAAGGACGTGCCGGCGATGCTGGAGGGCACCACCTCCGTCTCGGCAACCGGTCCGGAGAACCTGAAGTCGTACTACTCCAACTACGGCCGGTACGAGATCGACGTGACGGCGCCCGGCGGTGACCGCGCGTTCCAGACTCCGGAGGAGCCCGCCAAGGACGGCGGTGTGCTGTCCACCATGCCGAACGGCGAGTACGCCTACCTCCAGGGCACCTCGATGGCCGGTCCGCAGGTCGCGGGTGTGGCGGCGCTGATCAAGAGCACCCACCCCAAGTCCAGCGCCCAGGAGGTCTCCTGGCTGCTGAAGGCGCAGGCCCAGACCCTGCCCTGCCCGGAGAGCTACGACCCGGGCAACCGCGGCACCTACGCCGCCACCTGCACCGGCGTGCGGGGCAACAACAGCTTCTACGGCCACGGGCTCGTGGACGCGCTGGCGGCCGTCACCAAGTGACGCCGTGACGCCGTGACGCCGTGACGGAGTGCCGACCGCCCACCGGCCGCATGACGGCCCGGGCGGTCGGCACCAGGGGCCGGACCGCCGATCCAGCGGTCCGGCCCCTTTCCGTTTTCCGTCGCCGGGCCGGCTACCGCTCGGCGGCGAGTTCCGCCGCGGGCCGGGACGGCTGGGCGGGCTCTTCGGCGGGCTGCCAGCCGGGGCCGCGGAAGATCCGGCCGCCGCGCTCCCGCCAGCTGTGCGCCGCGCGCACGTCGCGGGCGATGGCCGCGTACTCGTGCGTGGCGACGCGCAACGGGTTGTAGGAGTCGACGTTCTTGGTCAGGCCGAAGACGCAGGCGTCGGTCTCCGGCACGAACGAGCCGAAGAGCCGGTCCCAGACGATCAGGATGCCGCCGAAGTTGCGGTCCAGGTAGCTGCCCTGGGACGCGTGGTGGACACGGTGGTGCGAGGGCGTGTTGAAGACGAACTCGACGGGGCGCGGAAGCTTCCCGATCCGCTCGGTGTGGATCCAGAACTGGTAGACGAGGTTGGTGGCGGAGCAGAACGCGAGGGCCGCCGGATGGACACCACAGGCGATCACCGGTATGTAGAACGGCCACACGGTCCAGGTTGTCCACGGCTGGCGGAGCGCCGTGGTGAGGTTGAACTTCCGGCTGGAGTGGTGCACGACGTGGCAGGCCCACAGGATGCGGATCACGTGGTGGCCACGGTGCGACCAGTAGTAGAAGAAGTCCTGCGCGAGCAGCATCAGGGGCAGGGTCCACCAGAGGATCGGCACGCGGAGCGGGGTGAGTTCGTAGACCGCCGCGTACAGGGCGACGATCGGGATCTTCCACAGCGCGTCGAACACCAGGCTGCCGAGCCCCATGGTGATGCTCGTCGCGGCGTCCTTCGCGGCGTATCCGGCGGCGTCCTCGTCCGGATGCAGGCGGTAGCTCACCATTTCGATGACGGTGAGCAGGACGAACGCGGGGATGGACCAGAGGACCACATCGGGCAGGCTAGACGGCATGTCAGCAAGGTAAGGCCGCCGGAAGTCCCGCGCCAGAGGTTGTTACCGCTTGGTATTGAATCCCGGCTGCACCACACCCGCCCCTTCCCTCCCGGAGCGGGTACCGCGCGACCGGTGCGGGGCCGGGCCCCCGGCCCCGCACCGGTCCGCTCCGCCCGGTCGTCGGCGCGAAGGCACCGGGGGCCGTCGTCGGCCGTGCCGTACGGGAGTTGAGCGGTTTCCGGGCGGACCGGGACGCCGCGCGGCCGCCGCGCGGCCGGTCGGCACGCACGCCGCCCGCCTCCCGCGTCCGGGCGCGCTCATCCGTGAACGGGACCCGGCGGCGGGGGCTTTCCCGGCCGCGCGACGGGCCCCGTACCCGGCGCAGCCGCTGCCCGGCTGCGCCGGGTACGGGGCGCGAGCGGGAGAGGCGACGTCCCGGCTCCGGCCGCGTGCGGGGAGTCCGTGCACCGTCGGGGCGCGGGCCGGCGGCCTGAGCGGAACGTCCGATCCGCCCGTACCGCTGGGGGTTTGACGGTCTTCCGGAGCGCGGGGACCGGTCCCGCCCGGAGTGCGACGCTGACCCGGGGGCGCGGGCACGGCGTGCGGCGCTGTCAGTAGCGACCCGTATTCTCTGTGACCATGCTCGAAGACCAGACGGCACGCACCGACGGGACCTCCCCGCGCATCCCCGCGCAGCCCGCCGCCGACTCCCAGCCGCCCTCCGACTGGCCCACCGGATATCCGGACGGCTATGCGGTGGTGGACGTGGAGACCACGGGCCTCGCGCGGGACGACCGGATAGTGTCCGCGGCCGTCTACCGCCTCGACGCACGCGGCGAGGTCGAGGACCGCTGGTACACGCCGGTCAATCCGCAGCGCGATCCCGGCCCCACCTGGATCCACGGGCTGACCGCCGAGGCGCTGGCCGACGCGCCGCTCTTCGGGGAGATCGCCGAGGAGTTCGCCACCCGGCTGGCGGGCCGCGTACTGGTCGCGCACAACGCCATCTTCGACTGGTCGATGATCGCGCGGGAGTACGCGCGCGCCGAGCGCGAGGCTCCGGTGCGCCAGCGGCTGTGCACCATCGCGCTGTCCAAGGAGCTGTCGCTGCCGCTGCCCAATCACAAGCTGGAGTCCCTGGCCGCGCACTACGGCGTGGTCCAGCAGCGGGCGCACCACGCGCTGGACGACGCGCGGGTGCTGGCCGAGGCGTTCCGCCCCAGCCTGCATCTGGCGGCGCGGCAGCGGGTGCGGCTGCCGCTGCTGGCGTGCCAGCCGCTGACCGAGTGGTCGGACGCGGTGGTCCCGCGCCGCCCGGGCGGCGGGACGGGTGCCGGGTACCGCGCCTCCGGCCGCGGGTACGGGACCTGGCGGCCCGCGCGCAAGCGCCCGGCCTGCCCTTACCCCAACCCCGGACGCTACGAACCGGAGGGGCGCCTGGTGCAGGGGATGCGAGTGGCCATCTCCGGGGACACCTCGGTGGACCGGGACCTGCTGGAGGACCGGGCAATCGAGGCGGGCCTCCACATCGCCACCAGTGTCTCGCGGCTCACCAGCCTCCTGGTCACCAATGACCCGGACTCTCCCACCTCGAAGGTGGTGAAGGCCCGCAGCCACGGCACGCCCGTCGTCGACGAGGCCGCCTTCACCCAGCTCCTGCAGGACGTGGCCCCCGCACCGGAGGGGTGAACCGCCGGGGGGTACCGTCGGTAGACGTGTACCGCTTCCTGCTGTCCCGGCAATGGGTGATCCTCACCCTGCTCGGCCTCGTGCTGATCCCCGCGATGATCAAGCTGGGCTTCTGGCAGCTGCACCGCCACGAGAGCCGGGTCGCGCGCAACGAGGAAGTGGCCGCGAGCCTGGCGGCGCCCACCGTACCGGTCACCGAACTGACCGGGAGGGGCCGTGAGCCCGCCGACCGCGACAAGTTCCGCACGGTCACCGCGCACGGCACCTACGACACCGCGCACGAGGTCGTCGTCCGGCATCGCACCGGCCCGGACCGCGACACCATCGGCTATTTCGTCGTCACCCCGCTCGTCCTCGACGACGGTTCGGCGGTCCTGGTCAACCGCGGCTGGATCCGCGCGGACCGCGATCTGACGGCCTTCCCCGAGGTGCCCGAGCCGCCGCGGGGCCGGGTCGGCGTCATCGGACGGATGATGCCGGACGAGACCACCGAGGCCAGCGGGATCAAGGACACCCAGGGGCTGCCCGACCGCCAGGTCATGCTGATCAACAGCCGGAAGCAGGCCCCGGAGGTGGACCACCCGCTGCTGGGGGGCTACCTCCAGCTGACGAAGACCTCGCCCCGGCCCGGCGGACAGCAGCCGGAGGTCCTGCCAGAACCCGACCACAGCGGAATCGGGCCGCACATGGCCTACGCCGTGCAGTGGTGGCTGTTCACCGCCGCGGTGCCGGTCGGCTGGGTCGTCCTGGTGCGCCGCGAGGTCAAGGAGCGGCGCGCGGCGGCCGAAGCCCCGGAGCGGCCGGAGCCGGTGGCCGAACCCGTCTGAGACCGGCCGGAATCCAGGGCACCGCGCCCTCGGGGACCGCAGCGCGGTCAGGCAGACTGCTCCCCATGGACCTTGGACTTTCAGAGCGCGTCTACGTCATCACCGGGGGCACCCGCGGGCTCGGGTTCGCCACCGCCGCACAACTGCTCGCCGAAGGGGCGCGCGTCGTCGTCACCGGCCGCTCGGAGAAGTCGGCCGAGGAGGCGGCGGCGCAGCTCGGGGTGGAGGCATCGGGCGCCGAGGGCCGGGCGCTGGGCATCGGCGCCGACAACGCCGATCCCGGGACCCCGGCGCGGGTGATCGCCGCCGCCCGGGAGCGGTTCGGGCGGTTCGACGGCCTCCTCGTCAGCGTCGGCGGCCCCCAGGCGGGCGTACCCGCCGACCAGCTCACCGACGAGCAGTGGCGGACGGCCTTCGACGACGTCTTCCTCGGCGCCGTGCGGCTGGCCCGCACGGCGGCCGGTGAGCTGGGCGAGGGCGGAGTGGTCGGCTTCGTGCTCTCCGGGTCCGTGCGCGAGCCGATCCCCGGGCTGACCCTCTCCAACGGCCTGCGCCCGGGACTGGCGGGTTTCGCCAAGAGCCTCGCGAACGAGCTGGGCCCGCGCGGCATCCGGGTGCTGGGGCTGATGCCCGGCCGGATCGGCACCGAGCGGATGCAGTACCTCGACTCGCTCTCCGGGGACGGGGACGCCGCCCGCGAGCGCAACTGCTCGGGCATCCCGCTGCGCCGCTACGGCACACCGGAGGAGTTCGGCCGGACGGCCGCCTTCGTCCTCTCCCCCGCGGCCTCGTATCTGACCGGGGTGATGCTGCCGGTGGACGGCGGGGCGCTGCACGGCTTCTGAGTGCGGGCTGCCGCCCGGAGCCGGCCGCTTCGGGGCTCAGCTCACCCGTTCCGCACGGTGCCGGGCAGCCCGCATCCTGACCTCGGCCGGCAGCTCGCGGAGCCCGGCCGAGGTCATCGCGTGGGCCAGTGCCTCGCGGTACAGCCGGTGCACCGCGGGGCCCGGCCTGGCGTGCGCGGTCAGCAGCAGCCCGACGCGGGCCCGCGGGCGGCCGCGCTTCCCCGTCAGGACGACACGCGCCCGGTCGATGCCCGGCTGGGACTCGGCCTCCGCGGCGACGGCGTCCTCCAGGGCCCGACCTCGGAGGACGGCGCCCTCGCCGTCCCCGCTGCCGATCTCGACTCCGTCCAGCCGCTGCCACCGCAACTGCGCCAGCAGCCACCACAGGAACAGCAGGAACAGCACGGCCAGGACGGCGAGAGCAACCGGCCACCACCAGCCCTCGTCGGTCCACCGGGTGCGCTCGGCGTCGCTCAGCACCACGTCCTCGGGCCGGCTCCAGGGCCAGTCAGCGGGCATGGTGACCCCCCACCGGCGGGGCAGGTCGAAGCCCGCGAAGAGCACCGCCAGGCCGAGCGCAAGCAGCACCAGCCCGACCAGCGCGAGCAGCACCCGGTCAACAGTCCGCAGCATCGTCCTCGCCTCACCGTCGTTTCGCCGGCCGCCGCACCCGGACGGCCAGTCCCGGTCGTCTGGCCAGGCCCAGCTCCGCGATGCCGGCGCGCAGCGCGCCGTCCAGGTCGCCGCGCACCCGGTCCAGATCGCGGAAGTGCGCCGTCGCCCGGGCCCGTACTCTGCGGCGCGAGACGGTGACCCGCACCGCCTGCACGCCCGAGACCTCCATGGCCCGGTCCCGCAGCACCAGCGCGGCGGCGGAGCGCTCAAGTCCGGCGCGCACCCCGGGGACGTCCGGCCGCATCGTCAGCAGCGACCGCTTGCCGGGAGTGAGTGCCAGCACCAGCAGCCACACTCCGAGTGCCGCGAGCGCGGCGGCGCCCGCCAGCATGAAGACGTCGTCGAGGCGGCGGGAGGCCAGTTCGTCGGTGAGCGTCCGGCGCCAGGCCATACCCGTGCGACCGGCCCGCACGGAGGCCGCGTCGTAGAGCAGGATCCCGGTGCCGGCGAACAGCAGCAGCGCGACCACGGCGGCCGGCACCCTGCGCACCGACCAGAACCGGCCCGCCTTCCCTTCGCCCGCTCCGGGACCGCCCGCCTCCTCGGGAGGCGCGGCGCCGGAGTCGGACGGCCCGGACGCGGCGGGCGAAGCCGACCCGGGCGACTCCGGGGGCTCGGGGGTCTCGGCGGATCCGGGGGCCCGCGAGGTCTCGGACGGGGCGCCCGCTCCTCGCCGGCCGGGCCCGGCCGGGGGCGGAGCGCCTGTGTCGCCTGCTGGGGTCACTGCACCCTCCCGGAGCGTTCGCCCCGCAGCTGCACCGAGGTCAGCCGCTCGATGTCCAGTGCCACGTCCGGCACGTCCATACCGACGAGCTCGCGCACCCGCGCGATGACGCGGCGGCGTACGGCCCCGCACTGCGCGCCCAGGTCCGAGGGGTAGCCGAGTTCCAGCCCGAGGCGTACCCGCGCGGTCCGCTCCCGCACGGTGACCGCGGTGCGGCGCACCGGCCGCCCCGCCGGGAGCCGGCCCGCGGACGGGTCCTCCCCGGCGGGGGCCTGGCGCAACGCCTCACGCGCGGCCTGCGCGGCCACTTTGGCGACCACCCGGTCGGCGATCCTGGTCGCCCCCCGCTCACCGGCGGAGATCTGGGCATCCGTCACGGAGTCACCTGCGGCGCTCGCCGTCCCGGCCGCGGAAGAAGTCCCCCGCCTCCAGGTCTCCGTCCGCGAACCGGCCCACCAGGAAGCCGACGGCCCCCAGCGCCGCGACCAGCACGAAGGCTCCGAACCCGCCGAAGTATCCGGCGAAACCCAGTGCCAGTCCGGCGATCAGGCCGGCAAAGGCCATACTCATCCTGCGCTCCTTCGGTCGGCGCCGGGGCGGGGCACGCGACGCTCCGGCACGTGCTCCGGTGTGCAGCGGCGGTTCATTGCACGCGGGTGCGGTCGGAGTCCTCGTCCTCGTCGTCCTCCTCGTCCGGCAGCTTGACGTCGCTCACCGCGATGTTGACCTCGACCACCTCGAGGCCGGTCATCCGCTCGACGGACGAGACGACGTTCTCCCGCACCGCACGCGCCACATCTGCGATCGACACGCCGTAGTCGACGACGATCTCCAGGTCGAGCGCCGTCTGCACCTCGCCGACCTCGGCCTTGACACCCCGGCTGACCGACCGGCCGCCGCCGGGGACCCGGTCGCGGACGGCTCCGAAGGTCCGGGCCATACCGCCGCCCATCGCGTGGACCCCGACCACGTCACGGGCCGCCATGCCCGCGATCTTCTCGACCACGCCGTCGGCGATGGTGGTGCGGCCCCGGACACCCGCCGCCCCCGGCCCGCGGCGCCCCTGCTCGGCTCCCCCGCCGGTCTGCCGACCGGCGGTGCCGCTGCGGTTCTCGGAGCGGTTGGACGTACTGGTCTCGGACATCTCTGCGCCCCTCTCGGAGGTTCGAAGCGGCCTGCCGCTCCGCGCATCACCGTAGGCACAACCCGGCCGACGACGCGCGCGCAGATCCGGTGCACTCCTCCGTGCGGGTGACCCTTGCCGCCCGTACGCCGTGCGGTCCGCACGGGCGCGCCGTCGGCGCGGAAGGTTCTCTCACGGCGACGGGAACGGCGGCGGACGCGGAAGGGAAGTGCGCCATGGCGGCGGAACGGCTGACCACGCAGGTACGGCAGCAGCTCGGGCTGGGGCGGACCCTGCCGCTGGGCGAGGCGGCGGACGGCGTCTGGGTGGCGGAGGAGGCGGCGTTGGCGGTGCTGCACCGGTCGGTTCCCGGCGCGCGGCTGAGCGCGGTGCGGCTGGATCCCTCCGGCCCGCGCGCCGCCGCCGAGTCCCCCGTACCCGCACCCGCCGGTGCCCTGCCGCCGGGTCCGCTGACGCTGACCGCGAATCTGGCCGTGTACGCCGACCGGCCGGTTCCGGCCGCGGCCGACGAGGCGCGGCGCACCCTGCTGGCGGCGGCCGAGGGTGAGCTGGGGCTGCCGCTGGAGTATGTGGACCTGCGGGTGACCGAACTGGTGGAGGCGGGCGGCGCCGGACGCGTTCGCGGCCAGGAGGAGTCCGGCCCGCGGGAGAGCGCGGAGGCCCCGGACTCCGGGCGGGAGCCGGCGGCGCGTGGCGCCGGCCCGGACGGGCGGTCGGCGGGGTCCGGGACGGAGCAGGAGGAGGCGGCCGACCGTGTCGCCCGGGCCGTGCTCGCGGTGGAGGGCGTGGTCCGGCTCGTCCCGACGCAGGGGCCGGCCTTCTCGCATGTCGCCGCGGGGCCGCGGTTCAGCGCCGTCCGGATCGAGGGCGATCCGGCGGCGGGCCCCTGCCATGTGCTGCTCAGGGTGGCCGTCTCGCCCGCCCGCCGCGTCCTGGACACCGCGCGCGCCGCGGGTGCCGCGGCGCGCGGGGCGCTCGGCACCTCCGGCGGGGTGACCGCGGCGATCCTGGTGGCCGCTGTCGACCGGAGGTGAGCCGCCGTCCGGATGCGTGCGGCTAGTCGCCGAGCCCGGCGAGGTCGCGGAGGCGGCGTGCCTGGGCGGCGCGCTCGGCGGCGCGCTGCTCGTCGTAGCCGCGCGTGCCGGCACCGGCGAGCAGCGCCTTGGTCTCGACGACGGCTCCCCGCGGTGCGGCGAGCAGGGCGGCGGCCAGGTCGGTGACGGCGCCGTCCAGCTCGTCGGCGGGGACCACCAGGTTGGCGAGCCCGACGCGTTCGGCCTCCTCGGCGTGGACGAAGCGGCCGGTGGCGCAGATCTCCAGGGCGCGCGCCGGACCGACCAGGTGCACCAGCGGGTGCGTCCCGGTCAGGTCGGGCACCAGCCCGAGGCTGGTCTCGCGCATGGCGAACTGCACGTCCCGCGCGCAGACCCGCAGGTCGCAGGCGAGCGCGAGCTGGAACCCGGCGCCGATGGCGTGCCCTTGGACCGCCGCGACGCTGATCAGGTCGGAGCGGCGCCACCAGGTGAACGCCTCCTGGTACTCCGCGATGGCGGCGTCCAGTTCCTCGTCGCCGCCGCGCGCGAGGTCCAGGAACGACGGTTCGCCGTCGAAGCCCTCGGGCTCGAAAGCCTGCCGGTCGAGTCCGGCGGAGAAGGACTTGCCCTCGCCGCGCAGCACGACGACCCGGACCGTGCCCGGCAGCACGCGCCCCGCCTCGGCCAGTGCCCGCCACGTGGCGGGCGTCTGCGCATTGCGCTTGGCCGGGTTGGTGAGGGTGACCGTGGCCACCTCGCCGTCGGCGGCGACGTGTACGCCGTCCTGGTTGAGCAGGGTCATCGAGGTCCTCCGGTGGTTACCCAGCAGTATTGCCAACTGAAGAGTAACTACCGGAGGGTCCGCTCGAAAGCCTCCTCAGGAGGAGCTCGACTTCTTGCCTCGGGTCGCTCCGCCGCGTCCGCGCAGGGTCACACCCGACTCACTGAGCATCCGGTGCACAAACCCGTAGGAACGGCCGGTCTCTTCGGCCAGCGCCCTGATGCTCGCTCCGGAGTCGTACTTCTTCTTCAGGTCTGCCGCGAGCTTCTCGCGCGCGGCGCCGGTAACCCGGCTGCCCTTCTTCAGAGTCTCGGCCACCCGTGCCTCCTCATGGGAAGTGCGCTCTGTACGCTCTGTGCTTCTCATGATCACCCCTCCCTGCACATCTGGCCACCCATTCGGCAAGGTCTTCATGGGCGGCTCGGGAACTTGTGCACGCTGGAAGCACCCGTGAACACGCACCTCGCCCCTCATGCAAATGCACGTGCACGACTCGTTCCGAGTCGGGATGGTGGAGAAAAACGCAGGTCAGCGAGGTGACGATGCGGTGTGCGTGGTCGGCTCCCGACCTCTGCCACGCGAATCCGGCGCGGCCGTCGGGCCGCGCCGGGGTACCAGCCGCACTCACTCAGATGAAGGATCAACCGTCGGCCGAATGATCCATCCCGGATGGATCAAGCAAGGGCGACGAGGTCCGCGTACTCCTGGCCCCACAGGTCCTCGACACCGTCCGGCAGCATGATGATCCGCTCCGGCTCCAGCGCCTCCACGGCGCCCTCGTCGTGGGTGACCAGTACGACGGCCCCGGTGAAGGTGTGCAGGGCGCCCAGGATCTCCTCGCGGCTGGCCGGGTCGAGGTTGTTGGTCGGCTCGTCCAGCAGCAGCACATTGGCCGAGGAGACGACCAGCGTGGCCAGGGCCAACCGGGTCTTCTCCCCGCCGGAGAGCACCCCGGCGGGCTTGTCCACGTCGTCGCCGGAGAAGAGGAAGGAGCCCAGTGTCTTGCGGATCTCGACCAGATCCATGTCCGGCGCCGCCGAGCGCATGTTCTCCAGCACCGTGCGCTCGGGATCCAGCGTCTCGTGCTCCTGCGCGTAGTAGCCCAGCTTCAGCCCGTGGCCGGGGACGACCTTGCCGGTGTCCGGCTCCTCGACCCCGGCCAGCAGCCGCAGCAGCGTCGTCTTGCCCGCGCCGTTGAGGCCGAGGATGACGACGCGGGAGCCCCGGTCGACCGCCAGGTCGACGCCGGTGAAGATCTCCAGCGAGCCGTAGGACTTCGACAGGTCCTCGGCCATCAGCGGGGTCTTGCCGCAGGGCGCCGGATCGGGGAAGCGCAGCTTGGCGACCTTGTCGCTCTGCCGCTCGCCCTCCAGCCCGGACAGCAGCTTCTCGGCACGGCGTGCCATGTTCTTCGCGGCGACGGCCTTGGTGGCCTTGGCCCGCATCTTGTCGGCCTGGGAGTTGAGGGCCGCCGCCTTCTTCTCCGCGTTGGCCCGCTCCCGGCGGCGGCGCTTCTCGTCGTCCTCGCGCTGGGTGAGGTACTGCTTCCAGCTCATGTTGTAGATGTCGATGGCCGACCGGTTGGCGTCCAGGTAGAAGACCTTGTTGACCACCGTCTCCACCAGGTCGACGTCGTGGGAGATGACGATGAGGCCGCCGCGGTAGGTCTTGAGGAAGTCGCGCAGCCAGACGATCGAGTCGGCGTCCAGGTGGTTGGTCGGCTCGTCCAGCAGCAGGATGTCGGCGTCCGAGAAGAGGATGCGGGCCAGCTCGACGCGGCGCCGCTGACCGCCGGAGAGGGTGTGCAGCGGCTGGCCCAGCACCCGGTCGGGCAGGCCGAGGCTGGCGGCGATCGTCGCCGCCTCCGCCTCGGCGGCGTAGCCGCCCTTGGTGAGGAACTCGGTCTCCAGGCGCTCGTACTTCTTCATCGCCTTCTCGCGCGTGGCGCCCTTGCCGCTGGCGATGCGCTCCTCGTTCTCCTGCATCTTGCGCAGCACCACGTCCAGGCCGCGCGCGGAGAGGATGCGGTCGCGCGCGAGCACGTCGAGGTCTCCGGTGCGCGGGTCCTGCGGGAGGTAGCCGACCTCACCGCTGCTGGTGATGGAGCCGGCGGCGGGCGTGCCCTCACCCGCCAGGCACTTGGTGAGCGTGGTCTTGCCCGCGCCGTTGCGCCCCACCAGGCCGATGCGGTCGCCCCTGGCGATCCGGAAGGTGGCCGACTCGATGAGGACGCGTGCTCCGGCGCGCAGCTCAAGACCGGTTGCGGTGATCACTGGAAGACTCCAAGGCAGGACTGTGGACGTGCGTACGGAAGAAGTGCGGAAGCGGCGTACGCACGCCTAATGCACGAGGAGATGAGGCATGCGGGCCAGTCTACCGGCGGAAGGCAAACGCATTTCCGGGGCGCTGCCGCACACCGCGGCCCGCCGGGCCGCAGCGGGAGAGCGGACGTGCCCCGCGTCACTCCCCGCCCGTGTGCACCTGGAAGGCGGCCCGGCGCACGGCCTTGGCCAGCGCGGGGTCGGGATGCGCGGCGGCGAGCGCGACCAGGACCTGCACCGTGCGCGGGTGGCCCGTCGCCCGGACCTCCTCCAGCAGCTTGGGCACCGAACCCTGTACGGCGGTGCCCAGATGGTCGACCAGCAGGCGCTCCTCGCCGTGGTCGGTGACGGCGGCCGCGGTGTCCACCCACAGCCAGGTCGCCTCCTGCCGGGTGAGCACGCCGGGTGCGCCGCCCGAGAGGTCCTCCGGGTCGGTGCCCGCCTGCTCGGCCAGCCACAGCAGCGCGTAGGGCCGCAGGGTGGGCTCCTCCGCGGCCTCCTGCACCGCCTCCTCGGCGGGCGCCCCCACCACGCGCAGCGCCTCGAAGGCCAGCCCCCGGATGAGCGCGTCCTCGCCCCGGGCCGCCTCCAGCAGCTCGGTGACCGCCGGTGAGGTGGGGCGCGCGGCGAGCCAGGCGCGGTACTCGTCCCGGGCCGGGCCCGGGGTCATCCGGGCGCAGCCGCGCAGCATCTCGCCGGCGGACTGCTCGATGTTCCCGGCCGGGCTCTGCGCGGCCACGCAGATCTGCTCCAGCTTGGTCCACACCGCCCAGTTGCCGAGCGGGGTGAGGACGGCGGAGCCCTGCCGGACACCGGTCCCCGGAGCGGGTTCCTCGTCCGCGCAGCGGGTCAGCGCACCGACGGCGCAGAGCCCGTCCAGCGCCCAGTCCAGGAGCCCGGGCAGGGCGACGCCGACCGTCGCGCGGTTCGGCTCCTGGTCGCGTTCGGCCCGCAGCTCGGCGATGCGCTGGGCGAGCAGATCGTGCAGCAGGTCGAAGGTGACGGGACCGCCGGAGAGGTGCATCACGGACAGGAACTGCGGCACCGCCTCGACGATCTCCGCGACCAGGCTCTGCTCGTGCGGCAGCGGAGCAGGGTGCGCGAGCGACCAGGCGTCGAAGAGGGCGACCCAGCCGCGCAGCACGGCGCTGTCGTCGTGGTCCCAGGCCCGCAGCCGCCATCCGGCGCGGGCGGTCTCCCCGTGGAGTTCGATGAGGCCGGCCAGCTTGGCCCGGTCCCAGTGGGCGCGCAGCACCGGGACCGTCAACCGCAGCGCTTCGGCCGCGCGTTCGGTCTCGGTGCCGGACTGCGGCGAGCGGCCGGTCCCGGCGGCCCAGCGGGCCACGCGGACGGCCTCGGCGAGGCAGGCGCGGGCATACCGGGCGAGCTGGTCGCGGGGCAGCACACCGTCCGGGGGCGGTGGCGTCCTGGCGGAGCGCCTGGTCGTCACAGTGCGCCGGGCGGCGGCGACGGGCTGTCGGGGAACGAGCCGGAGCCGGTTGTCCCCCGGGGTACGGGACGTCGTCACAGGAGCAGTCTTCACGCTGTGCCGTGGAAACCCAAACCTGGGGTGCCGATTCCGGTCGTTCATCCCCTCCGGCGGGCCGCCCGCGGGCGGCTGAGGAGGACTCAGGGTGACGCGGCCTCACCCGGACGGCGCGGCCCCGGAGCTGCGGGGCACCGGACCGGCAGGCCCTCGGATCGGCAGCCTCCGGACTCGCGGGGCCTGGGATCGGCGGGGTTCCGGAGCGGCGGGGCCTCAGATCAGCGGGGTGATGAAGCGGCGCAGCGCCTCCTCGTAGCCGTGCGGGTCAGCGTTCCACATGGCGGCGTGCGGGGCGTCCGGGATCTCGCGCAGGGAGATCAGCCGGGGGCGGCGCGCGGCCAGCGCCCGGGAGCTGTCCACGGGCGCGACGGTGTCGTCGGGCCCGTGCAGCACCAGGGTGGGCACGGCCAGCTTCGCGGAGTCCACCACCGCGACGTCCCGTCCCTCGGGCAGACCGGCGCGGCCCTGCACGGCGCGCACGACGAGCGGCAGCAGTGCGCGCGGGGTGCCCCGGGAGGCGGCCAGTGCGCGCACGGTGGCCGGCCAGTCCAGTACGGGCGAGTCCAGCACCAGGCCGGCCACCCGGTCCCGCAGCGGGGAGTTCGCGGCGGTGTGCAGCGCCATCGTGGCGCCGCTGGACCAGCCGTGCAGGATCACCCGCCGGGCGCCGTGCTGCACGGCGTAGCGGAGGGCGGCGTCCAGGTCGCGCCACTCGGAGTTGCCCAGGTGGCCGATGCCGTCGGGGTGCGGGGGCGCGCCGGGGTCCCCGCGGTAGGCGAGGTCGAGCACCGGGACGCTGAACCGCCGGTAGAAGGGGACGAGCGCCAGGGGGTGCTCGCGGGTGGCGCCGAGGCCGTGCACGGCGATCACCCAGACGCCTCGGTCGCCGGGGACGAACCAGGCGGGCAGCGGGCCGAGTTCGCCGGGGATCTCGGCGTCCGCGTACGCCGTCCCGAGTGCCTCGCCGGGGTCCCCGACGTACACCTGCGGGGTGAGGCGGACGGTGGTGCCGGTGCTCAGCCGCCCCCGGTCGACGCGGCGCAGTTCCCGTACGACGGCGTGCGGGCGGGGCTGCGCCGCGGTCGCGTCGGTCAGCACCGGGCCGACGACGGCGTGCACCCCGCGCCCGGTCAGGCCGTAGACACCGGGCAGGTTGGCGGCCAGGGAGCGGGTGACGGCGATGCTGCCGTCGTCGTGCGAGTGCACCGTCAGCCGGGTGCCCTCGAACCCCGCGGTGGGCCCGCTGCCGGCGTCGCCGCGGGGCCGCGGGGGGCGCAGCGCGGCGTCGGCCGCGTACCGTCCGGCCGCCAGGGTGGCCGCGCCGGTACCGAGCACGGTGGTGGCGGCCAGGGCCGCGGTTCGCAGGCGCATCCTCCACAGTGTTGACGCGATCGGAGGCGGGAAACCAGCGGGGCGGGCCGGGAGGGTGACACCCGACCGGGGGAACCGGGAGGGAAGCGGCAGCATGCACCGGGGTGTTGGCGGGCGAGCGGCCGCGTCGCGTTGGTTCCGCGGAGCCCGCTGACTACGGTGTGATCTGGCCCACACAACAGGCGTCAGGGGGCGACACTTCGATGCCCGCCCCAGTTCACCTTCCGTTCACTCGCCGTCTTTACGTTCACGACGTCACTGCCCCTCGAACTGATTGTGCCTGGTGAATGGAACACATCACGCTTCTCATCGGGATCGTGATCGTCACGGCCTTGGTGTTCGACTTCACGAACGGCTTCCACGACACGGCCAACGCCATGGCCACGACCATCTCCACCGGGGCGCTGGCCCCGCGGGCGGCGGTCGCCATGTCGGCGGTCCTCAACCTCCTCGGCGCCTTCCTGTCCATCGAGGTGGCCAAGACCATTTCCTCGGGAATCATCGACGAAGGTTCCGGCATCCGGCCCGAAGTGATCTTCGCGGGGCTGGTGGGCGCGATCATCTGGAACCTGCTGACCTGGCTCGCGGGGCTGCCCTCCAGCTCCTCGCACGCCCTGATGGGCGGACTGATCGGCGCGACGCTCGCCGCCGTCGGCACCGGCGCGGTCAACGGTGACGTCGTCGTCATGAAGGTCCTCATCCCGGCACTGGCCGCGCCCGTGGTCGCGGGCCTGGCCTCCCTGTGCGCCACCCGGCTGACCTACCGGGTCGCCCGGCACGCCGACGAGGAGCGGACCGCCAAGGGCTACCGCGCCGGCCAGATCACCTCGGCCGCACTGGTCTCCCTCGCCCACGGCACGAACGACGCGCAGAAGACCATGGGCGTCATCACCCTGGCACTGGTCACCGGCGGCGCGCTGGCGCCCGGCTCCGACCCGCCGGTGTGGGTCATCGCCTCGGCGGGGCTCGCCATCGCACTGGGCACCTACCTGGGCGGCTGGCGCATCATCCGCACCATGGGCAAGGGCATCACCGACATCCAGCCGCCGCAGGGCTTCGCCGCCCAGACCAGCGCGGCGGCCACCATCCTGGCCTCCTCGCACATCGGCTTCTCCCTCTCCACCACCCACGTGTGCTCGGGCGCCGTGATGGGCTCCGGCCTCGGCCGCAAGGGCGGCGTGGTGCGGTGGGGGACGGCCGGCCGGATGGTCGTCGGCTGGGCACTGACCCTCCCCGCCGCCGGCGGAGTCGCGGCGGGTGCCGCGCTCCTGGCCGAGCAGGGCGACTGGGGCGTGGCGACCGTCGCCGTCCTCGCGCTCGCGCTCTGCGGCGCCATCTGGGCCCGCTCGCGGCGCGCGCCGGTGGACCACACCAACGTCAACGGCGACTCCCCCACCGCGGTGGAGCCCACCGGGATCCCCGGCCCGGCCGCCGAACCGACCGCGGAGCCCGCACCCATGTCCGTGCCCGCCGGCGTGGTCACCACCGCCGTCCGGGCCGTCGCCCCGCCCCCGCCGCCCGCGGGACTGGCGGTCGGCTCCGCCGAGGAGGCAGCGCCCTCCGAGACCCCGCAACCGACCGGCCGCCCCGCGTCGGCGAGCAGCCTCAGCTAGGCAGAAGGGACGACCACATGCACATCGACTGGGCCGCGCTCGGCCAGGTCTTCGGCGTCAGCCTGGTGGCGACGGTGGGACTCGTCGGCATCTTCACCCTCGGCATCGTCTCCGGCTCGCCGCGCACCGCCGGCACCGCTCCCTCGGCACTGGCCCGCACCGGCGCCTACGCCTGCTACGGGCTGTGCCTGGCAGCGGTGGCGTACGGGATCTACCTGATCGCGGGCTGAGCCCGCTCCCGTCCCGGCGGCCCACGGCAGGGCTGCCGCGGCCGGACGAGCCGCTTCGGTGAGGGGGTACGGGAGCATCCCGTACCCCCTCACCGACGTTGCTGCTCGCCGCCCCGTCGCAGGTCAAGGGCGAGTTGACGGGGCCGGACCGGCGTGGTGGACTTCCCGTGCCAAACGGCGGCATGGAGAGGAAGCCGGTGCGAATCCGGCGCGGTCCCGCCACTGTCACCGGGGAGCGCCACCCCAACGAAGCCACGGCCCGCACGGGCTGGAAGGCCGGGGACGGTGTGGATCCGGGAGCCAGGAGACTCTCGCCGCCGGTCGACTCGAGCCAGGGCGAGGACCCTGAGTGAGGACGCCGAGATGCGTGGCTGTGCCGCCATATCCGCCGCCGACGTGCCCGCCGCCGCGGGGAACACCGTCGCGGGGACCGCTGCCGTGGGTGAGTGCGCCGGACCCGTCCGCTGATGGGCGGCGCTGACGTCCAGGTGCGCGGGATCCTGCTGGGGTTCGCCGCCGACGCGCTGCTGGGCGATCCGCGGCGCGGCCACCCGGTGGCCGTCTTCGGCCGGGCCGCCGGAGCGCTGGAGCGCCGGCTGTGGCGTGACGACCGGGGTGCGGGCGCGCTGCACACATTCCTCGCCGCGGGCGGCGCCGTCGCCGCGGCCGGTGCCGCCCGCCGTGCCGCGCGCAGCCGGGCGGCTGCGCCGCTCCCCGAACTCGTCCTGACCGCCGCCACGACCTGGGCCGTCCTCGGGGGGACGTCGCTGACCCGGGAGGCGCGGGCCGTGTGCGGCGCGCTGGAGGCCGGGGACCTGGAGCTGGCACGCGAGCGGCTGCCCGCACTGTGCGGGCGCGATCCGCAGCGGCTGGAGGCACCGGAAGTGGCCCGTGCCGTGGTGGAGTCGGTCGCGGAGAACACCTCGGACGCCGTGGTGGGGGCCCTGGTCTGGGGAGCGGTCGCCGGTGTCCCCGGTCTGGTGGGCTTCCGCGCCGTCAACACGCTGGACGCGATGGTCGGCCACCGCTCCCCGCGGCACCGCCGCTTCGGCTGGGCCGCCGCGCGGCTGGACGACGTGGCGGGCGGCCCGGGAGCGCGGCTGACCGCCGTGCTGGCCGCGCTCGCCGGACCCGATCCGCGCGGTGCCCTGCGCGCCTGGCGGGCCGACGCACACCGCCATCCCAGCCCCAACGCGGGCCCGGTGGAGGCGTCGTTCGCGGGCGCCCTCGGGCTGCGGCTGGGCGGCACGCTCGCCTACGGCGGGCGGGTCGAGCACCGGCCCGTCCTCAACGCTTCCGGCCGCGCCGTACGCACCGCCGACATCGAGCGGGCCGTGCGGCTGTCGCGCCGGGTGGGGCAACTGGCCCTGGTGACGAGCTGTCTGACGGGAGCGGCGGTGCGCCGCCTGCGGCGGGGCCGCGCGACGGGAGGAACACGGTGAGCGGGCGCGGAACGGGCGGGCTGCTGGTCGCGGGGACGACCTCGGACGCGGGCAAGAGCGTGGTGACGGCGGGCATCTGCCGCTGGCTGGCCCGCAAGGGGATACGCGTCGCGCCGTTCAAGGCGCAGAACATGTCGCTCAACTCCTATGTCACCTCCGACGGGGCGGAGATCGGCCGCGCCCAGGCCATGCAGGCCGCCGCGGCGCGGGTGGAGCCGAGCGCGCTGATGAACCCGGTGCTGCTGAAGCCGGGCGGCGACCGCACCAGCCAGGTCGTCCTGCTGGGCAAGGCGGTCGGCGAGATGTCGGCGCAGGGCTATTTCGGGCGCCACCCGGGCGGCGGGAGGCCCGCCGGGGACGGAGCGGGCGGCGAGGGCGCGCCGCCGGCGGGGCGCGCGGAGCTGCTGGAGACGGTCGCGGGCTGTCTGGAGGAGCTGCGGCGCACCCACGACGCGGTCGTCTGCGAGGGCGCGGGCAGCCCGGCCGAGATCAACCTGCGGCGCAGCGACATCGTCAACATGGGGCTGGCCCGGGCCTGCCGGCTGCCGGTGCTGGTGGTCGGCGACATCGACCGCGGCGGGGTGTTCGCCTCGCTCTTCGGTACGACGGCGCTGCTGGCACCGGAGGACCAGGCGCTGCTCGCGGGCTATCTGGTCAACAAGTTCCGCGGCGACGGCTCGCTGCTGGAGCCCGGCCTTCAGATGCTGCGGAAGCTGACGGGGCGCCCCACGCTGGGGGTGCTGCCCTACCGGCACGGGCTGGGCATCGACGAGGAGGACGGGTTGCGGGTGTCGCTGCGCGGGACCGTGCGCGAGTCCGCCGTCGCGGGCCCGTACGGCGCGGACGTGCTGCGGGTGGCCGTGCTGCCGGTGCCGCTGATGTCCAACTTCACGGATGTGGACGCGTTGGCGGCCGAGCCCGGCGTGGTGGTGCGGTTCAGCGACCGCCCCGAGGAGCTGGCCGACGCGGACCTGGTGGTGGTGCCGGGCACCCGCGGGACGGTCAAGGCCCTGGAGTGGGTGCGGGCGCGGGGGCTGGCGGCGGCGCTGGCGCGGCGCGCGGCCGAGGGCCGTCCCGTGCTGGGGATCTGCGGCGGCTACCAGTTGCTGGGCGAGCGCATCGAGGACGACGTCGAGTCGCGGGCGGGCGAGGTCGACGGCCTCGGACTGCTGCCGGTGCGGGTGCGGTTCGCGCCGGACAAGACGCTGGCACGCCCGCACGGGCTGGCGCTGGGCGAGCCGGTGGAGGGGTACGAGATCCACCACGGGGTGGCCGATGTGCGAGGCGGCGAGCCGTTTCTGCGCGCCGCTGACGGCGCCGACGGCGCTGACGGCACTCCCGTGGACGGCTGCCGGGTCGGCGCCGTGTGGGGCACCCACTGGCACGGCTCGCTGGAGTCGGACGGGTTCCGCCGCGCCTTCCTGCGCCGGGTCGCCGCCGACGCGGGCCGCGCGTTCGCACCGGCGCCGGACACCCGGTTCGCGGCGCTGCGCGAGGAGCAGCTCGACCGGCTGGGCGATCTGATCGAGGAGCACGCGGACACGGACGCGCTGCTGCGGCTCATCGAGGACGGCGTGCCGGAGGGGCTGCCGTTCGTACCGCCGGGGGCGCCGTGAGAGGCCCCGGGTCCGGGCGGCGCGGCACGGCACGCGGCACAGCAGGCGCGGCACCCGGCGCGCGCGGCTGGACCGGCTCGACCGGCAGCAGGACCAGCAGGACCAGCAGGATCGGCACGGCCGCCTCGGCCACCTCGGCCCACTCGGCCAGCACAGCACGAAAGCCACTCGAAGGAGTGATCAGCGCATGAGCGCCCGGTATCCGTTCACCGCGATCGTCGGCATGGCCGACCTGCGGCTGGCCCTGCTGCTCAACGCCGTCAGCCCGGCGGTGGGCGGTGTGCTGGTGCGCGGTGAGAAGGGCACCGCCAAGAGCACCGCCGTCCGGGCCCTGGCGGACCTGCTGCCGGAAGTGCCCGTGGTGGCGGGCTGCCGGTTCAGCTGCGACCCCGCGGCGCCGGACCCCGAGTGCCCCGACGGGCCGCACGAGACGGCCGCTCCGCAGGCCCGCGCGGCACGCATGGTCGAACTGCCCGTCGGCGCCTCGGAGGACCGGCTGGTGGGCGCGCTGGACATCGAGCGCGCGCTCGCGGAGGGCGTGAAGGCGTTCGAGCCGGGGCTGCTGGCGGACGCGCATCGCGGCATCCTGTACGTGGACGAGGTCAATCTGCTCCACGACCACCTGATCGACGTCCTGCTGGACGCCGCCGCCATGGGCGCCTCCTACGTGGAGCGCGAGGGCGTCTCCGTCCGGCACGCCTCCCGGTTCCTGCTGGTCGGCACCATGAACCCGGAAGAGGGCGAGCTGCGCCCCCAGTTGCTCGACAGGTTCGGGCTGACGGTCGAGGTGGCGGCCTCCCGGGAGCCTGAGGAGCGGGTGGAGGTGGTACGGCGACGGCTCGCCCACGACGACGACCCGGCGGGCTTCGCGGCCCGCTGGGCGGACGACGAGCAGGAGCTGCGCGAGCGCGTCGCGGCGGCCCGTGCGCTGCTGCCCGCCGTCGAACTCGACGACGCGGCGCTGCGGCAGATCGCCGCCGCCTGTGCCGCGTTCGAGGTCGACGGCATGCGGGCGGACATCGTGATGGCACGCACCGCGGTGGCGCTCGCCGCCTGGGCGGGCCGGACCCGGGTCGAGTCCGCGGATGTGCGGCAGGCGGCGCTGCTGGCGCTCCCGCACCGGCGCAGGCGCAATCCGTTCGACGCCCCGGGCCTGGACGAGGACAAGCTGGACCGCACGCTGGAGGAGAACAGCGACCCCGACGGCGGTCCCGGGCCGGACGGGCCGGAAGAACCCGGCGGACCGGACGGCCCCGAGGACGGTGGTCCCGACGGCGGCGGGCCGGGTGGCGGCGGCGGTGGCGCGGCGCCGCCCCGGGAGGAGCCGCGGGACGGCGCAGGCGGCGAGCCGTCCGTCCCCGAACAGGCGCAGCCGGACCCCGCCGAGCAGAGCACCGAACAGCCCGGCCCGCAGCCCTCGCCCCGGTCCTCGGCGCAGGCACCCGACTCCGAGCAGGGCACACCCGACCCGGACGCACCCGCGGCGCCCCAGGGCACCGCGGCC
Source organism: Streptomyces sp. NPDC006925 (assembly GCF_042869575.1). Taxonomy (NCBI): domain Bacteria; kingdom Bacillati; phylum Actinomycetota; class Actinomycetes; order Kitasatosporales; family Streptomycetaceae; genus Streptomyces; species Streptomyces sp. NPDC006925. The sequence goes on from NZ_JBIAGB010000008.1 coordinate 24,666, forward strand.
TCCGGCGAGCCGTTCGCGGCCCGCACCCTGACCGTTCCGGGACTCGGCGAGGGCGCGGCGGGCCGGCGCTCGCGGGCCCGGACCTCGCACGGCCGCACCACGGGATCGCGCCGCCCGCAGGGGACGCTGGGCAAGCTGCATCTGGCTGCGACCGTGCAGGCGGCGGCCCCGCACCAGCGCGCCCGCGGCCGCCGCGGCAGCGGCCTCGTGCTGCGCCGGGACGATCTGCGGGAGGCCGTGCGGGAGGGCCGCGAGGGCAATCTGGTGCTGTTCGTGGTGGACGCCTCCGGCTCGATGGCGGCCCGGCAGCGGATGGGCGCGGTCAAGGGCGCGGTGCTGTCGCTGCTGCTGGACGCCTACCAGCGGCGGGACAAGGTGGGCCTGGTGACGTTCCGGCGCGGTGCGGCCGAGGTGGCGCTGCCGCCCACCTCGTCGGTGGACGCGGCGGCGGCCCGGCTGGAGTCGCTGCCGACCGGTGGGCGCACCCCGCTGGCGGCGGGGCTGCTGCGGGCGCGGGAGGTGCTGCGGATCGAGCGGCTGCGGGACCCGGCCCGGCGGCCGCTGCTGGTCACCGTCACGGACGGGCGCGCGACGGGCGGCCCGGAGCCGCTGGTGCGGGCCCGGCAGGCGGCCCGGCTGCTGGCGGCGGACGGCACCGCCTCGGTGGTGGTGGACTGCGAGGCGGGGCACGTGCGGCTGGGGCTGGCCCGCGAGCTGGCCGCCGAACTGGGCGGCGAGGCGGTCACGTTGGAGGAGCTGCGCGCGGACGCGGTGACGGACCTGGTCCGGCACACGACGGACGCACGCAGCGCACGGCAGGCAGGCAAGCACACAGGGAGGGCTGCATAGTGCCGAAGGGACAGCCGGAAGCCGTACCCCAGGACGGTCTCACCACCCGCCAGCGGCGCAACAGGCCGCTGGTGGCGGTCCACACCGGCGTCGGCAAGGGCAAGTCGACGGCCGCCTTCGGGCTGGCGCTGCGCGCCTGGAACCAGGGGTGGCCGATCGGGGTGTTCCAGTTCGTCAAGTCCGCGAAGTGGCGGGTCGGCGAGGAGCGCGCCCTGAAGGTGCTCGGCGACTCGGGCGAGGGCGGCAGCGTGGCCTGGCACAAGATGGGTGAGGGCTGGTCCTGGATCCAGCGCAACGTCCAGGACGGCGAGATGGGCAGCGAGGCGGCGGCCCGGGAGGGCTGGGAGCAGGTCAAGCGGGATCTGGCGGCCGAGACCTACCGGCTGCTGGTGCTGGACGAGTTCGCCTACCCGATGCACTGGGGCTGGGTGGACCCGGCGGAGGTCGTGGCCGTGCTGCGGGACCGCCCCGGCACCCAGCACGTGGTGATCACCGGCCGGAACGCGCCGCAGCAGTTGATCGACGCGGCCGACCTGGTCACCGACATGTCGAAGGTCAAGCACCCCATGGACGCGGGTCAGAAGGGGCAGAGGGGCATCGAGTGGTGAGCGGCAGCGCTGCCGGGCGGCGGGGAGCCGCCGCGTGATCCGTACCCCCCGTCTGGTCGTCGCCGCGCCGTCCTCCGGCAGCGGGAAGACGACCGTGGCCACCGGGCTGATGGCGGCGTTCACCGCGCGGGGGCTGGCCGTCTCGCCGCACAAGGTGGGCCCCGACTACATCGACCCCGGCTACCACGCGCTGGCGACCGGCCGCCCCGGCCGCAACCTGGACGCCTATCTGTGCGGCCCGGAGCGGATCGCCCCGCTGCTGGGCCATGCCGCCGCCGGCGCGGATCTCGCGGTCGTCGAGGGCGTGATGGGGCTGTACGACGGTGCCGCCGGGCAGGGCGAACTGGCGTCGACGGCGCATGTCGCCAAGCTGCTGCGGGCCCCGGTGGTGCTGGTGGTGGACGGCTCCTCGCAGTCGCGTTCGGTGGCCGCGCTGGTGCACGGCTTCGCCTCCTGGGACCCGCAGGTGCGGGTCGCGGGGGTGGTGCTCAACAAGGTGGGCTCGGACCGGCACGAGGAGCTGCTGCGGGAGGCCCTGGAGGGTTCGGGAGTGCCGGTGCTGGGGGTGCTGCGCCGTGCCAAGGCGGTCCGGGCGCCCTCCCGGCATCTGGGGCTGGTGCCGGTCGCGGAGCGGCGCGCGGAGGCGGTGGAGTCGGTGGCGGCCCTCGCGGAGCAGGTGCGCACCGGCTGCGATCTGGACGCGCTGCTGGCGCTCGCGCGGCAGGCGCCGCCGCTGCCCGAGGAGGCGTGGGACCCGGCCGCCGCGCTGGAGGCGCGGCCGGTCGCCCGGGCGCCGCGGGTGGCGGTGGCCGGCGGCGAGGCGTTCACCTTCTCCTACGCCGAGCACGGCGAACTGTTGCGGGCCGCGGGTGCCGAGGTCGTCCCTTTCGATCCGCTGCGGGACCGGGCGCTGCCGCACGGCACGGCGGGGCTGGTCGTCGGTGGCGGCTTTCCCGAGGTGTACGCACCGGAGTTGGCCGAAAACCGACCCCTGCGGGAGCAGATCGCGGCCTTCCGCGGACCGATAGCGGCCGAGTGCGCCGGGCTCCTCTACCTCGCCCGGGAGCTGGACGGCAAGCCGATGTGCGGAGTGCTCGACGCGCGCGGGCGGATGGCGGAGCGGCTGACGCTGGGCTACCGCGAGGCCGTCGCCGTGGCCGACAGCGCGCTGGCCGAGGCGGGCACCCGGGTACGCGGGCACGAGTTCCACCGCACCGAACTGCTGCCGGGCGCCGGGCAGGTGCCCGCCTGGGGGCTGGTGCGGCCCGAACGCCGCACCGAGGGCTTCGTCCAGGGCAACGTGCACGCCTCCTACCTGCATGTGCACTGGGCCGCCGCACCGCGCATGGCGGCCCGGTTCGCGGCGCGCTGCGCGGCGCGGTGGGAGGCCGGGAGCCCGGCGGGAAGCGCCGCATGAGCGCGCGGGGCACGGGAGCCGGGCCCCGGCTCGTCACCGTCGGCGTGGGCACCTGCGCGGGGGTGCCGGCGGAGGAGGTGCTGGACGTGGTGGTGAGTGTGCTGGCAGCCGCGCGCACGGCTGCCGGGACCGGCCGAGAGCCGCTCCCGGCGGACGGCGCCGCCTCCGGCGGGGCGACCGCGCTCGCGACCGTCCAGGCGCGGGCCGCCGAACCCGGGCTGCTGGCGGCGGCCCGGCGGCTGGACCTGCCGCTGATCGCCTACGACGCGAGGACACTGGCCCGGGTGCGGGTACCGCACCCCTCGGACTTCTCCCGCGCGGCCGTGGGCACGCCCTCGGTCGCCGAGGCGGCGGCGCTGCTGGCCTGCGGAGGCGGCGGCGGGACGACCGTGCGGGGCGGCGCCCCGGTGCTGCTGGTGCCGAAGACGAAGTCGCGTCCCGCGGCGGGAGCCCCGGTGCGCGCCACCGCAGCCGTGGCCGCCCTCGCCATCCCGGGGCGGGAGCGGTGAGCGGGCACGAGCCCGGCACGTCCGGGGGCGCACCGGCCGCCGCGGACGGACTGCGGCACCACGGGGACGCGGAAGTGCGGGGCGACGGAGCCGGGTTGACCGACCTGGCCGTCAACGTGCGCACCGGCACGCCCCCGGCGTGGCTGCGGGAGCGGCTGGCGGCCTCGCTGGCGACGCTGGCCGCCTACCCCGACGGCGGGGCCGCGCGCGCCGCGGTGGCCGAACGGCACGGGCTGGCCGCGGAGCGGGTGCTGCTGACGGCGGGAGCCGCGGAGGCGTTCGTCCTGCTCGCCCGGGCCCTTCCGGCCCGCCGCCCGGTCGTGGTGCATCCGCAGTTCACCGAGCCGGAGGCGGCGCTGCGGGACGCGGGCCACCGGGTGGAGCGGGTGCTGCTGCGTCCGGAGGACGGGTTCCGGCTGGCGGCGGACGTCGTGCCGGACGAGGCCGACCTGGTGGTGGTCGGCAACCCGACCAACCCGACATCCGTGCTGCACCCCGCCGCCACGCTGGCGCGACTCGCCCGCGAGGGGCGCACGCTGATCGTGGACGAGGCGTTCATGGACGCGGTACCCGAGGAGCGGGAGTCGCTGGTGCCGCTGCTGGCCCGGCTGCCCGGGCGGACGGTCGTGCTGCGCAGCCTGACCAAGACCTGGGGGCTGGCCGGACTGCGGGTCGGTTATGTGCTCAGCGACCCGGCGACCGTGGCCGCCCTGGCCCACCAGCAGCCGCTGTGGCCCGTCTCCACCCCGGCACTGGTCGCGGCGCAGGCGTGCACCGCCCCCGAGGCGCTGGCCGAGGCACAGGCGGCGGCCCTCCGGTTCACGGCGGACCGCGACCGGCTGCGGAAGCGGCTGGCGCCGCTCGCCGTGGCCGGGGTGCAGGAGGCGACCCCGGCGCCGCAGGGCCCGTTCCTGCTGGTGCGGCACCCCCGCGCCGCCGCACTGCGCGACCGGCTGCGGGAGCTGGGGTTCGCCGTGCGGCGCGGGGACACCTTCCCCGGGCTCGGCCCGGAGTGGTTCCGGGTGGCGGTGCGTGACCCGGCGACGACCGACCGGTTCGCGGCGGCGCTGGAGCGGGCGCTGGAGACACCGGACGCCGCGGGCGCGCGTTGAGCCGGCCCGTAGGCGGAACCACCGAAGGAGGAACGCCATGCCCACCGTGCTGCGGCATCCCGGCACCGTGCTGCGGGACCATGTCTTCGCCGTCCCGCTGGACCATGCGCGGCCGGACGGCGAGCAGATCGAGGTGTTCGCACGCGAGGTGGTCGCCGCGGGCCGCCAGGACGAGGAACTGCCGTGGCTGCTGTTCCTCCAGGGCGGGCCCGGCAACGGTGCGCCGCGTCCGGTCGGCCGGGCCGACTGGCTCCAGGTCGCACTGCGGCACTACCGGGTGCTGCTGCTCGACCAGCGCGGCACCGGGCGCTCCTCCCCCGCCAACCGGCAGTCCCTCGCGGCGCGCGGCACCGCGCGGCAGCAGGCCGCCTGGCTGGCGCACTTCCGCGCCGACTCGATCGTCCGGGACGCGGAGCTGATCAGAAAGCGGCTGCTGGGCGAGGACGTGCCGTGGTCGACGCTCGGGCAGAGCTTCGGCGGCTTCTGCACGCTCACCTACCTCTCCCTCGCGCCCGAGGGGATCCGGGAGGCGTTCGTGACGGGCGGTCTGCCGGGGCTGCGCACCGGCCCCGAGGACGCCTACCGCGCGGCCTACCCGCGGGTGGCCGCCAAGAACGCGGCGCACTACGCGCGCTACCCGCAGGACGTGGCAACGGTGCGGCGGATCGCGGCCCACCTGGCGGAGCACGAGGTGCGGCTCCCGGACGGGAGCCCGCTGACGGTGGAGCGGTTCCAGTACCTGGGCATGCTGCTGGGAGAGGGCTCCGGATCGCACCGGCTGCACTATCTGCTGGAGGACGCCTGGATCGGGGGCGCGGCGGGGCCGGAGCTGTCGGACGGCTTCCTGGAGGGCGTGCGGGCGCAGGTCTCACTGGCGGCCAACCCGCTCTTCGCCGCGCTGCACGAACCGATCTGGGCGCAGCGCTCGGTGAGCGCCGGCGGCACCCGGTGGGCCGCGCAGCGGGTGCGTGCGGAGTTCCCCGAGTTCGACGCGGGACGTGCACTGGCCGGGGACGGGCCGGTGCTCTTCACCGGGGAGATGATCTATCCGTGGATGTTCGACCTCGACCCGGCGCTGGTACCGCTGCGCGAGGCGGCGCGGCTGCTGGCGGAGCGGGGCGACTGGCCGGACCTGTACGACACGCGGCGGCTGGCCCGCAACGAGGTGCCGGTGTACGCGGCCGTCTACCACGACGACATGTACGTCGACCGCGACGACTCACTGGCCACCGCGCGCGCCGTGGCCCGGGTGCGCACCTGGGTGACCGACGAGTGGGAGCACGACGGGCTGCGGGTCAGCGGAGGCACGGTACTTGAGCGCCTGGTGGCGACGGCGCGCGGCGAGGTGTGAGGCGCGCGCACGCCGGGTCCCACACCGGAGTCTTCCGTACCGGAACCCCCGTGCGCACACGGCTGCGGGGCGCGCCGGCCCCGGCGGGGCGGCGCCCCCGCGCCCTGCCCGGCCGGGACCGGTTCAGGCTCGGCGAGACGCGTCAGCGGTCCTCGGTGCGGCGGGCCGAGCGCCACTCCCGCACCGCGCTCTCCACGTCGAAGGGGACGAGGCGGTGCGGCGGGCCCTCCGGGGGGCGGCGGACGGCCTCGTCGATCTTCTCGTTGATCTCGGTGAGGATCCGCCGCACCTCCGCTTCCGAGCGCGCCCGCGCTGCCTGCTCCCGGGCCTCCTGCGCCTCCTTGCGGAGTGCGAGGGAGGGCGGCAGGTAGGAGAGGTTCTCGTCGCGCATCTTTCGCTCGACCCACCACTGTTCGGTGTACGGCTTGTCCAGGCCGGGCAGCGGCTTCCCGGTGCCGGGCAGGTCCGCGAACTCGCCGCGCTCCTCGGCCTCCCTGATCTGCCGGTCGGCCCAGCTCTCGAAGCTGATTCCGGGCGGCTTGCGTTCCGTCATGGCGCATCCTTCGCTTCGGGTTCACCGTCGGTGGTCGACTGCCGACGGTCGCCGTGGCGGGCGTCGTCCCCATTGTCCCAGGCGGAGGCGCGTGCGGACAGACGGCTTCGCGCAACGCGCGCGCAACCGGCCCTCCCGGGCGGCCCGGTGGCGGTGTGCGACACCGGGATGTGCGGACCCCGCGCGACCGCGCCGGCCGCTGCCGCACGGCGGAAAGGGTCCGGTCCGGTGCGCTACCGGCGGCTGCGGGCGAGGAGGTGCAGGAAGTACGGCGTACCGATCACGGCGGTCACCAGTCCGGCACCCAGCTGGGCGGGTGCGATCACGGTGCGGCCCAGCAGGTCGGCGGAGCCGACCAGGAGGGCGCCGAGCAGTACCGCGACCGGGATCACCCGGTGGTGCTGCCTGCCCACCAGGGCGCGGGCCGCGTGCGGCGCGACGAGCCCGACGAAGCCGATGGCACCGGCGGCCGCCACCGCGGAGGCGCTCAGCACGACGCTCAGGACGAGGAAGCCGAGCCGGGCCCGTCCCAGGTTCAGCCCGAGGAGGCGCGGGGTGTCCTCGTCGAGCGACACCAGGTCGAGTTCCCTGCGCCGGGCGACCGCGACGGCGACGCCGACGGCGAGCACCGCCGCGAGCGGCACCGCGTCGGCCAGGGTCCGCCCGTAGGTGGAACCCGACAGCCAGGTGAGGGCCTTGATGGCGTTGAACGGGTCGGTGAGGATGATGAGCAGGCTGATCAGCGCGGCGGTCCCGGTGGCGAAGCCGAACCCGACGAGGACCAGCCGGTTCTGCCGGAAGCCGCCCCGGGCGGCGAGTCCGAAGACGAGCACGGCGGTGAGCGCGGCGCCCGCGAACGCCGCACCGGCCACGCTCCACGATCCGGCCAGGGGCACCGTCGTCACCAGGGCCACGGCGCCCAGTGCGGCGCCGCCGGAGACGCCCAGGACGTACGGCTCGGCGAGGGGGTTGCGGGTCACGGCCTGGACGAGCGTCCCGGCCAGCGCGAGCGCCGCACCGGTGAGGAGCGCGCAGAGGGCCCGGGGCACCCGGGTGTCCAGCACGAACGACACGGTCCGGCCCGCCCTGCCCTGGGCCCAGTTGAGCACGTCGCCCAGCAGCAGCTTGGCGTCCCCCAGCAGGACGGCGGCGACGGCCACCGCGACGAGCACGGCCACCAGGACGGCCGCGGTGGTGAGGAAGGCGGCCCGGCTGCGCAGGCGCAGCCGGTCCTGCGCTGCCGCTCCGGCGGTGTCCCGCACCCGGGTGGCCATCGCGATCAGGAAGACGGCGCCGACGAGGCTGGTGACGACGCCGGTCGGCACGGCGACCGCGGTGTCCGCGGGCACGAGCGCGCGCAGCAGCACGTCCGAACCGAGCACCAGTGCCGCTCCGGCCAGCCCCGCCGCGGGAATGCGGGCCCGCGCCCGGGCGAAGGCGCGGTACCGGCGGGCGAGGGGGCGGACGAGGGCGGGGGCGCACAGCCCGACGAAGCCGATCGGCCCCGCGAGGGTGACGGCCGCGGCGGACAGCAGCGTCGCGAGGACGACGCCGGTGACGCGGGTGGCGCGGACGGGGACACCGAGGCCGCGGGCCGCGTCGTCGCCGAGGGCCAGGGCGTCGACCCGGCGCGCGGCCAGCAGCAGCCCGAGGAAGGCGACCAGGCCGATGGGCGCCAGTTGCAGCACACCGTCGAACCCGTGCTGTGCGATGCTGCCCTGCTTCCACTGGTAGAGGCCGTGGGTCTCCTCGGGGTGGAGCAGCAGCAGCGCCTGGGTGACGGCGGTCAGGCCGAGAGTCAGGGCGCTTCCGGCGAGCACGAGCCGTACGGTGCCCGCGCCCAGGCCGGACAGCCCGAGCACCACGGCGGCCGCCGCGAGGCCCCCGGTGAACGCGATTCCGGAGGAGGCGAACAGCGGGAGCGAGACGCCGGTGGCGGCGGCCAGCCCGAGCGCCAGGTAGGAACCCGCGTTGACCGCGAGGGTGTCGGGGGAGCTGAGCACATTGCGTGTGACCGCCTGCAGGGCGGCACCGGCCGCGCCCAGTACGGCGCCGACGAGCAGCCCCGCGGTCATCCGCGGCAGCCGGGAGGCGATCACGACGGACGCGTCGGCGGGGTCGGCCCGGCCGGTCAGCGCCTTCCAGACCTCGGGGGCACCGACCGAGGCGGTGCCCTGCGTGATGTCGACGAGCGCGAGTCCCGCCACGAGCAGCAGCAGAGCGGCCGCCACCGCGGCCGTGCCCTTCCGGGCGGGGCCCTGCCGGGTCCCGGCCTCGCGGGGCGCGTCCGGCGGAGGGGGGCCGGAGGTGGTCGCGGTGACGGTCATGCCCTACTCCGCCAGGGCTTCGACGACCGCGTCGACGTACTGGTTCATCGACTCGGGACCGCCGAACATCCAGATGCCGTCGGGCAGCCGGTGGACGTTGCCCTTCTTGACGAACGGCAACGACTTCCACACGGAGTCGTCGGCGAGGGCGCCGGTGAACGGCGTGCTGCTCTTGTCGCCGTCGTTGCCGATGTAGGCGAAGTGGACGTCGTCGTCGAGCTTGGTGAGACCCTCGACGTCGGTGCTGCCGAGGCCGTAGGCCTTGTCGCCCTTGACCTTCCAGTCGTTCCTCAGGCCGAGCTTCTCGTTGACGGCTCCGGTGAGCGAGCCGCTGGTGAAGGGCCTGATGGAGACCTGGTTGGAGTTGACGTAGCCGTCGGCGAAGGCGTACTCGGCGCCCTCCAGACCGGCGTCGGCGAGGGCCTTCCGGCCGTCGGCGAGGTGCGCGTCGAAGTCCTTCTTGAGCTTCTCGGCCCGCTGTGTGGTGCCGGTGGCCTCGGCGATCAGGTCGAGGTTGTCCTTCATGTGCCCGATCGGGTCGGAGGCGTCGGCGGACTGCACCTCCAGCACCGGGGCGATTCTGCGCAGCTGCTTGACGGCCTTGGGCGGCAGGTCGGTGCTGGCGACGACGAGGTCGGGCTTCAGGGCTGCGACGGTGTCCATGCTGGGCTCGCCGCGGGTGCCGATGTCCCTGGGCTCGTTCTTCAGCGGAACCGCGGTGTCCCAGGTCCGGTAGCCCTCGACGTCGGCGACGCCGACCGGGTCGACGCCGAGGGACACCAGGAGTTCGACCTCGTGCCACTCGGTTCCGACGACCCTCTTGGCGGGCGCGTCGAGTTCGACCTTCTTGCCGGAGGCGCCGGTGAGGGTGACGGGGTCGCTCTTCTTCCCGGCGTCGTCGGCCGCGGGCTCGGTGGTGCCGCAGGCGGTCAGGGTGAGTGCCGCGGCGACGGCCGCGGCCGTCAGGAGGAGGTGTCTCATGCGGTGCGGAGCCTCTCGTTTCGCGAGTGGTGCCGGCCGATCGCGCGGGTGCGCGGCCGGCCGGTGCGGGGGTCGGTGTCGACGTCGACGCGGATGCCGTAGGTGTCGGTGAGCCGCTGGGGCGTCAGCACGTCCTCGGGGAGGCCGTCGGCGACGATCCGCCCGGCGTCCAGCAGGACGATCCGGTCGGCGACGGCGGCGGCCTGGTCGAGGTCGTGCAGGACGGCGCCGACGGCGACACCGTGGTCGTCGGCCAGGTCCCGGACGAGGTCGAGGAGTTCGACCTGGTACCGCAGGTCGAGGTAGGTGGTCGGCTCGTCGAGGAGCAGCAGGCCGGTGTCCTGGGCGAGGCAGCTCGCGAGCCACACCCGTTGCAGCTGGCCTCCGGAGAGGTGCTCTGCGCCCCGTTCGGCCAGGTCCGCGAGGCCCGTCAGGGCCAGCGCGCGGTCCACGGCGGTCCGGCTGTCCGGGTCCGCCTTGCCCCAGCGGCCGCGGTACGGGTAGCGGCCGAATTCGACGACGTCCCGCACGGTCAGTCCGCTGGGGGTCGGCCGTCCCTGGGTCAGCAGCGTGACGCGGCGGGAGAACTCGCGCGGGGTCAGGGCCAGGCCGTCGGTCTCGCCGTCGAGGGTGAGCGTCGCGCTCCGGGCACGCTGCAGCCGGGCGAGGGTGCGCAGCAGCGTCGACTTCCCGCTGCCGTTCGGGCCCACCAGGACGGTCACCACGCCGGGGCGCAGCGTCAACGAGGCGTCATGGACGACGTCGACGCCGTCGTAGGCCACGGTGACGTCCGTGGCGGACAGCTCGTGACCGCGGGGGCGCCGCGCCTTCGGGGTCTCTTCACCGGCATTCACCCAGCAAAGGTTAGCCTACCCTTACCGCCCCTCGAAGTGGGGTGCACGGCATGCGCAAGACGACGGCGCGCCCGTACCGGACCGGTCGGCACCGGGCCCCTGCACCGGAAGCGGCGCCCCGGCGAGCCGTCCGGCCGCCCCCTCGGCGCGGCCGTCCACCGCGCCCCCGCCCATGGCGTCCGCCGACAGGTCGGGAACCGACCGGCCCCGCACCTGCGGCGCGGCTCGCGGGGCAGTCGCGTTCGAACGGATCCTTCCCCGCCGTCCGGCCGGTCCAATCGCAGCGGCGGGCGGCTACTCCGCCGCCTTCCGGTCTCCGCGCGCGGCGTCCGGGGGGTCACCCCACTCCGCTGCCCCGCCGGGCGCCGGGCCCGCCACACCGCGGACCACGCCCAGTTCGACGGCGTCCTGCGGGCGCAGCCGCAACTCCTCGGCGGTCCGCCGGACCTGGTCGGGGCCGCGTTTGAGGATGGCGGCGGCCGCCTCCGGGGCGATGACGGAGAAGTAGCTGTCGGGCGTGGCCCACAGATTGCCGGGCGCGGCCAGGGCGAGGGCGCCGCCCGAGCCGCCCTCGCCGATCAGGAGGGAGGTGAGGGGGACGGTGGCCTCGGCGACGGCGGCGAACACCTCGGCGATGGCGGGGCCCGCACCGGCGCGCTCGTCCTCCGGCCCGTTGGCGGCACCGGGGGTGTCGATCAGCGTCAGGACCGGGATGCGCAACCGGTCGGCCAGTCTGATCAGCCGGGCCGCGGTGCGGTAGCCGGCCGGACCGGTGGGGGTGCCGCACTGCGCCGCGTAGGCCACCGTGCGGCCCGCGCGCCGCCCGAATCCGCACAGCACTCCCGGATCGGTACCGCCGCAGCGGTCACCGCTGATCTCCTCGCGGCCGGTGAGGCAGGCGTCCAGATAGGCGGCGGCGCGGGGGCGGTCCGCCGCGCGGGCGCGTGCGACGGCCTCGGCACCGGTTGCCGGCAGCCGTCCGCCGCCGGACGGTCCGGGCAGGGCGTCCGGCACCGGGACCGGCTCGGGCCGCGCCCGGCCGCCGGACGCCGGGGTGAGCAGGGTCAGCCAGCGGGTGAGCACCCCGGGAAGCTCCGCCTCGGGCACGATCCGGTCGAGGTGCCCGGCCGCGTGCTGGGCCTCCGCGGTGTAGGCGGCGGGATCGGCTCCGCCGGGCCGTACCCGGGAGCCCGCGAACGCGGCCTGCGCTCCGGGCAGCGCGAGCACCACGTCGGCGCCCGCGGCCAGGGTGGCCCAGCCGCCGCCGGTCGTCGGGTCGCGGACGACCGCGAGTTGCGGCAGTCCGGCCGCGCGGGTCAGCGCGCTCTGCCGGGCCACCCGCTGGAGCTGGACGAGGGCCCGCATCCCCTCCTGCATCCGGCTGCCGCCGGTGGCGACCAGCGTGACGAGCGGCAGCCGCAGCTCCCGCGCCCGGGTGTGGGCCGCCTCGATCCTCTCGCCCGTGCGCTCCCCCAGGGAGCCGCCGAGGTAGCCGAACTCGAAGCAGAGCAGTACGGCGTCCCGTCCGCCGATCCGCCCGGTGCCGCACACTACCGACTCGTGCTCCCCGGTGCGCTCGTGCGCCCGCGCGCGCATCGCGTCGTACCCGGGCCAGCCCAGCGGGCCGTCGGCCGGGTACGGGTCGGGCCCGGCGCCGCCGGAGTGGCACTCACGGAAGCCGGTCGCCAGCCGGGCGAGCAGCGTACGCGCACTGGTCCTGGGTCCGGTGGGGCTCATGGGTCCAGGCTGGGGTACGCACGCCCGTCTGTCAGCGGGGCCTGCCGCGCCACCGGCCCGGTTCCGCGGTGCGCGCCCTGCGCGCACCGCCTGCATCGCGACGGCCTGCGCCCGAAGCGCCCCGCGTCCCGCACCCCGGCGGCCCGCACCGGCCCCGGGTCAGCGCATCACACGCCCCCGCAGCACCACGTGACTCGGGGCTTGCAGGACGCGGACGTCGGCGCGCGGGTCCGCCTCGTAGACGACGAAGTCGGCGGGCGCGCCCTCGGTGAGGCCGGGGCGGCCCAGCCAGTCCCGGGCGGCCCAGGTGCTCGCGGCGAGCGCGTCCAGCACCGGTATGCCCGCCGTCACCAGTTCGGCGACCTCCTGGCCGACCAGCCCGTGTGCCAGCGAGCCGCCCGCGTCGGTGCCGGTGAAGACGGGGAGACCCGCCTCCCAGGCGGCCCGTACGGTGTCGTGGCGGCGGGCGTGCAGGGAGCGCATATGGGCGGCCCAGCGGGGGAACTTCGCCTCGCCGCCCGCGGCGAGGGCCGGGAAGGTGGCGATGTTGACCAGGGTGGGCACGATGGCGACGCCGCGCTCGGCGAAGAGCGGGATGGTCTCCTCGGTCAGCCCGGTGGCGTGCTCGATGCAGTCGATCCCGGCCTCCACCAGGTCGCGCAGCGAGTCCTCGGCGAAGCAGTGCGCGGTGACCCGGGCGCCCTCCTGGTGCGCGGCCTCGATGGCCTCCTCGACGGCCCAGCGCGGCCAGCAGGGGCTCAGATCACCCTCGTCCCGGTCGATCCAGTCGCCGACGAGCTTGACCCAGCCGTCACCGCGCCGCGCCTCACGGCGCACGTACGCCGCCAGGTCGCCCGGCTCGATCTCGTGCGCGTAGTTGCGGATGTAGCGGCGGGTACGGGCGATGTGGCGGCCGGCACGGATGATGCGGGGCAGCTCGTCGCGGTCGTCGATCCAGCGGGTGTCGGAGGGCGATCCGGCGTCGCGCAGCAGCAGCGCGCCCGCCTCCCGGTCGGTGAGCGCCTGCTTCTCGCTGGTCGAGTCGTCCACCGGGCCGTGCGCGTCCAACCCGACGTGGCAGTGCGCGTCCACCAGCCCCGGGAGCACCCAGCCGGTCAGCACGTCGGGCCCGGTGCCGTCGGACGCAGCGGGCCGCCGGTAGGTGACGTGCCCGTCCACCACCCACAGCTCGTCCCGTACGTCCTCGGGCCCGACCAGCACCCGCCCCTTGATATGCAGACTCGCGCGCTCGCTCATGCCCGCACTGTACGAGTGCCGGGCGCCGCGGCGTCCAGAGCGCCCGCGGCGGAAGCGGTCCGGCGGGAGACGGGTGCGTGAACACCGGCGGAGCCGAAAGCGAAGAATCGAGCAACGGATCCGGCGAAAAGGCAGACACGTCGGGGTCTCCAGCTTTACGATGCAATCCGGGTCACTTTTCCGGTGCAGCCGTCCTTATTCTTCTGCCCGCTTTCCGCAAGCTCAAACGCTAAGATTTTGTTACCTGCGACTCGCTAATCCAGGGCCGGCGCCGATGACGTTATAGCACTGTGACGTACTCCACAGGTCGACTGCTATACACGGACACATCCGCTTAAAATCGGGCCGAACCCGGCGGGTCTGCGCGCCCGCACGCCCGTGCGCGATAACACAGACACCCCCCTCCGCGTAACCCCTCTCCCCCGTGCAGTTTCAGATTCTGCTGGGTAAATTGAATTCACATGACCGCCGCACAAGCAGACCATGCAGGTGCCCACAGAGACTTTCTCGAAATGCCGGAGGGACTGAAGCTCGACACACCCCGTGTGGACGACGGAGCCGCGATCTGGCGCATCGCCCGCGACTCGAAGACCCTCGATCTGAACTCCTCGTACAGCTACCTGCTGTGGTGCCGCGACTTCGCCGCCACCTCGGTGGTCGCCCGCGACGGCGCGGGTGAGCCGGTCGGTTTCATCACCGGCTACGTGCGCCCCCAGCAGCCGCGCACCCTCCTCGTCTGGCAGGTCGCCGTCGACGAGGCCGCCCGCGGCCGCGGACTCGCCGCCGCGATGCTGGACGGACTGACGCTCCGCGTCGCCGAGGAGCTCGGCATCGACACCGTCGAGACCACGGTCACCCCGGACAACACCCCCTCCAACCGGCTGTTCACCTCCTACGCACAGCGCCACTCGGCCGCGGTCGCCAAGGACGTGCTGTTCGACGCCGCCCTCTTCCCGGAGGACGGCCACCTGCCGGAAGTGCTGTACCGGATCGGTCCGGTCGTGTTTCCCGGCGCATCGAAGCGCTGACGTATACGGCCGCACCCCGGCGGGTAGGCACCGTCGCCGACCGCCCATAACCAGACTTTCTTCGCACACGACTCACTCCCTGGAGCAAGCTGTGACCATCACCCCGCCCGACCTCAGCGTCTTCGAAACCGTGGAGTCGGAGGTGCGCAGCTACTGCCGTGGCTGGCCGACCGTCTTCGACCGCGCGCAGGGCGCGCACATGTACGACGAGGACGGCCACACCTACCTGGACTTCTTCGCCGGAGCGGGCACCCTCAACTACGGCCACAACAACCCGGTCCTCAAACGGGCGCTGCTGGACTACCTCGAGCGCGACGGCGTGGTGCACGGGCTGGACATGTCCACCAGCGCCAAGCGCGCGTTCCTGGAGACCTTCCAGGAGCTGATCCTCAAGCCGCGCGGCATGGACCACAAGGTGATGTTCCCCGGCCCGACCGGCACCAACGCCGTGGAAGCGGCGCTGAAGCTGGCCCGCAAGGTCAAGGGCCGCGAGTCGATCGTCTCCTTCACCAACGCCTTCCACGGCATGTCGCTGGGCTCGCTCGCGGTCACCGGCAACGCGTTCAAGCGCGCGGGCGCCGGCATCCCGCTGGTGCACGGCACCCCGATGCCGTTCGACGACTACCTCAACGGCACCACCGAGGACTTCGTCTGGTTCGAGCGGCTGCTGGAGGACCAGGGTTCCGGCCTGAACAAGCCCGCCGCCGTGATCGTCGAATCGGTGCAGGGCGAGGGCGGCATCAACGTCGCCCGCGCGGAGTGGCTGCGGGCCCTGTCCGAGCTGTGCGAGCGGCACGACATGCTGCTGATCCTGGACGACATCCAGATGGGCTGCGGCCGCACCGGTGCCTTCTTCTCCTTCGAGGAGGCGGGCATCAAGCCGGACATCATCACCCTGTCGAAGTCCATCGGCGGCTACGGCATGCCGCTGGCGCTCACCCTGTTCAAGCCGGAGCTGGACATCTGGGAGCCGGGCGAGCACAACGGCACCTTCCGCGGCAACAACCCGGCCTTCGTGACCGCGACCGCCGCCCTGCAGACCTACTGGGCGGACGGCCAGATGGAGAAGCAGACGCTCTCCCGCGGCGAGCAGGTCGAGGCGCAGCTGAAGGCCATCGCCGAGGAGCACCCCGAGGAGGTGGCCGACTACCGCGGCCGCGGCCTGGTGTGGGGCCTGGAGTTCCACAACAAGAGCCGCGCCAACGCGGTGGCCAAACGCTGCTTCGACCTGGGGCTGCTCATCGAGACCTCGGGGCCGCAGAGCGAGGTCGTCAAGCTCCTGCCGTCGCTGACCGTCAGCCCTGACGAACTGGACGAGGGGCTGCGTATCCTGGCCCGGGCTGTCCGCGAGACCGCCTGACCCGCATGGTTCGGCCCGTCCCGGCTACTCGCCGGGACGGGCCTCTTCCGTAGTGGACACCGCCGGAAGAGCGCTCCGCCGGAATGGACACAGGGAGGCTCTTCCGACATGCACACAGAGAAAGGCACCATCACGCCGTGATCATTCGTTCCTTCAAAGACATCGAGAACACCGACCGACACGTCAAGGCGGCGTCAGGCACCTGGGAGAGCAAGCGCATCGTGCTCGCCAAGGAGAAGGTGGGCTTCTCCCTGCACGAGACCGTGCTCTACGCGGGCACCGAGACCTCGATGTGGTACGCCAACCACATCGAGGCCGTGCTCTGCGTCGAGGGCGAGGCGGAACTGACCAACGACGAGACCGGCGAGAAGCACTGGATCAGCCCCGGCACGATGTACCTGCTGAACGGGCACGAGAAGCACACGATGCGTCCGAAGACCGACTTCCGGTGCGTGTGCGTCTTCAACCCGCCGGTCACCGGTCGTGAGGACCACGACGAGAACGGCGTCTACCCGCTGCTCACCGAGCCCGACGAGGGCTGACTCCGGGGCAGAGCGGCGACGCGCCGCAGTACGGCGGGGCATCTGCTCCGCCGTACTGACACGCTGAGGCTCAGCCCCACCGTGCTGGGGGACCGTTCGCCGGTCCACTTCGGCCGTCCCGGCCGTTTCGCCATGTGAACAGGGCCGTACGAGAGGAGAGGAAGGCACATCCATGACCACCGCACCCGAGCGCACCGCCGACCTGTACCCGACCCGTGGAACCACCGAGGTGGCCATCCCGCGGATGGACCCCGTCGTGTGGTCCGAACCGGGTACTCCGGGGCCGATAGAGGCCGCGGAGCTGGCGGGCTTCGAGCGGGACGGGTTCCTCGCCGTCGATCAGCTCGTCGGGCCTGACGAGGTCGACGAACTGCGCGGGGAACTGGAACGGCTCACCTCGGATCCGGAGATGCGTGCCGACGAACGCTCCGTCGTGGAGCCGAAGTCGAACGAGATCCGGACCGTGTTCGAGGTGCACAAGATCAGCGAGGTCTTCGCCCGGCTGGTGCGGGACCCGCGAGTCGTGGGCAGGGCACGGCAGATCCTGGGCTCGGACGTCTACGTCCACCAGTCCCGGATCAACGTCAAGCCGGGCTTCGGCGCCACGGGATTCTACTGGCACTCCGACTTCGAGACCTGGCACGCGGAAGACGGTATGCCGCACATGCGGGCCGTGTCGGTCTCGATCGCGCTGACGGAGAACTACGACACCAACGGCGGTCTGATGATCATGCCGGGGTCACACAAGACCTTCCTCGGCTGCTCGGGCAAGACGCCGAAGGACAACTACAAGAAGTCGCTGCAGATGCAGGACGCGGGGACACCTTCCGACGAGTCCCTGACCAAGTTCGCCGAGGCGCACAGCATCAAGCTGTTCACGGGCAGCCCGGGCTCGGCGACCTGGTTCGACTGCAACTGCATGCACGGCAGCGGTGACAACATCACTCCGTACCCGCGAAGCAATGTGTTCATCGTCTTCAACAGCGTCGAGAACGAGGCAGTGGAGCCGTTCGCCGCACCCGTCCGCCGCCCCGAGTTCATCGGGGCGCGGGACTTCACTCCGGTGAAGTGACGCGGCCGGTGCCCTGATGGTGCGGGGGCGGGACCTGCGGGTCCCGCCCCCGCATCATGCGGGTACGGCCCCGTTGCGACGCCAGGCCGTACGAACAGCCGGGACGGCCGGGACCCCCGGGCAACCGGCCCCGGGTCAGCCGGCCAGCAGGTCGAGCAGCCGCTCCACATCCCCCTCGGTGTTGTGCAGATGGAAACTGGCGCGCAGATTTCCGTCCCGGGCCGCGACCGCCACCCTGGCCGCGGCCAGCTTCTCGACGGCGTGCCCGAGACCGGGTACCGCAACGATCGCCGAGTCCCCCGGCACCGGTTCGTAGCCGCCGGGCAGTTCGGCGACCCCCGCACGGAACCGGGCGGCGAGCGCCCGGTCGTGCGCGCCGATCGCCTCCGGGCCGCCCAACTCCTCGACGAGAGCGAGCGAGGGCACCGCACCGAGATACGGCAGAAAGGCGATCGACTCCGTGTACGCCCGGGCGTCCGGGGCCAGCCGGGCGATCGGGCCGTAGCAGTCGTCCCACGGCGAGGCTCCCGCCACCCAGCCCGCGTGCAGCGGCAGCAGCGCCCCGTCCTCCTGCGCCTGCGCGGAGACGACCAGGAACGACGCGCCCCGCGGGCACAGCAGCCACTTGTAGGCGTTGCACACGACGTAGTCGTACTCGTCGGCCTCGACGGGGAACCAGCCCGCGGCCTGCGTGGCGTCCAGCAGCACCCGCGCGCCGTGTGCGCGGGCGGCGGCCCGGACGGCGGGCAGGTCGGCGATCCGGCCGTCCGCCGACTGCACCGCGCTGAGGGCCACCAGCGTGGTGGAGGCGTCCACCGCCTCGGGCAGGTCCGCCAGGGGTACGGTGCGCAGCGTCACGTCGTCCCGCACCGTGAAAGGGTTGACGACGGAGCTGAAGTCGCCCTCCGGGGCCAGCACTTCCGCACCGGCGGGGAGCGAGGCGGCGACCAGTCCGGTGTGGGTGGAGACCGCGCTGCCGGCCGCGACGCGGTCCGGGGTCGTCCCGGCGATCCGCGCGAAGGCGGCCCGCGCCGCGTCGGCCGCGGCGTAGTAGGCGGCATGGTCGATCCGCCCGGCCGCCATGTCGGCGGTGGCCGTCGTGAGCGCGGCTGCGGTACGGGTGGGGAGGAGGCCCTGGGACGCGGTGTTGCAGTAGGTGGCCTCGGGCTGGAACTCGGCGGCGAGCACACATTGGTCCATCCGTCCAGTCTCCCGGGCCCGGTCGGCGGGGTCCACCGGTTACCCGGCGGCGGGCCCGCGCGCGCCCCGGTCCGCCGCCGGCTGCTCCCGTACGCCGTCGATCCGGCGGGGCAGCCCCAGCGGATTGGCGTCGTGCAGCTCGGGCGGGAGCAGCGCCTCGGGCGTGTCCTGGAAGACGACCGGCCGCAGCCAGCGCTCCAGCGCGGTGGCCCCCACCGAGGTCGAAGTCGAGGTGGTGGCGGGGTACGGCCCCCCGTGGTGCTGCGCCGGGGCGACGGCGACCCCGGTGGGCCACCCGTTCACCAGCACGCGCCCGGCCAGCGCGGTGAGCCGCGCGACCAGCCGGGCGGCACCGCCGCCGGCGGCCTCGTCGGCGGCGGCCTCGTCGGCGGCGGCCTCGTCGGCGGCGGCCTCGTCGGCGGCGAGGTGCACGGTGGCGGTGAGGCTCCCCTCGATCCGCCCGAGCACGGCCTCGGCCTCGGCCTCGCCGGCGTACCGGACTGCGACGGTCACCGGGCCGAAGCACTCCTCGAACAGCAGCTCGTGCTCCGCGCCCAGGTCGGCGGCGGCGACGGCGAACAGCCCGGGCCGCACGGTCCGCTCGTCCTCGCCGGTCCCGGCGGCGACCGGGGTCGCGACGGAGGCGAGGCGGGCCCGTCCGGCGGTGCCCGCCAGGAACGCGTCCCGCATCCGGTCGTCGAGCAGATGGCCGGGCGCGGTGGCGCGCAGCGCACCGGAGAGCGCCGCCAGCAGCCGGTCGCCGTCGGCGCCGTCGGGCACCAGCACCAGGCCGGGCTTGACGCAGAACTGACCGGTGCCCAGGGTCATGGAGCCGCCGAGCCCCTCGCCGATCTGCTCGGCGCGCTCGGCGGCCGCGGCGGGGGTGACCACGACGGGGTTGAGCGAGCCGAGTTCACCGTGGAAGGGGATCGGGCGGGGCCGGGCGGCAGCCGCGTCGAAGAGGGCACGGCCGCCCTTGACCGAGCCGGTGAACCCGGCGGCCGACACCCGGGGGTGCCGCACCAGTTCGACGCCTGCCTCGAACCCGTGCACGACGGAGACGACGTCCTCGGGGAGCCGGGTGTCGGCGGCGGCGGCGCGCAGTGCCGCCGCGCACAGCTGGGAGGTGGCGGGGTGGTCGGGGTGCGCCTTGACCACGACGGGGCAGCCGGCGGCGAGGGCGCTGGCGGTGTCGCCGCCGGGGACGGAGAAGGCCAGCGGGAAGTTGGAGGCGGCGTAGACCGCGACGACGCCGATCGGCAGCTTGTAGCGGCGCAGATCCGGGCGGGGCGGGGTGCCTGCGGGGTCGGCGCGGTCGATGATGACATCGAGGTGTCCGCCGTCCTCGACCTCGTCGGCGAAGGCCCGCAACTGTCCGGTGGTCCGGCCCAGTTCACCGGTCAGCCGGGGCAGGCCCAGGGCGCTCTCGGCGTCCGCGGCGGCGATGATCCGCTCACCGTCGGCCTCCAGGCGCTGCGCCGCGGCGCGCAGGAAGGCCGCCCGGGCGACCCGGTCGGCCAGCGCCGGGAGCGCCAGGTGCGCGGCTTCCACGGCCGCGTCCACGTCGGCCGCCGTGGCCTCGTCGGCGACCCGTTCGCGCTGCTTTCCGGTACGGGGGTCGACGCTCCACACTGGTGCTGCTGCCACCGGGGTCCTCCTGGTCTGGCGGATCGGCTCCCCCGCAGGCGCCCGGCAGATGTCCGGGCCCCGCAGAGCGTGTTCGGTATGCTGAACGACATCCCTGTGGATGAATTCCTTTCGGACTGTAGAGCTGCGCGAACAGAGGGGTCAAGGTCGATGCCGGGTACCGAGGCGGGGAGCTCGCAGGTCAAGTCGGCCGTACGGACGGTGGAACTGCTGGAGTTCTTCGCGGAGCGGCCGGGGATGCACACCCTCGCCGCCGTCCAGGCCGCGGTCGGCTACCCCAAGTCGAGCCTCTACATGCTGCTGCGCACCCTGGCCGACCTCGGCTGGGTCGAGACGGACGCCGCCGGTACCCGGTACGGCATCGGGGTGCGGGCGCTGCTGGTGGGGACGTCGTACATCGACGGCGACGAGGCGGTGGCCGCGGCCAAGCCCGCGCTCGACCACCTCCTGGCCGACACCACCGAGACCGTCCACCTGGCCCGGCTGGACGGCACCGACGTCGTCCACCTCGCCGTCCGGCAGTCCCCGCACCATCTGCGCCCGGTCGCCCGCGCCGGCCGCCGGCTGCCCGCGCACTCGACCGCGCTGGGCAAGGCGCTGCTGGCGACGCACTCGGACGAACAGGTGCGCGCCATGCTCCCGGAGACGCTGGAGCGGCTCACCGAGCACACCCGCACCAACCGCGCACAACTGCTGGAGGAGCTGCGGCTGGTGCGCGAACAGGGGTACGCGCTGGACCGCGAGGAGAACACGCTGGGGCTGCGCTGCTACGGCGTCGCCATCCCCTACCGCACCCCGGCCCGGGACGCCATCAGCTGCTCGGTGCCGGTGGCCCGGCTGACGCCCGAGCACGAACGGACGGTCAAGCACGCGCTGTTCGACGCCCGCGACCGGCTGGTGCACGCCACCCGCACCCTCTGACGGGCCCCGGCCGGGAGGCTCCCCCGGCCCTCCGGTCTCCCCCTCCGCGACGAGCCGGGTCCGCCGCGCGGGGGAGCCGGTCCGCCGCCCGGACGGATGCCCGGCCGCCGCCGTACCCGGAATCGTGACGGCCATGACGCACGTCAGACCCGTTCTCGCCACCGTCGCGGTGGCCGCCTGCCTGCCCTATCTGACACTGAAGCTGAACTGGCTGTCGGGCGGCCGCACCGGCATCCCGGAAGGCAGCCCGCTGTACGACAGCGGCACCGCCATGTGGCTCCTCAACGCGCTGACCGTCGCCATGGACGGCACCGTCGTCCTGCTGGTGCTCGCGCTCACCAGGCCCTGGGGACGGCGGCTCCCCGTCCCCGTGCTGACCCTGCCCCTGTGGATCGCCTGCGGACTGCTGGGCCCGATCGTGGTGGCCTTCCCGGTCAAGGCGCTGTCCGGACTGCTGGGCGGCGGCACCGGAGGAGGCGGTGACACCGGTGGGGCCGACACGGTGCTGGAGAGCTGGGTGTGGACTGTCGTCTACTCCGGCTTCGTGGTCCAGGCGCTCGCCCTGGGAGCGCTCTTCGCCTGCTACGTGCGCGACCGCTGGGGAACGCTGCTGCGCTCCCCGCTGCACCGGCACGCGCGCGGCCGGCGGTCCGGCGGCGCGCGGAGCACTTACGGGTTCGCGGCGGCGGTGACGGTGGCGCTGCCCGACCTGGTGGCACACGCGGCGCGGCTGGCCGACGAGCACGCCGACAACCGCGTCACCGAAGCGACGTTCCTGCTCTGCACGGTGACGGGACTCGCGGCGGTGGCGAGGCTGCTGCGGGCGGGCGGCGCGGACCGCCCCGGCGGGGCCGTGGTGTGGCCGACCCTGGCCGCGGCCTGGCTCGGCTCCGCGGTACCGGCCTGCTGGGGCGGCTGGCTGCTGCTGGGCGCTCTCTCGGGCGGCGGCCGGACACTGGGACAGCAGGCGAACGGCACGGACCTGCTCACCTATGCTTGCCAGACACTCGCCGGGCTGCTCCTGGCCGCACTGGCAGCCCGGCAGCTACACCACCGCGCGCACCTGCCGACAGCCGGCGCCGCGGCGAGTTGAGCGGTGCCGGGCTGAAGCCGGTGGGGACGGCGGGGGTGAGCGGGCATGACCGGACCGCATGGGGGCCGGGTGCGGGTCCTGGCACTGCGCTGGGTACATCTGCTGCAGGGTGGCGCGCTGCTGATGCCGTTCTTCCTGCTGGTGAACGTGGGCATCGGAGTCGTGCGGCCCGGCTCGGCCCGCCTCCTGAACGGCGCGCTCGGCCCGCAGTTCCTGGCCTTCGGGCTCTGCCTGCCGCTGGTGGCGGCGGCCGGGCTGCTCCCCGTCGTCCGGGCGCTGGAGTCCGCGGCGGCGCGCACCCTGTGCGGGCTGCCGGACGGCGCACTCGCCCACGGCCCCGCCGACTCCTGGGCGGCGCGGCGCCGTTGCGCGGGCTGGTTCACGCTGCACGTCGGCGTCGGCGGCCTGCTGAGCGGCGCTTCGCTGGCCGTCCCGCCGATGGCCCTGGTGCTGCTCGCCCACCCGCTCTTCCCGGTCCTGCGCAGCGAGCGGTGGGCCTGGCCGTGGGCGCACGCGGGCAGCGCGCTGTGGACGGCTCCGGTCGCCGGTCTCGCGCTGCTCGCCGCCCTGGCGGCAGCCGTGCACGGCGCCGGGGCACTGCTGGCGCGCTGCGCGCCGCCGCTGCTGGGGCCGACCCCCGCCGACCGGCTGGCCGCCGCCGAACGGCGCGCGGCCGACCTGGCGGCCCGCAACCGGCTGGCCCGCGACCTGCACG
Organism: Streptomyces sp. NPDC006925; assembly: GCF_042869575.1. Lineage (NCBI taxonomy): Bacteria > Bacillati > Actinomycetota > Actinomycetes > Kitasatosporales > Streptomycetaceae > Streptomyces > Streptomyces sp. NPDC006925. The sequence continues at coordinate 47,799 of NZ_JBIAGB010000008.1, forward strand.
ACTCGGTCGGACATGCGCTGAGCGCGGTCGCGCTCCAGGCGGCCGCGGCGCGCCGGGCGCTGGAGCGCGACCCGCAGTTCGTCCGGACCGCGCTGGCCGCGATCGAGGAGACCGGCCGGAGCGCGGTGGCGGAACTCGACGGTGTGCTCGGCGTACTGCGGGCCGGGGAGAGCGGCCCGGCGCCGGGGCCAGGGCTGGGCACCGGCCTGGAGTCCCTGATCGCCCGGTCCCGCGCCACCGGCACCCGGATCGACCTGTGGGTGGACGAGTCGCTCGGCCCGTCGGCCGGGCTGGACGCCCAGGTGTCCGCCGAGTCCTTCCGGGTGGTGCAGGAGGGGCTGAGCAACGCGCTGCGGCACGCGCCGGGCGCCGCGGTGTCCGTCCGGCTGGAGCGGCAGCGCGCCCCGGAGGGCGAGATGCTGGCGGTGACGGTCGAGAACGCGGCGCGTACGGTGCGGGAACCGCGCCGTACCGGCGGCCGGGGCCTGGCCGGGATCTCCGAGCGCGCCGCGCTGCTGGGCGGCACCGCGCGGACGGAGGACGCGGGCGGCGTGTGGCGGCTGACGGTCCGCCTGCCCCTGGCCCCCGCGGCAGGCGCGGAGCGCCGGCGGGCGGGCGGCCCGGGGAACGGTACGCAACGGGAGGGCACGCCATGACGTCGGGGACATCGGCACCGCTGCGGGTCCTGCTCGCGGATGACGAGCACATGGTGCGCACGGCGCTGTGGACGATTCTGGCCGTCGAGCCGGGTATCGAGCCGGTGGGCGAGGCGAGGGACGGCGACGAGGCCGTCTCCGCGGTGCGCGCGCTGCGCCCCGACGTGGTGCTGATGGATGTGCGGATGCCGCGGGTCGACGGGATCCGCGCCACCGAGCAGCTGGTGCGGACCCTGGGCGGGGAAGCGCCGCGGATCCTGGTCCTGACCACCTTCGAGAACGACAGCCACGTGTACGACGCGCTCCGCGCCGGAGCGCACGGCTTCCTGCTCAAGCGGACGACCGCCGAGGACCTGGTGGCCGGGATCCGGCTGGTCGCGCGCGGCGACTCGCTGCTCTTCCCCGCCGCCGTCCGCGCGCTGGCGGCCCACCATGCCGACCGGCGCCGCACGGCGGCGCTCACCGCGCGGCTGACCGCACGCGAGACCGCGGTGCTCGGCCTGATGGCCCGGGGGCTGACCAACGCGGAGATCGCCGTGCGGCTCGCGGTAGGCACCGCCACGGTGAAGACGCATGTGGCCGGGGTGCTGGCCAAGCTGGGGGCGCGGGACCGCACCCACGCGGTCATCCTGGCCTACGAGCACGGTGTGGTCACTCCGGGCGGAGAGACACCCCGGCCGGAGAGATGAGAATGTCCTGAGAAGTCCCTCTCGGACGGAACCCGCACCGTCCCGGAGTGCGTTCTCGTGCGGGATGAACAGGACGATCAGGCGTGCGGGCACCGTCACGCTGCTGCTGGTGATGGCGCTGCTGATGCGGCTGACCTGGCTGCAGACGGTGGACGGCGAAGCCCTCGCGGACAACGAGGACAACCGGCGGAACGCCATCGAGCGATACGCGCATCCGTTCGGCGACATCTATGTGGGCGGCGAGCCGGTCACCGGCTCCGAGCGCGCCGGGGACGGCGGCGACCTGCGCCACCGGCGGACCTACACCGACGGACCGCTCTACGCGCCGGTCACCGGTTTCGCCTCGCAGGTGCGCGGTACGACCCAGCTCGAGGGCATCTACCGGGACGTGCTCGACGGCACCGACGACCGGCTCAAGGACCCGCTGGAGCTGCTGACCGGCGAGCGGGCCCAGCCGGGCAACGTGCTCACCACCATCGACCCGGACGTGCAGCGGGCCGGGTACCGGGCGCTGGACGGCAAGAAGGGCGGCGCGGTGGCGATCGACCCGGACAGCGGCGAGATCCTGGGCGCCGTCAGCACCCCGTCGTTCGACCCGTCGTCGGTCAGCGGCAGCACCGCGGAGGACGCCGCGGCGTGGCGGAAGCTGACCGCCCGCAGCGGCACCGACCGGACCGACGACCAGCCGACCCTGAACCGCGCGCTGCGCCAGGCCGTGCCGCCGGGCTCGACGTTCAAGCTGGTGGTGGCCGCCGCGGCACTGGAGAACGGGCTCTACTCGTCGGTGGACGAGCGGACCGACAGCCCCGACCCCTACACCCTGGAGGGCACCTCCACGGTGCTGAGGAACGAGAACGCCGCGGCTCCCTGCGAGGACGCCTCCTTGCGGACGGCGCTGCGCTACTCCTGCAACAACGTCTTCGCCGCGCTGGCGACCGAGTTGGGCACCGCGAAGCTGCGGGAACAGGCCGAGAAATTCGGCTTCGACGACGCGAAGCGGGACGTGCCGGTCCGCGCGGCGCGGAGCAACTTCCCCGCCCGGATGGACCCGGCGCAGACCGGGCTCTCCGGGATCGGGCAGTTCGAGGTCACCGCGACCCCGCTCCAGATGGCGATGGTCTCGCAGGCCGTCGCGCGGGGCGGCGAACTCGTCGACCCGCACATGGTCTCCCGGGTGCAGGACGGCAGCGGGCACACGCTCCGGTCCTACGAGGACCCGGACACGCACCGGGTGATGAGCGAACGCACCGCCGGGCAACTCAAGTCGGCGATGGGCACGGTGGTGGAGAAGGGCACCGGCAGCAACGCGAAGATCGACGGCGTCACGGTGGGCGGCAAGACCGGCACGGCCCAGCACGGAGTCGACAACAGCGGCACGCCGTACGCCTGGTTCACCTCCTTCGGCGAGACGGACTCCGGCCGGAAGGTCGCGGTGGCCGTGCTCGTGGAGGACTCGGACGCGGCCCGCGCCGAGGTCAGCGGCAACGGGCTGGCGGCGCCCGTCGCCCGGAGGATGATGGAGGCGGCGCTGCGGTGACCCCGCCGCACGGCCCGTCGCACCCCGTGCGGGCGGGCCGTGCGGCCCTCGGGGCGCGCCGGACCGCACCAGCGGCGGGGCGGCGTCTTGACGCGCGGTGCGGCCCTTCGTAGCGTCGCCTTCCCCCTGGTGTCCGCCTCTGTGCGCCCGCATCGGCGCACCGGGGCCGAAGCCCCGCCGGACGACCGGATGGAGACCGCACGTGCCCGAGAGTTCCGCGGCCGGGTCCGCGCCCCGCACCGTACTGCTGACCGGCGCCGCCGGGGGCATCGGCACCCGGATGCGGGAGCTGCTGCCCGGCTACGGCTGGACCCTGCGGCTGCTGGACATGCACCCCGACGCGGACGCACCCGACGCCCACGTACTGGACCTGGGGGCCACGGACACCGACGCGCTGCGCACCGCGGTCCGGGGCGTGGAGGCGATCGTGCACCTGGCGGGGATCTCCCTGGAGTCCACGTTCGAGAAGATCCTCGCCGCCAACATCCGGGGCACGTACGCGCTCTACGAAGCCGCCCGCGCCGAGGGCGTGCGCCGCGTCGTCTTCGCCTCCTCCAACCACGCGGTCGGCTTCACCCCCGTCCCGGCGGACGGCGCGGCGCTGATCCCGCCGGACACCCCGCACCGCCCCGACACCTTCTACGGCCTCTCCAAGTCCTTCGGCGAGGACCTGGCGCAGCTCTATTGGGACCGGCACGGCATCGAGACCGTCTCCCTCCGGATCGGCTCCTGCCAGGCGGCACCGACCTCCGTACGGGAGTTGTCGACCTGGCTCAGCTTCGGCGACTGCGCCCGGCTCCTGCACGCGGCGCTGACCGCGCCGGACGTCGGCCACACGGTCGTCCACGGCTCCTCGGCCAACACCCGGATCTGGTGGGACCTCGCCCCGGCCCGCGCCCTGGGCTACGCGCCGCGCGACGACTCGGAGCCCTACGCCGCGGAACTGATCGCTCGGCACGGCGAGTTGGACACCGAGGACCGCGATCAGGCACACCTGGGGGGCGAGTTCTGCACGCGTCCGCCGAGGTGGCCGCACTGAGCCGCGCCGCGCGAAGGGCCGGACGGGGCGAACGGGGCGACGGGCGGGGCAGGCATGATGGATCCGCAACCGACCAGCCACGGGGAGGCCCCTGAGATGCTCGCCACACCGCTCACCCAGCTCGCCGACGCACAGGACGCGGGTTCGGACCTGCTCTCCGACCTCGCGCACTCGGGCGTGCTGAGCTGGATCGTCCTCGGCCTGGTCGCGGGCACGGTGGCCAAGATCCTGCTGCCCGGCCGCGATCCGGGCGGCCTCGTGGGCACCGTGCTCATCGGTGTCGCCGGGGCGTTCACCGGGGGCTGGCTCTCCGCCACCTTCCTGGACCGTCCGATAGCCAACAACGTGGTGGACCCCGGCCTCTGGATCGCCGCCGTCGCCGGGGCGCTCGTGCTGCTGATCGTCTACCGGCTGCTCTTCGGACACTCCCGCGACCGCCGCTGACCACCGCGGGCCCGGGTACGGGCCGGCACCCGGGCCGCGCAGGGCAGGACGGACGGCCTCGCAGCAGGTGCCCTCCGTGCTCCGCCGGTCCGGGTGGTTCGGAAGAGGAAGCGGGTGGGTGGTAGAAACGCGGAGGTATACATCCCTCGTGTGAAAGGAGACGCCATGTCGTCCAAGCGTCGGCGCAAGAAGAAGGCCCGCCGCGGCAACGCGGCCAACCACGGCCGCCGTCCGCAGTCCTGAGTGCGGCTCCCCGCGTGCCGCACGGGCACGCGGGGAGCCCGCCCGGTGGTCCGCCGCCTCCCGAGGGCCGCGGCCCCGTATCCTCCCGGCGGCCGGTCTCGTTAGGAGGCCGTGAGCACTCGAACCTCCGCCCGGTATCTCGTCCGTACCGCTGTGGCCGCGGCCGCGCTGGCGGTACCCCTGCTGACCTCACAGGCGGCACCCGCCGCCGACACCGCGAACGCCCCCGCCGACTCCTCGCCCGGCGGCCCGCACACCGGGCCCGGCTCCGACGGCGACCCCCAGGGCGTCTTCCTGTCCGTCTCCGGCTCCGAGGACTCCTGGATCCGGGGCGTCATGCTGCACTGCGAGCCGACGCCGCACGGACACCATCCGAGGGCCGCGGAGACCTGCGCGGCCCTCGACGCGGCGCACGGCGATCTCGACGCGCTGCCCGCCGGCAGCGGCCACTGCACCATGCAGTACGACCCGGTGACCGTCACCGCCCGCGGCAGTCACCGGGGGCAGGCCGTGAACTGGAAGAAGACCTTCCCGAACGCCTGCGAGATGCATCAGGCGACAGGTCCCGTCTTCGACTTCTGAACCGGTTCCGGCGAGCCGACCCGTCGGGGCCGGTCCACGCCGTGCGGCCGTGCCGTCCGGCGCCACGCTTGACCGGACCGTGCGAGCGGCGGCCGGACCCGCAGCTCGACGCGGGCCCGCAGGACCGCCGGAGCTCGCACCCACCGGCCCGCCGCGCTCCCGACTCCTGCTCCCGGCCGGGCGGCGCGGCGGGTCGGCTCGGTGGGCCTACAGCGCGGCGGCGCCGGGCTTCACCATGCCGCGTACCGTGCGCGAGTCGACATACTCACCCAGCGCCGTCATCTCCCACTCGCCGGAGAACTGGCGGATGAACTTCGCCATCAGGACACCCGTCCGCGGCTCGGACTGGGTCAGGTCGAACCGGACCAACTCCCCGCCACCTCCGTCGAGCAGCCGGCAGTACGCCTTGGCGACGTCCGTGAACTTCTGGCCGGAGAAGGAGTTGACGGTGAAGACCAGCCCCGTCACCTGGGGTGGGATGTCGCCGAGGTGGACGGTGATCACCTCGTCGTCCCCCTCGCCCTCGCCCGTGAGGTTGTCGCCGGAATGCTGGATGACACCGCCGAGAATGGCCAGCTTGCCGAAGTAACAGGCGTCGACCTTCTTGCGGTTGGCGTCGTAGGCGATGACCGAGGCGTCGAGGTCGATCTCCTTCGCCCGCCTCCCGGCGCGGAAGACCGGCTCCCAGCCGAGCCCCATCCGCACCGAGGTGAGCAGCGGCCTGCCTCCCTTGACCAGCGACACCGTCTGGTTCTTCTGCAGGCTCACCCGCCCCTTGTCCAGGTTGATCTTCCCCGTCCCGGCAGGCGCGGCCGGGGCGGCGGGAGCGGGTGCCGCCGCGGGCGGGGCGGGAGCGGCGACCGGTGGGGCAGCGGGCGCCGCGGGGGCGGCCGCGGGCGCGGGCGGGGCGGCGGGCTCCTCCACCTGCACGCCGAAGTCGGAGGCGATCCCGCCCAGCCCGTCGGCGTATCCCTGGCCGACGGCACGCACCTTCCAGGCGCCGTTCCTGCGGTAGACCTCCACCACCAGCAGCGCCGTCTCGGCACCGAGCTGCGGCGGGGTGAAGGTGGCCAGCACCGCGCCGGTGCCGGCGTCCCGGACCGTGGCGGTGGGTTCGGTGCCCGCGAAGGTGGCGCCGGGGGCGTCCGGACTCGCGAGGACGGTGACCTTGTCGATCCCGGCGGGCACCGCGCCGGTCTCGACGGTGATGGTGTCGGTGGCGCCGCCGGTGTGGGTCACGCCGGGAGCGGTCGGCTGGTTGTAGAAGACGAAGTCGTCGTCCGAGCGGACCTTGCCCTCCGGGCTCAGCAGCAGTGCCGAGACGTCGAGCTTGCTGGGTGCGGTTACCTCCACCGCGACGCGCTGCGCGGTCAGCGGAAGATTGGAGCCGGGAGTCATTGCCGTCATGCCGGAGTAACGACCGGCCGGGCTTTGCGGTTCCTTTGCCGTGACCGGGGTGTACCCGTCCGGGCGGCCCCCGCGCCCGTCAGGCGCGCCGCGGGGGCCGCCCGGGTCCGGGTCGGCGCAGGTGCACCGCGGCGGGAGGCGGCGGGAAGCAGCGGGCGACGCCGGTGGACGGCTCCGCACCCCGTCGGTCCCGGAGTACAGTGGTGTAGACAGACCTGTTTACCGTAGTGCGGGCAGGGCCCGGCACGGCGGGGCGTCGACGAAGGGAGCTGCGAGCAGTGCGGACGGGGACAGCGGAATCGGCGGCGGCGCAGCCTGCGGCCCCGGAGGAGCTGACGCCCGGCGCCCGGCGGATTCTGGACGCGGCGAGCGCCCTCTTCTACGAGCGCGGCATCACGGCCGTCGGCGTCGACCTGATCGCCAAGGAGGCCGGCACCACCAAGAAGACGCTCTACGACCGGTTCGGCGGCAAGGACGCGCTGATCGCGGCGTATCTGCGCGAGCGGGACCGGCGCTGGCGCTCCTGGCTGACCTCGTGGGTGGCGGCGCACGCCGCGGACACCGGGGCCTCCGCGCAGCTGCTGGCCACTTTCGACGCGCTCGCGGAGTGGACGCGGCAGCACAATCCGCGCGGCTGCGGATTCGTCAACGCCGCGGCGGAGCTGCCCGACCCCGCGCACCCGGGACGCCGTGTGATCACCGAACAGAAGCACTGGATGCACGGCTATCTCCGCGAGCTCGCGGTCGCGGCCGGTGCGCGGGAGCCGGGGCGGCTGGCCGACCGGCTGGCCGTGCTGCACGAGGGCGCCATGGTCATGCGCGGCCTGGCGCTCGTGGACGACCCGGTCGGCACCGCGCGCGCTGTGGCCGAGCTGGCCCTCCGGGAGGCGCTCCCCGGGCCCGGCACCGGTGGAACGCCCGGACCGGCACGGCGCTGAGCCCGCGCCGGGAGAGAGGCTGAGGCCGCGCCGGGAGGAGGCATGCGGTCCTGTGGGCGGATCGGCGCGGTGACCGCGCTCTGCGCGGTGCCCCCGCGCTCCGAGGTGCATCGCGGGGGCCGCGGGCGCAGCCTGGAATCATGAGTGCGTTCGTCGTCGTCCATCCTCCCGCGCCCGGCGGCGGTCGCCGCGTCAGTGTGCACGGCGAGACGCTGGGCACCGCCTACGGTCTGACCGACCTGATCGAGTTCCTCGCCCGCGCTGGTCTGGACATCGCCACCGTCGACCTGTACGACGAGTCGGTCATCGAGTGGCAGGGCGGCAACCACCTGGTCTGGGGGCGCGCGGCGGAGTGAGGTCGCGCTCCGCGGGGCAGGCGTAAGGGACGAACGGGGACGTGGAGGGGAGCGCGGGGCGTGCGGGGAACGCGAGCGCAGGAGGACCGGAGCGGGGAGGCGTCCGGCGGTGCGGCGTTCCCGTGGGGGTGGCTGGTACCCGGGGTGCTGGTGCTCACGGGGCTGCTGGTGTGGGGGATCGTGGTCTACCCGCGGCTCCCGCAGCAGGTGCCGCAGCACTTCGGCAGCGATGGCGTGGACCGGTACGCGGACAAGTCGGTGGGCACCGTCTTCCTGCCCGTCCTCGTCCACGCGGGCGCGCTCGCGCTGCTGGCGGGGACGGCGTTCGCCACCCTGCGGATCACCCCGGTCCGCGACCTGCCCCCGGGGCGGCAGACGTCGAGCCTGGTCAACCGGCCGCAGACGGCACAGGGGGCGCTGGGCCTGGCCCGGGCGCAGCTCTTCCTCGGCTGCTGCCTCGGGGTGACCGTCGCCGTGGCCTGCAGCCTGATGTGGGCCGTCGAACCGCCTGCCGAGGGCGAGCCGCGGACGGGGACGCTGCTGCTCGCCCTGCTGCCGTCGGCGCTCGGCACCGCCGCCGTTCTGGCCGCGGCCTTCCGGGACCGCCGGCGGGAGTCGGGCCGGGCCGCGGAGCCCGGCGCGGAGTGACTCTCCGGTCCCGTCCCGCCTATCCGGGACCGGCCGCCCCCTCCGCCGTCCGCAGCTGCAGGGCCCGGAGGTCACGGCTGGTGGAGATCAGCTCCTTGGCCTCCTGTTCCGTGCTGACCATCGGCTGCGAGCCGTGCAGCGGCACGCCGGCGGTCTCCGGCATGAAACGCACGGCGAGCAGGCCGACGAGCCCGCTGACCATCAGATAGCCGCCGGGTACCAGGTTGCTGCCCGTCGCGCTGACCAGGCCCTCGGTGACCAGCGGGGTGGTTCCGCCGAAGGCGGCCACCGAGAAGTTGAAGCCGATCCCCATGGCGGCGTAGCGCACGCTCGTGGGGAAGAGCGCGGGCAGCGTGGCGGCCGACGGCGCGGCGAACCCGGCCAGCAGGGTGGCCAGGACGAGCACGCCGAGCGCGGGCAGCAGCCAGCCGTCCGAGCGCAGCAGCAGGAACGCGGGGACGGCCAGCACGATCTGGCCGACGGCGGCCCAGCGGTAGACGGGGCGCCGCCCGATCCGGTCGCTCAGCCGGCCGACGAAGGTGATGAGCAGCACCACCCACACCATGCCGACCAGCACCAGCACATCGGAGGTGGTGCCGTCCCGGCCCAGCACCTCGGTCTGGTAGGTCGGCAGATAGCCGGTCACCATGTAGTTGGTGACGTTGTAGAGCAGCACCAGGCCGATGCAGACCAGCAGCGGCTCCCGGTACCGGCGCAGGATGGTGCGGAACTCGTGCTTCTGTTCCCGCTCGGCGACGGCCTGGTCGTGCTCGTCCAACTGCTGCTGGAAGGCGGGGGACTCCTCCAGCTTGAGCCGCATGTACAGGCCGATCAGCCCCAGCGGCCCGGCGATCAGGAACGGGATGCGCCAGCCCCAGGAGAGCATCTGGCTGTCGGTCAGTGCGATGTTGAGCAGGGTGACCAGGACCGAGCCGAGGGCGTAGCCGATGAAGGTGCCGAAGTCGAGCCAGCTGCCGAGGTATCCGCGCCTGCGGTCGGGCGAGAACTCCGCGATGAAGGTGGTGGCGCCGCCGTACTCGCCGCCGGTGGAGAATCCCTGCAGCATCCGCGCGAGGAGCAGCAGGATCGGGGCCGCGATGCCGATGGTGTCGTAGTCGGGGATGAACCCGATCAGGAAGGTGCCGAAGGCCATCAGGATCATGGTCGCGGCGAGCACCTTCTGCCGCCCGAGCCTGTCGCCGAGCGGTCCGAAGAAGAGGCCGCCCAGCGGGCGGACGACGAAGGCGGCGGCGAACGTCGCGAACGAGGCCAGGAGTTGCGCCGCGTCGGAGGCGCCCGGATAGAAGACCTTGCCGATGGTGGCGGCCAGATAGCTGTAGACGCCGAAGTCGAACCACTCCATGCAGTTGCCGAGTGCGGAGGCGCTGACCGCCCGCTTGAGCATGGGCTCCTGGACGACCTGCACATCGTCCTTGGTGAACGGGCGGCCCGCGCGGCGCAGCCTGGAGACCAGTTCGTCGCGCACCTGTTGGGGCAGCGCGGCCACCGCCTGCGGTACCTGCCGGGCCGCCGCTGCGCCCCCGGACTGCCGCTTGGGGCTCTCTGTCACGTCGCTGTTCACACCCTTTGCTCCGGATAGCCGAAAAGGCCCGATCTGCTCGATCGTACGGAACTGCGGGAGCGGATCCCGGGAGCGGGTCGCCGGACTCGCCGCACCTCACACACCGTCCGCGGTGCGGACCGCGCCCGCACCGCCGGGCGTCCCGCACGCAGCACCGGGCGTCCCGCACGCAGCGCCGGGCGTCCCGTGCGGCACCCCGGCGGTGGGTGCGGCCGGTCACGTCAGCGGTCGGTACGGAACGCCCGCGCGGCGGAGGCAGGGACGGACGGACGGCCACCCTGTGTGGAGGTGTGAGGGCGCGGATCCCGCCCGGGCGGGATCCGCGGGCGGTCAGCGGGAGCGGGCCTTGAACGCGGCCTTGCGGGCGTCCTTGGCGATCCGCTTGTCCGGGTGCACCCGCCCCATCGTCTCCAGCACGTCCCCGGTCGACGGGTGCTCGACTCGCCACGCCTTGTCGAAGAAGCCGGTGTGCTGGTCGACCAGATCCCGTACCAGGTCGCGCAGTTCATCCGGTTCACCGGCGGTCGCGACCTGGGCTGCGATGGTGTCGATCGTCAGCCAGAAGACCATCTCCTCGTCCGGCTGCGGCACGTCCCCGGCACCGCGCTCGGCGAGCCAGACCCGGGCGAGCCCGCCCAACTGCCGGTCCTCCAGCACCTCGCGCAGCGCGGGCTCGGCCTCGGGTCCGGCGAGCGAGAGCGCCTGCTGGCAGGCGAGCCGCCGGACGGGCGCGGCCTCGTCGCCACCGCGTGCCGCCGCGAGCAGTTCCCGCGCGGCGGCCAACGTGCCGTCGCCGCCGGTGGGTCCGTCGGCGTTCCGGGCCGCGAACCACCCCTGGATCTCGCTGTGCGCGTTCTCCTCCGAGTAGACGGGCAGCGCGGCCAGCAGCGCGTCCGCTCCGGCGTGCGCGAGGTCGCCGACCGCGGGGACGTCCAGACCGGCCTCGCGCATCCTCTCGCGCACCCCGTACAGGCCGAGCGGGGTGAGCCGCACCATGCCGTAGCGGGAGACGTCCTCCTCGTCCGGCTCGGCGCCCGACTCCGCCGCGCCGTAGGGCTCTTCGCCCTCGTCCTCGCGGGTGAGGGCCTCGTCCACCGGCTGGTGGACGACCAGCCCGGTCGGCTCCAGCATCCGGAACTGCTCGTCCAGCCGCATCATCGTGCTGGAGACCTCTTCGAGCACGTCGTCGGTGGGCTCGTCCATGCCCTCGGGCACGGTCATCGAGGCGGCCAGCACCGGCAGCGGCACCATCGACCCGGCGGCGACGGCGGGGTCGGTGGCCGTGAGCAGGTAGAGGTTGCCCAGGGCGCTGTCCAGGGCCTCGGCCTCCTCCTCCGGGTTCCAGTCCAGCGCGTCGAGGTCGATGGTGTTCGGGTCGATCTCACCGTCCTCGCCGACGGCGCCCTCGATACCGTCCAGCAGTTCCTCGAAGCTGGGTGTCGCGGCGTCCGCGAGCACCGTCTCCAGGCCGCCGCGCCACAGCCCGAGGATCTCCTCCGGAGCGGGCGTGGGAGCTCCCTGGGCGCCGGTCAGGCCGCCCAGCTCCGGCTCCGGCGCGGCCGTGCCCACCGGGTCGTCGCTGCCCAACCCGTCGGCGGCCTCGGTACCCGCTCCGGAGTCCTCGGCCCCCTCGGCCCCCTCGGCCTCCTCGAATTCCTCGACCGCCAGCAGTCCGGTGTCCACGGCGAAGTTCCACGCGTCGGCGGCGAGTGCGGGGGCCTCCTCGTCTCCCGACAGGCCCAGGTGCGCGGCGGCCTGCTTGAGCTGCTCGGCCAGCAGTTCGCCTCCGGCACCCACCGGAATACCCGCACCCGCGGGACCGCCGGCGCGCGCCCAGCGGGTGAGTTCCACAGCGCGCGCCAGGAGCGGTGCGGCCAGTGCGTCCCGCGCCAGTTCGGCATCGGAGGGCAGCCGGACGGGCGGCAGGGTGGGACGGTCGTCACCGGTCATGTGCGGGTTCATCTCCTACAGGTGCTACGGGTTGCCGGACGGTGCGGGGACCCAGCGTAGACGGGATCTGTCCCCGGGTGCCCGAATCGTGCAGCGAGCACGTAACAAGGACGGACTCGGTCCTGGCCGGCTCGCCCCGTCCGGCCGTCGCCGGTCCCGGCCGAGCCCGGTCCGTTGCCGACCGTGTGCGGTCGCCGGTGGCCCCTCGGCTCCCGGTGCCTCGGGCCTCGCTCGGGAACGGGCGAGGGTTCCCGACCGGCGGTCCGGTGCGGGATCCTGCTCGTGCTGCACACCGGGAGCCGAGGGGCGTACCTGCCCCAGGTGCCCCGCTCCGGCTCGGGGACGGCCTGCCGGTGGCGGCCGGACCCCCGCGCAGAAGCCGCGCGGCCGGGCCAGGACGACGTTCCCTGCACTCACCTCGCGTCACCCCCGGCCGGTGCGGGGACGGTGGAGGCCGTCCGGCGGGGGGTGCGCGCGTCCAGTCGCAGGCGCAGTCGGCGCGGATGGTAGACGGTGGCCAGCGGAACCGGGCGGATGTCCATTCCTGGCTCGCAGGTGACCCGCCAGCGGCCGAGGATGGTGGCGAGCCCCAGGGCGGCCTCGGTCCGTGCGTAGAGGTCGCCGATGCACTTGCGGGCGCCGGTGCCGAACGGGACGTAGGCGTGCCGGGCGGCGGGCGCGACACGGTCCGGGAGCCAGCGGTCGGGGTCGAACGTCGTGGGGTTGTCGAAGGCGTCCTCGTACCGGGAGACCGCGGCAGGACTGAAGACGACGGTGGAGCCGGTGGGCAGCCGGCGGCCGGCGAGTTCGGTCGGGGAGGCGGTGAGCCGGGTGAACAGCCAGGCGGGCGGGTGCAGTCGCAGCGTCTCGGAGATGATCCGGTCGGTCAGGGAGAGCTTCGGCAGGTCGTCCCACTGCGGGGCACGCCCGCCGAGGACGGTGTCCATCTCCTCGTACAGCGCGGCCTCGATCTCCGGGTGCTGGGAGAGCAGGTAGAAGACCCAGGTGAGGGTGCCGGCGACGGTCTCGGTGCCGGCCGCCATCACGGTGATGACCTGGTCGTGGATCTCCCGGTCCGCGAGCCGGCCGCCGTCGTCGTCGCGGGAGGCGAGCAGGGCGGCGAGCAGGTCGTCGCGCTCGGTCCCGTCCGCACGGTAGTCGTCGATGAGCCGCTGGGTGGTCGCGTGCAGGAAGTCCAGGTTGCTCTTGTAGCGCCGGTTGGACGGCAGGGGCATCCTGCGGACGGAGGCCGGCAGGAACATCTGCCGGAACAGGCCGTTGAGCACGACATCGAAGGAACGTTCCACCTGTGCCGCCAGCTCAGGGCTGACAGGTGTGGAGTACAGGGTGCGGCCGACCGTGCGCAGGGCCATGCCGTACATCTCCTGGAAGGCGTCGACGACCATGCCGTCCTGCCACCGGGACGCCGTGGCCTCGATCTCGGCGTGCATGGCCTCGGAGTAGCGCTTGAGCTGGCCGCGGGTGAAAGCGGACTGCATCAGCCGGCGCTGCCGGCGGTGATCGGCGAACGGGCAGGTGACCAGGCCGTTGCCGGCGATGTCGCGGGCGCGGTCGTAGAAGACGCCGCCCTTGTCGAAGATGCGGTCGTTGGTCAGGACGTGCCGCAGCAGTTCGGGGTGCGTCGGCACGTAGGCCCTGGTGGGGCCGATCTTGATCTCGACCAGGTCGCCGTGGGCCGAGAGCGACGTCATGAAGTCCACGGGGTGCCGCATCATCTGAAGGGCGTGTCCCACCACGGGGAGGGCCCCGGGTGCCGTTCCCGCTGAAAAGATGCTCTCCTCGGTCATCCGATTCTCAACTTCCCGTGTGTGGCCGTTGGTTGTTCGCCCGTCCAGGCAGGAGGCCGGCTGTCCGCGGCGGCCGGGCGGAGGTGCGCGGTGCGAGGGCGGGGGCACTAGCGCGCAGTGCTGCCGAGTTCCTCCAGGTAGCCCCGGGAGCCGGCGGCGAGTGCGAACTCGGCGTCGTAGCGGCCCGAGGAGCGGTGCCAGTCGTAGGAACCGCGGATCACCGGGCGTATCGCGTCCGTGCGGTAGCGCTCCAGCGCCTCGCGCTCGTCCGGGTCGAGCCGGTAGATCTCGCCCAGCCGCGGCAGGCAGGACTCGAGCAGCAGGAACTGCTCCAGCCGGGCGTGCACCTCGTCCTGGAGGTGGGCGATGCTGCGGCTCCTGGACCAGCCGTGCTCCCGGTGCAGGATCAGGACGAGGTTGTTCTGCTCGCCGCGGGCCTCCTCCTTCTCCAGCGAGGCGATGTCGTTGAGCATCAGGTTGACGTCGACGGCGACCTGGAGCATCGCGGACAGCAGCGTGCTGTCGAAGACCCGGTGCGGCACCTCGAAGCGGCCCGCGCGCTCCGCGAGGTCCACCGTCGGCTGCACGCCGATGGTGTGCCGCCGCATGCCCAGGTACTGCGCGGCCGAATCGCACGGCCGGTTCCAGAAGCGGCTCGCCGCCTCGTCGACGTACCCGTCGAAGTAGTTGCGCCAGTGCCGGGCGCTGCGCGCACACCAGGCCGGGGTCATGCCCTCGCGGGTGCGCCGCCAGACGTCGGCGAAGCCGTGCGCGATCGGCGGCGCCTCCTCCGGCAGCGGGCCGTCCAGCGCGGCCGCCACCGCACCGGTCAGCTGCCCGGCCTTCTCGGGGTCCTCGCCGCGCGGCCCGTCGAAGAGGTCGTCGAACAGGAAGAACCACGACATCAGATCGACGCCCAGGTCGAGATCGGTGCCGGTGGCGTGCGGATAGAAGCGGGAGGCCAGGTCGGCGTAGCTGCCCCGCAGATGGCGTTCGGCCGCCATGTCGGACTTGATCAGACCGAGCGAGCGCGGCCACGCCAACTGCTCCGCCTCGGCCCGGGCATGATCGGGGCTCTGCCGGCCCGGCAGGGGTATTCGGATGTCGATGTCCTGCGGCATGGGGAAATCCTTCTCGTGGGGGAACGGGCTCGATGCCGTGCGGAAGAGGGAAAAGGGAAAGGGATATCGGGGGTGGCGGTAGGGATACGGACGTCCGGGCCGGGATCTCACCCGTCCCGGTCGACGACGAAGCGCCCGAGCGCGAGCAGCTCGTCGCGCGCACCGGCGTCCAGGTCGACGCCGAGGAGCGCGTCCTCGGCCAGCTTCATCCGCCGGGCAGCCTCGGCCAGGGCCCAGTCCCGGCCTCCGGCCCCGTCGATCAGTTCAGCCGCGCGCCGCAGCTCCTCCTCGCCTGGCTCGCCGGGGGCGGACAGCCAGGTGGCCAGCTCGACGCCGAGCGTGCCGCCCTGCTGGAGCGCGTAGCTGACGGGCAGGGACTTCTTGCGCGCGCGCAGATCGGAGTGGACCGATTTCCCGGTGACGGCCGGGTCGCCCCAGATGCCGAGGACGTCGTCGGTGAGCTGGAAGGCGCGGCCCACCTCGTCGCCGTAGCGGGCCAGCGCCTCCACCGTCGCCGCCGGTGCTCCGGCGAGGACGGCGCCGATCGCGGAGCTCGCCGACAGCAGCGCGCCCGTCTTGTCGGCGGCCATGTCGAGGCACTCGTCGACCGTGACGTACGGGCGCCGCTCGAAGGACAGGTCCTGGACCTGGCCCCGGATGAGGTGCCGGGTGGTGCGGGCCAGCAGCCGGGCGGCGGGCGCAGCCGTCGGAGTCCCGGCCTCCAGCAGCACCTCCTGGGCGAGCGTCAGCATCGCGTCACCGGTCAGGATCGCACTGGAGGAACCCCACAGCTTCCACACGGTGCGCTTGTGGCGGCGCTCCTCGTCGCCGTCCATCAGGTCGTCGTGCACCAGGGAGAAGTTGTGCACCAGCTCCACGGCGACGGCGCCGGGCAGGGCGACCTGCGGGGAGGCGCCGACCGCCTCGGCGGACAGCAGCGCGAGCGCCGGCCGGACGGCCTTGCCGGCGTCACCGTTCGTGGGCGCCCCACCGGCGGTGATCCATCCGAAGTGATAGGCCGCCTGGTGCCGTGAGCGGTGGTCCAGCCGGTCGACGGCGGCGCGCAGTGCCGGAGTGATGGTGGCCCGGCTGTGGCCGAGACACGTGGGAGCAGTGCTCATACGGCGACCTCCGCGTGCCAGGGATCGGCCGGATCGTCGAAGATGCTGACGACCTGACGCATGAGGCGCCGTTCGGCCGGGTCGAAGGGCTGCTTGGCGTGGATGGTGCCGAGTTGGTCCCACATGACGATGTCCCCGGGCTGCCAGGTGTGGGCGTAGGTGCACTCGGGCCTGCCCGCGTGCGACAGCAGTTCGTCGAGCAGCTTGCGGCTCTCGTCGGGGGCGAGGTCCACGATCCGCTTGGTGTTCAGGGTGCTGACGTAGACCGACTGGCGGCCGGTGCGCGGATTGCGGGCGATCAGCGGGTGGACGGTGGAGGTGCCGTCCTCGGGCTGGATCCGCCTGCCGCTCTCGCCGAGGGACACCTCGCCCTGCAGCTCTTCCTCGATGGTCTCCTCGTACCCGGTGCGCAGTCCGTGGCGGACCCGGTAGGAGTGCAGGCGCCGGCGCTCCTCGGGCGGCAGCGAGTCGTACAGGGCGTACATGTCGGTGAAGAGGGTCTGTCCGCCGCCGGAGGGCGGCACTTCCAGGGCCTCCAGGAAGCCGACCTGGGAGACGCGGGGGCGGAAGGAGTAGTCGGTGTGCCACGCCATCCACGCGGCGTCCCCGACGCCGATCTTGCGGCCGTTCTCCGTCAGGTTGGAGACGATCAGGATCTCGTTGTGGTCGGGATGGGCACCGCTGGTCAGGCCGGTCTTCGGGATGTGCCCGAAGCGGCGCCCGAAGGCCAGGAACTCCTCGTAGGAGGGTGTTTCGTGGCCGCGGAAGACGAGTACGAGATGCTTGTCGAGCGCCGCCCAGATCTCCTCGAACTGGGACCTGCCCATGTCGCCGGTGACATGGGAGCCGTGCACGACGGCGCCGAGAGCGGCGCCGGGGATCGGCGTGACGTCCATGGGCGTTGCCGCCTTTCGTGAAACGGTGGGGTGGTCAGCGCAGTTCGAGGCCGGCGAGGTCACCCGCCTCGCGCCAGCGCCGGAGGATGTTCACGAACTCCACGGAGCCGCCGCCGTAACTGGAGTTGAGCAGCGGCAGCCCGCCGGGATCGCCCTCGTTGTTGTACAGACCGGGTGTGCAGTTCTCCAGGAAGTCGATGTCGTTGCTGGCGAGCCGGAGGATCTCCTCGACCCATTCCTTCTCGCCGGTCCCGGACGCCTCCACGACCCGGTGGCCGCGCTCCTCCACGCACTTGACGATGTGCGCGAGGTGCCGGGCCTGCTCGCCCAGCATGTAGGCGATGTTGACGTGCCGGCCGGCCTGGATCTTGGACAGGATGAAGCAGTTGGGGAAGCCGTTCACCTGCAGCCCGTGCAGGGTGTGTGCGCCGTTCGCCCACTTCTGCGACAGCCTCAGGCCCTCGCGGCCGACGATGTCGTAGCCGGCGCGGTCGGTGTACGGGACGGCGAACTCGTGCTCGTATCCGGTGGCGAAGACCAGGCAGTCGAGCGGGTACTCCCGGCCGTTCGCGACCACCCCGGCCGCGGTGAGCCGCTCCACGCCCTGCCCCTGGGTGTCGACCAGGGTCACGTTGGGCCGGTTGAAGGTCTGCAGGTAGCTGTCGTGGAAGCAGGGCCGCTTGCAGTACACGCGGTAGTACGGCTTGAGGGCTGCGGCGGTGGCGGGGTCGGTGACGAAGCTGTCGATGCGGGCGCGCAGCTCCTCCATCTTGCGGAAGTCCGCCTGCTCGGCCGCGAGCGCCCGCTCCTTCGGGTCGCCCCCGGTGTCGCCGGTGGGCAGGATCGCGGCGGCCAGCTCGGCCGTGGTCTGGGTCCAGCGGTCCTGGACCAGGTCCTCGTCCTGCGGGATGCCGGAGGTCAGCGCGTGGAAGTTCTCCATGCGGCGCTGCTGCCAGCCCGGTTCGAGGCTGTCCGCCCAGTCCGGCTCGGTGGGCCGGTTGCCGCGGACGTCGACCGCCGCCGGGGTCCGCTGGAAGACGACGAGCTGTTCGGCCCACTCGGCGAGGTGCGGGGCGATCTGGACCGTCGTCGAGCCGGTGCCGATGACGCCGACGGTCTTGTCCGTCAGCCCGGTCAGACCGCCGGTGCTGTCGCCGCCGGTGTAGTCGAAGTCCCAGCGGCTGGTGTGGAAGGAGTGTCCGGCGAACGTCTCCAGACCCGGCAGCCCGGGGAGTTTCGGGCGGTGCATCAGGCCGATCGACATGGCCACGTACCGGGCCCGGATGACGTCCCCGCGGTCGGTCCTCACCAGCCACTTCCCGACGGCCTCGTCCCAGCGCAGCTCGGTGACGGTGGTCTGGAAGAGGGCATCGCGGTAGAGGTCGTACCTGCGGGCGATCTGCTGGAGGTGCGCGAAGATCTCGGGGCCGGTGGAGTACTTCTCGGTGGGTATCGTCCCGATCTCTTCGAGTATCGGCATGTAGATGTAGCTCTCGACGTCGCACCGGACCCCGGGGAAGCGGTTCCAGTACCAGGTACCGCCGACATCGCCCGCCTCGTCGATCAGCCGGATGCGCTCCAGGCCGGTCTCCTTGCGCAGGTGCGCGCCGGTCAGCAGGCCGCCGATGCCCGCGCCGACGACGGCGACGTCCACCTCGTCGGTGAGCGGCTCGCGTTCCTTCCGCTCGGTGTAGGGGTCGCGCGCATAGCGGCTGAAGTCACCGCGCGCGAACTGGTAGGTGCGTCCGGCGCTGCGCTTGTCGCGTTCCTGCCGGTACTTCTCCCTCACCGCTTCCAGGTCGATGGCCGGTGTCTCGTCGCTACGGTCGTCGCTGTCGGCGCGGGCCACAGCTACTCCTCGGGGGAAGGGGACGGAAGGGAAACATGACGCCATACCTCGTCGAACTGGGCACGCAGCCGCAGCGGGGCGTCGGAGTTGCTGAACAGGTAGAACCGGTCGGAGCCGAGCGCTTCCCACACGAGCCCGGCGACGTCCTCGGCGCTGACCGACGTGTCACCGCCGGCGCCGCGCGGGGCCGCGAGGCCGTGCACCATGGGGGTGTCGACACGGCCTGGGCACAGCACCGACACCAGGATCCCGGTGCCCCGCAGATCGGCCCGCAGACTGCGGGCGACCGCGAGGTCGGCGTGTTTGGAGGCGGCGTAGGCCGCGCTGCCCGCGCCGACGACGAAGGCGGACATCGAGGCGGTGTGGATCAGATGGGCCGGGCTGCCGCGCTCCAGGAGCCGGGGGACGAAGGCGCGGGCCACCAGGACGTGCGCCCAGTGGTTGGCCTCGAAGACCTGCCGCATCCGCTCCAGCGGCACCTCCCACAGCGGCTGCCCCACCGGGCCGAGCACCCCGGCGTTGTTGCACACCACGTCGATGCCGCCGAGCCGGTCGAACGCCGTGTCCGCGAGCCGGTCGACGGCGTACGGATCGGTCAGGTCGGCCGTCACCGCCGTGACCTGGGCGCCTCGTGCGGCGAGTTCGGACGCCCGGCGGTGCACCGCCTCGTCGATGTCCGCCATGACCACGCCGACGCCGGCGCGTGCGAAACGGGCACTGAGGGCGAGGCCGATGCCGCTGGCGGCGCCGGTCACCACGGCCGTCCTGGTCTGCAGGTCCACTGGGCTCTCTCCGCTCTGCGCGCGGGTGCGGCGAAGGGCAGCGCGCTGTTGCTCGCGAGAAGGTCCGTTCCGGTGGCGCCGTTCGGGAAGGAGGATGTCAGCGGGGGTCGGGGAGCTTCAGACTGATCACGAAGACGGTCGCCGCGAAGCAGGTCAGCAGGGCGAGGACGAGCACGGCCGCCGTCGCTGTCGAGAACGGGCCGTCCAGGGAGACGAAGAGGGTTCCGCCGACGGTCGTGCCCAGCGCGGTCGCCATCTGCTGGCTGGTCACCAGCACACCGCTGCCCATGCCGGCCTGCGCGGGAGGTACGTCGGCGAGGATCATCCGGAACAGCGTGGGCCCGATCAGCGCCGCACCGGCACCGAAGAGGGCGATCCCGACGAGCACGAGCGTCAGGGAGGGATGCGGCCAGCCCAGCCCCATCACCAGTGCCAGCAGCACCAGCCCCGCGCCCTGGACGAGGGCACCCAGGGCGACGATCCGGCCGCCCAGGGCCGCCACGATCTTCGGGGTGAACTGCGCCACCGCGAAGAACGCCACGGCGAACGGCGCCAGCCCCCCGCCGGAGGCCAGCCCGTGGAAGCCGAAGTGTCCCTGCGCGATCAGCGCGTAGACGAACAGGAAGGCACCGAAGCCGGCCTGGAACGGCACCACGGCCGCCAGCCCCCGGCGCGTGCCCGGATGGGACAGCACCGACGGGGACAGCAGCGGTGAGCCGCCCCGCGCCTCCAGTCCGCGCTCGACCCGCACCAGCGCCGACAATCCCGCCGCGGCGACCACGAGCAGCGCCCACAGCCACAGCGGCCAGCCCAGGTCGGGCCCCGCCACGACAACGGCCAGGACACAGACCATGGTCGCACCGAACAGCAGGGTGCCCGCCGGGTCGAAACCGGGCCTGGTCCCGGCTCTGGTCGCGGGGACCCGCCGGATCGCCAGCAGCGCGGCCACCCCGACCGGCACATTGATCAGGAAGACCGACCGCCAGCCGATCCCGGCCACGTCCAGCGAGACCAGCAGCCCGCCCAGAATCTGCCCGACGACCATGCCGAGGGCCGCGGTCACGCCGTACATGGCGATCGCACGGGCGCGCTCACGGCCCTGGCTGACCGCCTGGATCGTCGCCAGCACCTGCGGTACGAGCATGGCGGCGGCGGCCCCCTGCAGCAGCCGCGCCGTGACGAGGAACTCGATGGTCGGCGCGAGTCCGCACAGCGCCGAGGTGACGGTGAACGCCGCCAGCCCGTACGCGTACAGCTCCCGCCTGCCGAAGGCGTCGCCCAGCCGTCCGCCCAGCACCAGGCCGAGGGCGTAGGTGAGGCCGTAGCCGGACACCACCAGCTCCAGCGCTGCCGGGCCGCCGTGGAGGTCCTCCCCGATCGGCTCCAGCGCCACATTGACGATGGAGGCGTCCACGATGGACAGCGCGTACCCGATGAGGACCACCACGAGGGCGGCACCGCCGAGCCCCGCCGGCGGTTCCGGACCGGCGGAGGACCCCGGCGTCGCGTCGGGCTCCTTCGGCGGGGAGAGTCCCTCGCGATGCGTCATGTGCTGCCTGCCCAGGGGTGCGTGGGGGACGGTTGGAGAGGGTGCGGGGCCGACGTCACTCGACGGCGGTGGGAGTACCGGTGATCTTGGACATGATTCCCTTGGAGGCGTCCTTCGCGGACTCCGGCCAGGGCGTCAGCGCGTTGAACCCGCGGTGCGAGGAGGCGGGCTGGACGCGGGTGTCCATCGACATCCGCATGCGAGCCGGGTTCGCCGAGACGTTCGGGATGGACTTGTGGCACATGAAGGCGTGGAACAGGAGCACGTCACCCGGCTCCATGGGGGAGAACAGCAACTGCCCGTCCCCGCCGAACTCCTCCGTCGGGATACCGCGCACGGGGTGGCCGAACCGGCGGAAGCTCTCGGTGACGACGTGTTCGCGCGCGCCCTTCTTGTGGCTGCCGTCGGCGAGCGCGACGCCGCCTGTGTCCCGGCTCGTCGGGAGCAGCGGTATCCAGGCGGTGCGGAAGTCCTTGTTCGGGCCTATGTAGAAGCCGTCCTGGTGCAACGGCGTCAGGAAGCTCGGCTCCTCGGACCCCGCGGCGGACGGGTAGTAGCGGATCGTCGTGGACTCGAAGACGAAGACGGGCTCCCCGAGGACCTTCTCCCAGACCTTGACGGTCGAGGGGTGGTTCCACAGGTCGTCGTACTTGACGTAGTCGTGCATCGCCACCTCGTCGACCGCCTCGAAGGAGTCGATGGCGAGGTTCTCGAGCGTGGTGCCGGGTGCGGCGTGGCCGAGTGCGATCAGGCCCTGGAGCATCTGCTCGGCGGCGGTCCGCACGAGTTCAGGGTCCAGCGCGCCGCGCAGACAGACGTAGCCGTGCTCGTCGTAGAACCGCTCGAGGGCCTGATGGTCGTCGAGAAGGGGTGTGCAGTCGACGTAGTCGCTGAAAGTGTCCGTCATGGTTCCTTGTCCTCGTGATGTGGGGAAGGAGCATTGAACTTCCGAACAGACCGGCGTCTTCGACGGCGCCGGTGAGGCGGAGGCGACGCGAGGGGAGCCCACGAACGGCCGGTGCTGACATCCAGGGGTCCGAGGGCCGGGCCCGGCCGCGGGGGTGAACCCGTGAGCGAGAGGGGTGTGTGCCGGGCCGCCGGGGCCACGCGGGCGCAGGCGCACGCAGGCGCACGCCTCACCGGGCGGCCCGGTGGTGCCGGAGCGCCGCGGTCCGCGCGGCCGGCGAGGCGCCGCACCGGCGCGGGAGCCGCCCCCGGGCCGGTCTGTGCGTCCCGGGCCCGGGAACGGTGGAGGGCCGTGCGTGCGCTCGGGCGGTGCCGGTCAGAAGGTAACGGGGATCTCATCGAACCCGCCGGTGATCCGGTGCTCCTGCCAGCGCAGTTCCTCCTCGGGTACCGCGAGTCGCAGATCGGGCAGTCTGCGGAACAGCCGCTCGAACACCGCGGTCAGTTCGATCCGGGCCAGCACACGGCCGATGCAGTGCCGGGTGCCGTGCCCGAACGACAGATGCGGTCTGGGCCTGTCCCGGGTGATGTCCATCAGGTCGGGATCGGGGTACGCGTGGCCGTCGATGTTGGCCGCACCGATGGCCAGCAGCACTGCCTCCCCGGTCCGGATCACCGTGTCGCCGACGGTGATGTCGCTGTGCGCGTAGCGGGGTATGAGCGCGTTGGATCCCTTGCCGCCCACGGCCAGGCGCAGGATCTCCTCGACCGCGCCCGGGGCGAGTTCGGGCTTCTCGGCCAGCAGGGCACGCTGCTCCGGATGGCGCAGCATCAGCAGAGTGCCCAGGTCGATACGGACGATGGTGGTCTCGTAGCCGAACAGCAGCACGGCGTTGCCCAACTGGGCGATGTACTCGTCCGACAGCGAGCCGTCCTTGGCTGCGATCAGCTCGGACAGGATGTCGTCACCCGGCTCGGTGCGCTTCCGCGCCACCAGTTCCGTGGTGTAGTCGACGACCTGTTGGAAGGTCTGCGCCGAGTGCCGGCCGTCGTCGCTCTGGTCGAAGGTGCCTCTCGCCCACTGGCCGAACCGCTCCCGGTCGGCCAACGGGACTCCCAGCAGATCGCAGACCACCATGGTCGGCAGCGGAAACGACAGCGCGCGGTGCAGGTCGGCGGGCCGGGGGCCGGCGGCCAGTTGGTCGAGCAGTTCGTCCACGTGCTGCTCGATCCGGGACTTCATCATGCGCATCCGGCGCGTGGAGAACCGGGGGACGAGCAGCTCACGCATCTGCGGATGGTCGGCGGCCTCGGTCTCGTAGTCGTCCCCGGCCATCAGCGCCATCATGGTGCTCCGGGCCGTGGTCTTCGCCTGCCGCGCCGGGTAGGGGTTGCTGAGACCGAGCCGGCGGTCGGCGAGCAGCGCCCGGACCTCGTCGTAGCGGGTGACCAGCCAGGCGTCCTCACCGGCCGCCCGCACCGGCGTGATCGGCCCCTCGTGCTGCAGCGCGCGCATCCGGGGCGCGACACCGAGCACGGATGGATTGTCGAACGGCAGTGTCGGCAGTTCCTCCATGTCCCCCGTCCTCATGAGTCAGGCATGGCTTCGTCGGACATCCGGGCACGCCGACGGCATCAGTGGCGTCGGGTGCACCGCGCACCGGTTGACGGGCGCGCGGAGATGTCGGCCGCCGGTTCGGCGGACGATCATTGCTGACGTGCGGGTGGTGCGGGCGCCGGGTCGGGCTGGTGACTACAGAGACGATCCGACGAGCAGTGCCAGGTCGATGAGGCGGTTCGAGTAGCCCCACTCGTTGTCGTACCAGCCGACGACCTTGACCTGCGGGCCGGACACCCGGGTGAGCCCGGCATCGAACACGCAGGAGGCCGGGTCGCCCACGATGTCGCTGCTGACCAACGGCGCGTCCGTGTAGGACAGCACGCCCTTGTACGGTCCCGAGGCCGCCGCCGCGTACGCCTCCTTCACCTCGTCCACCGTGGTACCGCGGTGGGTGGTGACCGTGAGGTCGGTGACCGAGCCGGTCGGCACGGGCACCCGCAGTGCGAAGGCGTCCATCCGGCCGGCGAGCTCCGGCAGGACGAGGCCGATGGCCTTGGCGGCGCCGCTGGAGGTGGGCACGATGTTCATGGCCGCGGCCCGGGCCCGGCGCAGGTCCTTGTGCGGGGCGTCCTGGAGGTTCTGGTCCTGTGTGTAGGCGTGGGCCGTGGTCATCATGCCGCTGTCGATGCCGACGGCGTCGTGCAGCACCTTCGCCAGCACACCCAGGCAGTTGGTGGTGCAGGAGGCGTTGGAGATGATGGTGTGCCGCTCGGGGTCGTAGTCACCGTCGTTGACCCCCAGGACCACCGTGATGTCCTCGTCCTTGGCCGGCGCGGCGATGAGAACTTTCTTCGCGCCGCCTTCAACGTGTGAACGCGCCTTCGCGGCGTCGGTGAAGATGCCGGTGGACTCGATCACGATGTCCACTCCGAGGTCGCCCCAGGGCAGGTTGCCGGGATCGCGCTCGGCGAGAACCTTGACCGTCCGGTCCCCCACGCGGATGGCGCCCGGTTCGGCGGCCACCTCCTCGGGGAAGCGGCCCAGGATCGAGTCGTAGGCGAGCAGATGGGCCATCGTGGGCACGTCACCGAGGTCGTTGACAGCGACGACCTCCAGCTCCGAGCCCCGCGCAGCCGCCGCACGGAAGACGTTGCGACCGATGCGTCCGAAGCCGTTGATGCCGATTCGCACAGTCATGGGCGTGTTCCTCACCTAGCGCTCTAGAAGTCTTTGACGCGCCGTTGCGCCGAGGTGCAATGCAGGCCGGGTCCCGGACGGGGCTCCGGCACGCGATCAAGCACGAGCTTATATAAGTTTGCGATACATTTCCAGGGTGACTCACGCTCAGCGTGCGGACCCTGCAGCCGACTTGGAGGCAGGTGGTCCTCACCGGCGCGTTCGAGAAATCAACCGCCACCGCATCCGGCTCCCGGGTGCGGAAGCCGTCGTGGACGACACCGTGCGAGCCGTCCGGCCCGGTCGCCGGCGGTCCGAAGCGGCTGACCGACTCGCCGGGACCGAGCAGCACGGCCGGCCGGGGCTCACCCGACCGGTCACCCGATTCGCGCGCGGCGGGCCCGTGGAACGCCACCCCACTCCGGCTGAGCCGGCCGCCCGCATCGGCATCCACGGCACAAGGACCAGGATCACCTGCCGGCGTGCACCGCGGTCCGACGTTCCTCTAGCCCGAAGGGATGCGGCGAAGGAGTTGGCCGAACTGTCACGACCTTGACAACTGACGTCGGCCCGCCATGCTTTACGCGCGTAGAGAATGCCCGCGTACCGCCGTACGCGCTCCCCCATACACCCCGGAGGCCCAGGTGCCGTTCCGCTCGCCATTCCTGCCGCCCCGCTCCTCGCCGCGGCCCCGCACGCCGTTCCGGCGGCTCCGGACCGCACCGGCGGCCGTCGCCGCCGCCTGCTGCGGGCTGCTCGTGCTGCCCTCGTCCGCCGGGGCCGCCGACGCGCCCGGCACCGACTCCGCGCACGCTCCCCGCATCCACGACATCCAGGGCCGCACCCGGCTCTCCCCGCTCGCGGGCCGGGAGGTCACCGGGGTACCCGGCATCGTCACCGGGGTCCGCGACTTCGGTGCGGCCCGCGGCTTCTGGCTGCAGGACCCGCACCCCGACCGCGACCGGGCCACCAGCGAGGGGATCTACGTCTACACCGGGGGAAAGAGCCCCGGAGTCGAGGTCGGTGACGCGCTGCGGGTCACCGGGAAGGTGCAGGAGTACTACCCGGGCGGCAAGGAGGCGGGCAACCAGTCGGTCACCGAGCTGAGCGGTGCCACCTGGCGGACCACCGGCCACCGCCCGCGCGGGAGGCTGCCGAGGGCTGTCCGGCTCACCGCGCGCTCGGTACCGGAGGCGTACGCGCCGGACGCGGATGGGGGTCCCCCCGGATCCGGAGGATTTGGGGGAGGCAGCATCGAGGACCGGCCGCTGCGGCCGGGCCGTTACGCGCTGGACCGCTACGAGTCGCTGGAGGGCATGCGCGTCGCGGTGCACGACGTGCGGGTCACCGGCCCCACCAGCCGCTACCACGACCTGTGGGTGACCACCGACCCGGACCAGCACCCGACTTCGCGCGGCGGCACCCTCTACGGCTCCTACGAGGACCGCAACGGCGCCCGGATGAAGATCTCCTCGCTGCTCCCCCTCGACACGCACCCCTTCCCGGAGGCCGACGTCGGCGACGCGCTGCGCGGCACCACCGAAGGCCCGCTGGACTACGAGCAGTACGGCGGCTACACGCTGCGCGCCACCGCACTGGGCGAGCACCGGGACAACGGACTGGAGCGCGAACGGACCCGCAGGCAGCGCCGGAACGAACTGGCCGTGGCGACGTACAACGTCGAGAACCTCTCCCCCGCTTCCGAGCCCGCCAAGTTCGAGCGGCTGGCCGAGGGCCTGGTCACCAACCTCTCCTCCCCCGACATCGTCACCGTCGAGGAGGTCCAGGACGACTCGGGGCCGCAGGACGACGGCACGGTCGGCGCGGACCGGACGCTCACGAAGCTGACCGAGGCCATCCGCGAGGCGGGCGGACCCTCCTACGCGTGGCGCCAGATCGACCCGGAGGACAAGGCGGACGGCGGCCAGCCCGGCGGAAACATCCGCGTGGCCTTCCTCTACAACCCCGCCCGGGTGTCCTTCACCGACCGGCCCGGCGGCGACGCCACGACCCCGGTGCGGGTCCTGGAGCGGGGCGGCGAGCCCGCGCTGTCCGCCTCACCGGGCCGGATCGCACCGCGGGACGCCGCCTGGGAGGACAGCCGCAAGCCTCTGGCGGGCGAGTTCCGCTTCCGGGGCCGCACGGTCTTCGTGGTCGCCAACCACTTCAGCTCCAAGGGCGGCGACCAGCCGATGGAGGGCCGCTTCCAGCCGCCCGCCCGGCACTCGGAGCAGCAGCGCGTCACGCAGGCCGAGGTGGTCAACGGCTTCGTGCGCACGCTGCGCGACGTCGACCCGAAGGCCGTGGTCGTGGCGGGCGGCGACTTCAACGACTTCCCCTTCTCCCCCGCCCTGCGCACGCTGCGCTCGGGCCACGCGCTGACCAGCCCGCTCGACCGGCTGCCCCGCGACGAGCGCTACGGCTACGTCTACAACGGCAACTCCCAGACCCTGGACCATCTGCTGACCAGCCCGGGCGCCGGGCGGCCCGAGTACGACATCGTCCACATCAACGCGGAGTTCGCCGACCAGATCAGTGACCACGATCCGTCGGTGGTCCGGATCACGCGCCGCTGAACCGACGCGGTCGAGCAGCCCCGCCCCGGGCCGCTGCGGGGCGGAGCGCTCGGTGTCCCCGTCCCGCCGCGCACCGGCGGGACGGTCAGGCCCGCCGGGGCGGCTTGCCGCCCCGGGGCCCGTACGGTGGTGGAACAGCGGGCTGTCCGCCGTGCGGGGGCGCCCCGGGCACGCCGCGGGGCGGTGCCCCCGGTGCGCCGTGGGGCGGTGCCGGAGGGGTGCCGTACGGGGAGCCCGGCGCTCCGGGGACCGGGCCCGGGCGGCCGGCCGGGCCGTGGGGCGGCGCCCCCGCACCGGGCGCCGCGCCGGGGGCGCCGGGGCCGGGCCGGGTTCCGGTCAGGTCCCGCACCAGCAGGGTCGCGCCCGCCACGGCACCCGGCATCAGCGGGACGGCGAGCAGCGGCACCAGGAAGGCCAGCGCCAGCGGCACTCCGAAGCCCAGCGCGAGGGCCTTGCGCCGGCGCAGCATCGCCAGCCTCTCCCGCACCGGAACGCCCCGGCGCTGCAGCCCGACGGAGGCGAGTTCCAGGGTGAGGAAGAATCCCGCGACGCAGAAGCCGAGTGCCGGGACGACGCTCTGCCCGATCACCGGGACGAAGCCGAGGAAGAAGAGCGGGACCGTGAACAGCAGCGTGCGGAAGAGCACGTAGGCGCTGTCGCACAGCGAGGTCCACAGCTCCCGCCACAGGGGCTGGTCGACGACCTGCTCGGGCAGTCCGCCCTCGCTCTCCTCGACCCGCTCGGAGAGCTTCTCGTAGAAGGGCTCGCCGATCAGCAGGGTGACCGCCGCGAACGTCACCACGGCCAGCATCAGCACGGCGCACCACAGCATGATCGCGAAGACACCGCGGGTCAGGGCACGGCCCGTGGCGTCCCAGTCGTCGGCGAAGGGCGTGGCCCAGGCGGCCAGGTCGTCGGCGTAGAAGCCGAGCGCGACGAGGGCCGCCGCGTAGAGGACGAGGGTGATCAGCGCGGGCAGCAGCCCGAATCCGAACCACCGCCCGTGGGTGAGCACCCACCGCTGTCCCTGCCCCAAGTACCGCAGCCCGGCCCCAAGATCACGCATATGGCAAGCCTACGGCCTGCGGGCCCGGGTGCGGGACGGGTGCGCCCGCCGCCCTCCCGATCGGTTGCGCAGTTGTGACGCCGCGCCGCCGCGCCCCGCTCCAGCGGTGGCGCGGCGGCGCAGGCGCGCGGGCGGGCCTCAGTTGTGGCTGTGCAGCGCCTCGTTCAGGCCGCCCCACGAGCCGCTGCGCTGCAGGGCCTCGACGGCGCCGGTGACCGAGTTGCGGCGGAAGAGCAGGTTGTTCGCGCCGGACAGCTCCAGCGCCTTGACGATCTTCCCGTCCGGGAGGGTGACACGGGTACCGGCCGTGACATAGAGGCCGGCCTCGACGACCGAGTCGTCGCCGAGCGAGATCCCGATGCCCGCCTCCGCACCGATCAGGCAGCGCTCGCCGATGGAGACGACCTGCTTGCCGCCGCCGGAGAGAGTGCCCATGATCGAGGCGCCGCCGCCCAGGTCGGTGCCGTCGCCGAGGACGACGCCCGCGCTGATCCGGCCCTCGACCATGGAGGTGCCCAGGGTGCCGGCGTTGAAGTTGCAGAAGCCCTCGTGCATGACGGTGGTGCCCTCGGCGAGGTGCGCGCCCAGCCGGACCCGGTCGGCGTCGCCGATCCGGACGCCCTTGGGAACCACGTAGTCGGTCATCCGCGGGAACTTGTCCACGCTGGTCACCGCCAGGTGCGCGCCCGAGGCGCGGGCGGCGAGCCGGGCCTCCTCGACCTTGTCCACCGGTACCGGACCCAGGTTGGTCCAGGCGACATTGGCCAGGTGCGCGAACTGCCCTTCGAGGCTGAGGCCGTGCGGGCGTACCAGGCGGTGGCTGAGCAGGTGCAGGCGCAGATACACGTCGTGCGCGTCCAGCGGCTTGTCGTCCAGGGAAGAGATGACCGTGCGGACGGCGACGATCTCGACGCCGCGGCGCGGGTCCTCCCCGAGTGCCTGCGGCGCGGCGCTGCCGAGCAGCTCGGCGGCGCGCTCGGCGCTCAGCCGCTCGCTGCCCGCCGGGCCGGGCTCCGCGACGAGCTCCGGGCTGGGGAACCAGGTGTCCAGGACCGTGCCATCGGCGACGGTGGCGAGGCCGGCGGCGACGGCGCCGGTGGTGCGGGGAGTGGGTGCGTCGGTCATACCTCGAACGCTATCCGGATCCGGCGGGCGATGACGAACCGGTCCACGGGCCGGTCGGGGCTAGGAGCGCTCACCGTCCGCGGCCGGGCCCGGATCGCCGAGCACCCGGGCGAGCGCCGAGCGGACCTCCGTCCGGTCGAAGGGGCGGTCGGTGAGCAGGATCTGCAGCAGCAGTCCGTCGATCAGCGCCGCCAGCGCCCGGGCCGTGGCCGGGTCCGCGGTGTGCCGGCCGACGACCTCGACCCAGTCGTCGATCCAGGCGGCCGCGACCGGCTGGAGCGGCGGGCGGCGCAGGGCGGCGAGGTAGAGCTCGTACTCCAGCCGGATGCGTCCGTGCGCTCCCGAGGCGTATTCCTCCAGGATGCGCACCATCACGTCCAGCAGGGATTCCTGGCCGGACAGTTCCCGGTCCCAGGTCTCGATCTCGGACTGCGGCCCGCAGGTGACCTGCTGGAGCGCCGCGACGAGCAGATCGTCCAGGCTCCCGAAGTGGTAGGTGGTGGAGCCGAGCGGCACGTCCGCTTCGGCCGCGACCGAGCGGTGGCTGAGTGCCGAGATGCCCTTCAGCTCGACCAGCCGGATCGCGGCGTCGATGATCCGCTGCCGCCGCTCGGGGTCGTATCGCCGTCCCATCAGTGCGCGCCTCCCAGGTTGAGCACCACGACTCCGCATATCACCAGCAGCAGGCCGAGGATCTTCGCGGCGGTGACCGACTCGCCGATGAACACCATGCCGATCAGCGCGATCGCCGCCGTCCCCGCACCGGACCAGATGGCGTAGGCGGTCCCCACGGACATGCTCTTGAGCGTCTGCGCGAGGAGCACGAACGCCACCAGATAGCCGGCCGCCGTCAGCAGCGAGGGCACCAGTTTGCTGAAGCCCTCGCTGTACTTCATCGCGGTCGTCCCCAGTACCTCCGCGAGAATCGCCGCCGCCAGCGTCACATACGTCATGCGTACGAGCGTACACAACGTTGCGTACGGCCGTACACAAAAAAGTTCCGACCATGCGAACGGCCGCGCACCCCGAGGGTGCGCGGCCGTCGCCCGCCGTACGCGGAACAGCTGCCGGAGCGCTCAGACGTTGAAGCCCAGCGCCCTGAGCTGCTCACGCCCGTCGTCGGTGATCTTGTCGGGGCCCCACGGGGGCATCCAGACCCAATTGATCTTGAGTTCGTTGACGATGCCCTCGGTCGCGGACTGCGCCTGGTCCTCGATGACGTCGGTCAGCGGACAGGCCGCCGAGGTGAGCGTCATGTCGATGGTGGCGATGTTCGCGTCGTCGACGTGGATCCCGTAGATCAGGCCGAGGTTGACGACGTCGATACCCAGCTCCGGGTCGACGACGTCCATGAGCGCCTCGCGGACCTCTTCCTCGCTCGCGGGCTTGGTGGTCATCTCGGTCATGCCGTCTTCTCCTTGGCCGAGTCGGCTTCCCCCGGCTCCTGCGCGCTCGCGTCCGCCCCGCTGAACGCCTTCGATGTCGCGTCCTTCCACGCCATCCAGCTCAGCAGCGCGCACTTCACCCGCGCCGGGTACTTCGAGACCCCGGCGAACGCCACGGCGTCCTCCAGCAGGTCCTCCATGCTGTCGTCCGGCTCGAGCTGACCCTTGGACTGCATCAGCTCCAGGAACGTCTCCTGGATCCTGCGGGCCTCGGGCAGTTCCTTGCCGACCAGCAGCTCGTTCAGCACCGAGGCGCTGGCCTGGCTGATGGAACAGCCCTGGCCCTCGTACGACACATCCTCGATGGTGTCGCCGTCGTACCGCACACGCAAGGTGATCTCGTCACCGCACGTCGGGTTGACGTGGTGCACCTCGGCATCGCCGTCGCGCAGCCCGCGTCCATGCGGATGCTTGTAGTGGTCCAGGATGACTTCCTGGTACATCGAGTCCAGCTTCACCGACAGCCCCTAAGCGAAGAAATTCCGTACGTGTTCCAGCCCGTCCGCCAGGGCGTCCACCTCGGCGGGCGTGGAGTACAGATAGAACGACGCTCGCGTGGTGGCAGGAATTCCGTACCGCAGGCAGACCGGGCGGGCGCAGTGATGGCCCACCCGCACCGCGATGCCCTGCTCGTCCAGCACCTGGCCGACATCATGCGGATGGATGTCACCCAGCGTGAAGGAGATCGTGGCACCGCGGTCCTCGGCCGTGGCGGGGCCGATGATCCGCAGGTCCGGGATCTCCTGGAGCTTGCGCACCGCGTACTCCGTCAGTGCCTGCTCGTGCTGGTGGATCCGGTCCATACCGATCGCGCTGAGGTAGTCGACGGCGGCACCGAGCCCGACCGCCTGCGCGATCGGCGGGGTGCCCGCCTCGAACTTGTGCGGCGCCGGAGCGTACGTCGACGAGTGCATCGTGACGGTCTCGATCATCTCCCCGCCGCCGAGGAACGGCGGCAGGTCGTTGAGCAGCTCCTGGCGCCCCCACAGCACGCCGATGCCGGTGGGGCCGCACATCTTGTGGCCGGTGAAGGCCACGAAGTCGGCCTGGAGCGCCTGCACGTCCAGCACCATGTGCGGGGCCGCCTGCGAGGCGTCCACCACGACCAGAGCACCGACCTCCTGCGCCCGTCGCACGATCTCTTCGACGGGGTTGAAGGTGCCCATGATGTTGGAGACGAGCGTGAGCGCGACCACCTTGGTGCGCTCCGTGATCAGCTCCTCGACCCCGGCCATGTCCAGCCGGCCCTCGTCGGTGAGGCCGAACCACTTCAGTTTCGCGCCGGTGCGCTGCGAGAGCAGCTGCCACGGAACGATGTTGGAGTGGTGCTCCATCTCCGTGATGACGATCTCGGTGTCCCGCTCGACACGGTAGGGCTCATCTGCCCAGCCGAGCATGTTGGCCACCAGGTTGAGCGACTCCGAGGCGTTCTTGGTGAAGATCACCTCGTCACGGCTGGGCGCGTTGATGAACGCGGCGACCTTGTCGCGCGCGCCCTCGTACAGCGCCGTGGCCTCCTCGGCCAGCACATGCACGCCACGGTGGACGTTGGCGTTGTGCTTCTCGTAGTAGTCGGCGAGGGCGTCGAGCACCTGCGTCGGCTTCTGCGAGGTGGCGGCGTTGTCCAGGTAGACGACCTTCTGCCCGTCGTGCACCAGGCGGTCCAGGATCGGGAAGTCCTTACGGATCGCCTCGGTGTCCAGCAGACCCGGGAGCTGTGTCACGCAGTGGCACCACCCTTCACGTACTCCTCGTAGCCCTCTTCCTCCAGCTTGTCGGCCAGCTCGGCACCGCCGGACTCGGCGATCCGCCCGTTGGCGAAGACATGCACGTGGTCGGGCTTGATGTAGCGCAGGATGCGGGTGTAGTGCGTGATCAGGAGGGTGCCCACATCGCCGGTCTCCCGGACTCGGTTGACGCCCTCGGAGACGACGCGCAGCGCGTCCACGTCCAGGCCGGAGTCGGTCTCGTCCAGGATCGCGATCTTCGGCTTCAGCAGCTCCAGCTGCAGGATCTCGTGCCGCTTCTTCTCACCGCCGGAGAAGCCCTCGTTGACGTTGCGCTCGGCGAACTTCGGGTCGATCGAGAGGCGCTCCATGGCCTCCTTGACCTCCTTGACCCAGGTACGCAGCTTGGGGGCCTCACCGCGGATGGCGGTGGCGGAGGTGCGCAGGAAGTTGGAGACGGAGACACCCGGGACCTCGACCGGGTACTGCATGGCGAGGAAGACACCCGCGCGGGCGCGCTCGTCGACGGACATCTCCAGGACGTCCTCGCCGTCGAGCTTCACGGAGCCGCTGGTGACGGTGTACTTCGGGTGTCCCGCCAGCGAGTAGGCCAGCGTGGACTTGCCGGAGCCGTTCGGCCCCATGATCGCGTGCGTCTCGCCCTGCTTCACGGTCAGGTCGACGCCGCGCAGGATCTCGGTGGGGCCGCCCTCAGTTTCGACGGAGACGTGCAGGTCGTTGATCTCAAGCGTTGCCATGGGGACTTCAGGACTCCTGTGTGACGGAGACGAGCACTGCCGCATCGGGGCCGTCTCCTTCGATCTTGACGGGGTACACGGGGACGGGGCGGGTGGCGGGCAGCCCGGAGGGCTTGCCGGTGCGCAGGTCGAAGCGGGAGCCGTGCAGCCAGCACTCGATGGTGCAGTCCTCCACGTCGCCCTCCGAGAGCGACACGTTGGCGTGCGAGCAGATGTCGTTGATGGCGAACACGTCACCCTCGGTGCGCACGAGGGAGACCGGGACGCCGTCCAGCTCCACCCGCAGCGGGGTGTCCTCCTCCAGGTCGCCCAGCGAGGCGGCCCTGACGAAGCTCTCGCTCATGAGACCGACGCCTCCAGCTCCGCCTCGATCCGGGCGATGAGGCGCTCCTCCACGTCCGGAATGCCGACCTGCTGGACGAGCTCGGCGAAGAAGCCGCGCACCACCAGCCGGCGCGCCTCGCGCTCCGAGATGCCGCGCGCCATCAGGTAGAAGAGCTGCTCGTCCTCGAAACGGCCGGTCGCCGAGGCGTGCCCGGCGCCGACGATCTCGCCGGTCTCGATCTCCAGATTGGGCACCGAGTCGACGCGCGAGCCGTCCGTGAGCACCAGGTTGCGGTTCAGCTCGTAGGTGTCGGTGCCGGTGGCCGCCGCCTGGATGAGCACGTCACCGATCCACACCGCGTGCGCGTCGTCGCCCTGGAGCGCGCCCTTGTAGGCGACGTTGCTGCGGCAGTTGGGGGTGTCGTGGTCGACGAGCAGCCGGTGCTCCTGGTGCTGCCCGGCGTCGGTGAAGTACAGGCCGTACAGCTCGGCCTCGGCTCCCGGGCCGCCGTAGCTGACCCGGGGGTTGAGCCGCACCAGGTCGCCGCCGAAGGTGACCACGACCGACTTGAAGGTCGCATCCCGGCCCACCAGCGCGTTGTGCTGCGAGCAGTGCACGGCGGTGTCGTCCCAGTCCTGCACGGAGACGACGGTCACCTTGGCGCCGTCGCCGAGCACGAACTCGACATTGGCCGAGCGCACCGCGTCACCGGTGTGGTCGATGACGATGACGGCCTCGGCGAAGGCGCCGATGTCGAAGACGGTGTGGCCGTAGGTCACGCCGCCCTCGCCGTGCAGGGAGACCCGCACCGGCTCGGTCAGCACCGCGTCCTTGGGCACCGAGATGACACTGGCCTTCTCGAACGCGGAGAACGCCTGCGCCGCCACCCGGTCCACCGGCTTGCCGGCGCGGCCGATGCGCGCGTCGTCCCGCGACACCTTCTCGACGGTGACCCCGTCCGGCGCGGACACCTCGGTCTTGACCGAGCCGGTCGCCTGCGCCGTACCGTCGTGCAGGCCCTTGAGCCGGTCCAGAGGAGTGAAGCGCCACTCCTCCTCGCGGCCGTGCGGCACCGGGAAGTCCGCCACGTCGAAGGACGGCGGGGCGCTCATCCTGGTGGCGGTGGTGGACTCTGCGGCCACCGCGATGGATCCCGTGGTGTTGGAACCGACGGGGATGTTCTGGGCCTCAGCCATGGCTGTCGTGTTGCTCGCTTTCTGCCTCTTTGTGTGCGCCCGCCTCCGGGGGCTCGGGCCCGGTGCCGACGTTCGATCGTGCTCGCTCCCTCGTCATCCGGGACCCGCGCGCGTTCTCCCTTTCGGCACCGGCGCCCCCTTCGGCTCACTCACCTGGTCGGAGAAGGGGTCACGGATGACTCGGAACGGGGGCGGGCGGCGTCAGCCGACCGCTCCTTCCATCTGCAGCTCGATCAGCCGGTTCAGCTCCAGCGCATACTCCATGGGCAGCTCCTTGGCGATCGGCTCGACGAAGCCGCGCACGATCATCGCCATGGCCTCGTCCTCGGACAGACCGCGGCTCATCAGGTAGAAGAGCTGGTCGTCGCTGACCTTGGAGACGGTCGCCTCGTGGCCCATCGTCACGTCGTCCTCGCGGACGTCGACGTAGGGGTAGGTGTCGGAGCGCGAGACGGTGTCCACCAGCAGCGCGTCGCACAGCACGTTGGACTTGGAGCCCTCGGCGCCCTCACCGATCTCGATGAGCCCCCGGTAGGAGGTCCGGCCGCCGCTGCGGGCCACCGACTTCGAGACGATGTTCGAGGAGGTGCGGGGGGCCATGTGGACCATCTTGGCGCCCGCGTCCTGGTGCTGGCCCTCGCCCGCGAAGGCGACGGACAGCGTCTCGCCCTTGGCGTGCTCACCCATGAGGTAGACCGCCGGGTACTTCATCGTCACCTTGGAGCCGAGGTTGCCGTCCACCCACTCCATGGTCGCGCCCTCGTAGGCCACAGCGCGCTTGGTGACCAGGTTGTAGACGTTGTTCGACCAGTTCTGGATCGTCGTGTAGCGGCAGCGGCCGCCCTTCTTGACGATGATCTCGACGACGGCCGAGTGCAGCGAGTCCGAGTCGTAGATCGGCGCCGTGCAGCCCTCGACGTAGTGCACGTAGGCGTCCTCGTCGACGATGATCAGCGTCCGCTCGAACTGACCCATGTTCTCGGTGTTGATCCGGAAGTAGGCCTGGAGCGGGATGTCGACGTGCACGCCCGGCGGCACGTAGATGAAGGAACCACCCGACCACACCGCCGTGTTCAGCGCGGCGAACTTGTTGTCGCCGGCCGGGATGACGGTGCCGAAGTGCTCCTGGAACAGCTCGGGGTGCTCGCGCAGCGCGGTGTCCGTGTCCAGGAAGAGGACGCCCTGCTTCTCCAGGTCCTCGCGGATCTGGTGGTAGACGACCTCCGACTCGTACTGCGCGGCGACACCGGCGACCAGGCGCTGCTTCTCCGCCTCCGGGATGCCGAGCTTGTCGTAGGTGTTCTTGATGTCCTCGGGCAGGTCCTCCCAGGACTGCGCCTGCTTCTCGGTGGACCGCACGAAGTACTTGATGTTGTCGAAGTCGATGCCCGACAGGTCCGAGCCCCAGTTGGGCATCGGCTTCTTCTCGAAGAGCTTGTGCCCCTTGAGGCGCAGCTTGAGCATCCAGTCGGGCTCGTTCTTCTTCTCCGAGATGTCGCGGACGACATCCTGGGAGAGGCCGCGCTTCGCGGTTGCGCCCGCGGCGTCGGAGTCGGACCAGCCGTACTCGTACTTGCCCAGCCCCTCGAGCTCAGGGTGAGCAGTCTCCGTAGGAGCGGTCATGCGGGGTTCCTCCCGGCGTCGTTCGCGTTGGTGGCGTTGCTGGTCTTCGGTGGTCGTGCGGGGTTCCTGGCTGCCGGGGGCTGGGCCGCGGCGGTCTCGGGGTGCGGGTGTGTCCTGGGGATGAACGTCGTGCACACTCCGTCGCCGTGCGCGATGGTCGCCAGCCGCTGGACGTGCGTGCCCAGCAGCCGGGAGAAGACCTCCGTCTCCGCCTCGCACAGCTGGGGGAACTGCTCGGCCGTGTGGGCCACCGGGCAGTGGTGCTGGCAGAGCTGCTCGCCGACCTGCGCGGGCGCGTCACGCGCGGTGGCAGCGTACCCGTCCGCGGTCAGCGCCTGCGCCAGGGC
This sequence comes from Streptomyces sp. NPDC006925, assembly GCF_042869575.1. Lineage (NCBI taxonomy): Bacteria > Bacillati > Actinomycetota > Actinomycetes > Kitasatosporales > Streptomycetaceae > Streptomyces > Streptomyces sp. NPDC006925. The sequence goes on from NZ_JBIAGB010000008.1 coordinate 84,827, forward strand.
CCGCACCCGGTCCTCGGGCGCGACCCGCTCCAGGGCCTCCTGGTACTTCTCCGCCTGCGCCTCCACCCGGGCGCGCGCGAAGGCCGCGACCGCGGCTTCCCCGGCCTCGCCGTCCCCGGCGGTCCGGGCGATCCAGCGCAGGGCGTCCGCGGCCAGCTCGTCGTACGCCTGATCGAAGGCGTCCCGCCCGCAGTCGGTCAGGGCGAAGACCTTGGCCGGGCGGCCCCGGCCGCGCGAGCCGTAGACCCGCTTGTCGCGGGGCTCCACGACGCCCTCGGCCACGAGCGCGTCCAGATGGCGGCGGACTGCCGCCTGGGTCAGCTCCAGCCGCAGCGCCAGTTCGGCCGCGGTGGAGGGGCCGTGGTCCAGGACGGAGCGAGCGACCTTGTTCCTCGTGCCGTGCTGTTCATCCTGCGCCGAGGGACCCGACGCGGTTCCGCCGGTGGCCGGTGCGGCCATCGGTCGGTGCTCCCGAGCCTGGTCCCTCTTTTTCACAACGTCATTGTTGCTTAATTCCGCCGACCCGGGCAAGCGACAGCTCTGACCAGCCCCGATGGAGTGCATCACGTAAGGCTGACCTAACCGGCGGGCCCGCGTCCGCCGCAGCCCGCCGCAGGGGCGCCGCGGCCCGCTCCCTAGACTGCCCTGCATGCGAAGTTCAGCGGCTGTGGAGGTCGCCGGGCTGGTGAAGCGGTACGGCAGCAGGACCGCCGTCGACGGGCTCGACCTGACCGTCGCACGGGGCACCGTCACCGCGTTCCTCGGCCCCAACGGAGCGGGTAAGACCACCACCGTCGAGACCTGCGAGGGCTACCGCCGGCCGGACTCCGGCACCGTGCGGGTGCTCGGCCTCGACCCGATCGCCCAGGGCGCCGAGCTGCGGCCCCGGATCGGGGTGATGCTCCAGAGCGGCGGTATCTACCCCACGGCCAGAGCCGAGGAGACGCTCCGCCACATGGCGGCACTGCACGCGCACCCGCTGGAGGTGCCGGCACTGATCGAACGCCTCGGCCTTGGCGGCTGCGGCCGCACCCCCTACCGCAGGCTCTCCGGCGGCCAGCAGCAGCGGCTCGGTCTCGCACTGGCCCTGGTGGGGCGCCCCGAGCTGGTCTTCCTGGACGAGCCGACCGCCGGGCTCGACCCACAGGCCCGGCACGCCACCTGGGACCTGGTGCGCGAGCTGCGCGCCGACGGGGTGACGGTGCTGCTGACCACCCACGCCATGGACGAGGCCGAGGAGCTGTCCGACGACGTCGCCATCGTCGACGGCGGCAGGGTCATCGCCCAGGGCTCCCCCGAGGAGCTGTGCCGGGGCGGCGCGGAGAACACCCTGCGCTTCACCGGACGCCCGGGGCTCGACCTGAAGTCGCTGCTCAAGGCACTGCCCCCGCAGACCGGCGCGGCCGAGCTCAGCCCGGGCAGCTACCGGCTCACCGGCACGGTCGACCCGCAGCTCCTGGCGACCGTGACGTCCTGGTGCGCGCAGAACGGCGTCCTGCCCGACCGGATCTCGGTGGAGCGCAGAACGCTGGAGGACGTCTTCCTGGAACTGACGGGGAAGGAGCTGCGCTCGTGAACGGAACCGGTACCGCCGGCGGCGGGTACGCGCCCGCGCCGGGAGCCGCGCCGCTGCCGCGCATGGTGCGGGCCCAGGCGTGGCTGGAGACCCGTACCCAGCTGCGCAACGGCGAGCAGCTGCTGCTGACCGTCGTCATCCCGACGCTGCTGCTGGTGCTCTTCAGCGCCGTCGACATCGTCGACACCGGCCGCGGCTCACGGGTCGACTTCCTGGCGCCCGGCATCCTGGCGCTGGCGGTGCTCTCCACCGCCTTCACCGGGCAGGCCATCGCCACCGGCTTCGAGCGCCGCTACGGCGTCCTCAAGCGGCTGGGCGCCTCGCCGCTGCCGCGGTGGGGGCTGATGACCGCGAAGACCTGCTCGGTGCTGGTGATCGAGGCCCTGCAGGTACTGCTGCTGAGCGTGGTGGCGCTGGTGCTGGGCTGGTCGCCGCACGGCAACCCAGCCGCTGTGCTGCTCCTCCTGCTGCTGGGCACGGCGGCCTTCTCCGGGCTCGGGCTGCTGATGGCCGGCACCCTGAGGGCGGAGGCCACGCTGGCGGCGGCCAATCTGGTGTTCATCCTGCTGCTGGTGGGCGGCGGGGTCGTCGTCCCGCTGGAGAAGTTCCCGGACGCCGCGCAGGGCGTGCTGCAGCTGCTGCCCATCTCCGCGCTCTCCGACGGGCTGCGCGAGGTGCTCCGGCACGGGACCGGGATACCCTGGGGCGATCTGGGCGTACTGGCGGTCTGGGCGGTACTGGGTCTCGGCGCCGCCGCCCGGTTCTTCAAATGGGAGTGACGTCCCCCGGGCGCCCCTCGTGAACGCGCGCACAAGCGGCCCTCTACCATGGCTTCGTGCCGAAACTGCTCGAACTCGTACGTAACCCCGTCGCGTACATCGCCGCGCGCTGGACCCCCTCGCCCCGCACCGTGGAGCGGGCGGCCCTGGCCGCGCTGCTGATGAGCATCGTCATCGTGGTGACCGGCGGCGCGGTGCGGCTGACCGGCTCGGGCCTGGGCTGCGACACCTGGCCCAAGTGCAGCGACGACAGCCTCACCGCCACCTCCGCCATGGGGGTGCACGGTGCCATCGAGTTCGGCAACCGCATGATGACCTGGGTGGTCTCGGCCGCGGTCGGCTGGACCATCATCGCCGCACGGGCGGCGAAGCCCGCCCGCAGCGGCCTGAGCCGGCTCGCCTGGGCGCAGTTCTGGGTCGTGGTGGGCAACGGCGTGCTGGGCGGCATCACGGTGTGGGTGAAGCTGAACCCCTTCGTCGTCGCCGGGCATTTCCTGGCCGCGACCGCGCTGCTGACCGTCACCACCCTCACCTGGCTGCGCGCGCGGGAGGGTGACGCGCCGCCCCGGCCGCTGGTGGGCAGCCAGGTACGCAGGCTCACCCACGTACTGGTCGCCTTCACGGCCTGCCTGGTCGTCGCGGGCACCGTCGTCACCGGAGCGGGGCCGCACGCGGGTGACAGCAGCGAGGTGGACCGGATGCCGGTCGCCGTGGAGCTGGCCACCCGCACGCACGCCGCGCTCGCCTGGATCGTGGTGCTGCTGGCCCTCGTCCTCGCCCTCGGGCTGCGCCTCATGGACGCGCCGGCCGGGCCCCGGAGGACGGTGCGGAACCTGATCCTGGTGCTGCTGGCGCAGGGCGCCCTCGGGTACGTGCAGTACGCGACCGACCTGCCCGAGGTCCTGGTCGGGCTGCACCTGCTGGGCTCGACGCTGGTATGGGTCGGAGTGCTGCGTGTGGTGCTCTCCACCCGGGAGCGCGGCCTTCCGGCGGCCGCCGGGGACACCGTTCCCGCCCCTTCCCGGGCTTCCCTGGCTTCCCGGGCCACGGCGCCTGGCGCCACCGAGCCGGAACCGGCTGCGGAACCGGCTCCGAGCCGCTGACCGGTACTCCGGTACCCCGGTACCTCTCGCCGCCTCGACTACCCACGGGTAGCATCTGGGGCATGGCAGCAGACAGCAGCAAGCGGGCGGCCCGCCTCGCCAAGCAGACCGGCGCGTTCGCGCAGCGGCACGGCGGGAGCGCCGAGGCGCAGATCGCTTACGTGGGACAGGTCGGCTTCCGGATCTCCCTGGTCGGTGCGGACGGCACCTGGGGCGATCTGATGGCCCCCTCCAAGGAGGCCGCCGAGGAAGCCGTGCGGGCCGAGGGCGTCACCCTGCGGGAGAGCTTCGACGGGGAGATGGCCGAGCACATGCGCACCGGCCGCTACGAGTGGGAGCGCATGGCCGGTATCCAACTGGGCGCACCCGGCGGCCGCTAGCAGCCGCGTGCCCCGGTCGGGGCCACACGCACGGAAGACCGGTCCCTCCCGGCGGCGGGAGGGACCGGTCTTCCGTGCGTCGAGGGTGCGCGCGTGACAGTGCGCGGCGCGCTCAGCGCACGAAGGGGTCGACGGCGACCGCGGCGAAGACCAGCGAGACGTAGGTGATCGACCAGTGGAAGAGCCGCATCTCCTTGAGCTTGGCACCGGTCAGCCCGGCCCGGGCGCGGGCCCGCAGCGCATGGGCCTCCCAGAGCCACAGTCCGCCCGCCAGCACCGCGACGAGCGGGTAGAGCCAGCCGACGTAGCCGAGGGGCCACAGCAGCAGGGAGACGGCGACCATCACCCAGCTGTAGACGACGATCTGGTTGGCCACCACGACGTTTCCCGCGACGGCCGGGAGCATCGGCACGCCGACCCGCTTGTAGTCCTCGGTGACCTTCATCGACAGCGGCCAATAGTGGGGCGGGGTCCAGAAGAACATCACCAGGAAGAGGATGACGGCGGCCCAGCTCAGCTCGTTGGTCACCGCCGACCAGCCGATGAAGACCGGCAGGCAGCCGGCGATGCCGCCCCACACGATGTTCTGCGAGGTGCGGCGCTTGAGGAGCATCGTGTAGACGACGACGTAGAAGAGCAGCGCCCCCAACGACAGCGCGGCGGACAGCCAGTTGACCAGCAGTCCGAACATCAGAGTGGAGGCCACCGCCAGGCTGATGCCGAACGCCAGGCACTCACGCGGGCTGACCATTCCGGTGACGACGGGGCGTCGCTGGGTGCGGTGCATCAGCGCGTCGATGTCCCGGTCGATGTACATGTTGAGCGCGTTGGCGCCGCCCGCCGACAGATAGCCGCCCAGGCAGGTGATCACCACGAGCCAGAGGTCGGGAACGCCCTGGGCCGCGAGGAACATGACCGGGATGGTGGTCATGAGGAGCAGCTCGATGATCCGCGGCTTGGTCAGCTCGATGAACGCCTTGACGCGGGCACCGGTCGGCCGGTGACCGCTGGGCTCCAGCGTCCCCGCAGGACGGGATTCGACGGCCGTCACGGACACCCCTGATCGCGTCATAAGGAATCAGCGAGCCCGCACCGGCGCACAGAAGGAAAAGTGCAGGCCCGGGCCAAGCTCGCGCGTACCACGCCACTTTAGACGTTGGCGATACCGCGCCTGTCATGGGGGGTCACCGTGTTGGCCCCTGGGCCCGGGCACCGCTCCGCTCCGGAGCCCGGCCCACGCGCCGGGCGGGCCCGGGCGGCGGGCGGCCCGGGCAGGGGCTCCGGGCAGCCGACTCCGGCCGGGCCGCACCCCTCCGGACGCGTATCGGAGGGACCCGGCTCCCGCCGGACCCGGCTTCCGCGGCAACCGGGTCGTGTCCGACGGGCGGATCGGGGGAACAGACGTCAGCCTGGGAGTGGTGTTCCGGCGTCGCTCGCCGCGGACCGGGAGGACGGCCGACTGTCCGGGCCCGACTCCCGGTCGTCGGCCGCGGCGCGAGGGTGACCACCCGTGACGACCATTCGTGACGACCACAGAGTGAACTGTCGAAAAGTCGCACGTCCCGGCAGAGGTACGCTCGACACCGCCCGGTGAGCGCACAGACACCGGCCATCGAACATGTGGAGAGGAGCCCTGACGCAGGGTGAGCACCAAGCCGACCACCACAGACTTTGAGTGGACCGACCTGGACCAGCAGGCCGTGGACACGGTTCGAGTCCTGGCCATGGATGCCGTGCAGAAGGTCGGTAACGGCCATCCCGGTACGGCCATGAGCCTGGCGCCCGTCGCGTACCTGCTCTACCAGAAGCTGATGCGCCACGACCCGACCGACCCGGACTGGACGGGCCGGGACCGCTTCGTCCTCTCCGCTGGCCACTCCAGCCTGACCCAGTACATCCAGCTCTTCCTGGCCGGATACGGCCTGGAGCTGGACGACCTCAAGGCGTTCCGCACCTGGGGCAGCCGCACCCCCGGGCACCCCGAGCACGGGCACACGGCGGGCGTCGAGACGACGACCGGCCCGCTGGGCCAGGGCGTCGCCAACGCGGTCGGCATGGCGATGGCGGCCCGCTACGAGCGGGGGCTCTTCGACCCGGAGGCGGCCGAGGGCGACTCCCCGTTCGACCACACGGTCTGGGTCATCGCCAGCGACGGCGACCTGGAGGAGGGCGTCTCGGCGGAGGCGTCCTCGCTCGCCGGCCACCAGCGGCTCGGCAATCTGATCGTGCTGTGGGACGACAACCACATCTCGATCGAGGGCGACACGGCGACCGCCTTCTCCGAGGACACCCTGCGGCGGTACGAGGCCTACGGCTGGCACGTGCAGCGCGTGGACCAGCAGGAGAACGGAGACCTGGACCCCGTGGCGCTGCACTCGGCGCTGGAGGCGGCGCGGGCCGAGACGGAGCGCCCTTCCTTCATCGCGATGCGCTCCATCATCGCCTGGCCGGCCCCCGACGCGCAGAACACCGCGGCGGCGCACGGCTCCGCGCTCGGCGAGGAGGAGGTCGCGGCCACCAAGCGGGTCCTGGGCTTCGACCCGGACCAGCACTTCGCCGTCTCCGACGAGGTCTTCGCGCACGTCCGCAAGGCCAGCGACCGCGGTCGCGCGATGCAGGCCGAGTGGGACAAGCGGATGGCCGTCTGGCGCACCGCCAACCCGCAGCGGGCCGCCGAGTTCGACCGGATCCGCGAGGGCCGGCTGCCCGAGGGCTGGGAGAAGGCGCTGCCCGTCTTCCCCGCCGGTGAGTCGGTGGCCACCCGCAAGGCGTCCGGCAGCGTGCTCAAGGCACTGGGCCCGATCATTCCCGAGCTGTGGGGCGGCTCCGCCGACCTGGCGGGGTCGAACAACACCACGTTCGCCGACACCTCCTTCCTGCCGGAGGGCGGCCCGCTGCCCGGCGCCGACCCGTACGGGCGTACGGTGCACTGGGGCATCCGCGAGCACGCGATGGGTTCGACGATGAACGGCATCGCGCTGCACGGGAACACCCGGATCTACGGCGGTACGTTCCTGGTCTTCTCCGACTACATGCGTCCCGCCGTCCGGCTGGCCGCGCTGCTGAAGGCGCCGGTCACCTACGTGTGGACGCACGACTCCATCGGTCTGGGCGAGGACGGTCCGACGCACCAGCCGGTCGAGCACCTGGCCGCGCTGCGCGCCATCCCCGGTCTCAACGTCGTCCGTCCTGCGGACGCCAACGAGACCTCCGAGGTGTGGGCGGAGATCATGCGCCGCCACACCAGCAAGCCGGCGCCGCACGGCCTGGCCCTCACCCGGCAGGGCGTACCGACCTACGAGGCCGACCCGGCCGCGGCCAAGGGCGGGTACGTGCTCTTCGAGGCCGAGGGCGGCCACCCGCAGGTGGTCCTGCTCGGCACCGGTTCGGAGGTGCAGCTCGCCGTCGAGGCGCGCGAGCGGCTCCAGGAGCAGGGGGTGCCCACCAGGGTCGTCTCGATGCCGTGCCTGGAGTGGTTCGAGGAGCAGGAGCAGTCCTACCGGGACAGCGTGCTGCCCCCGGACATCAAGGCGCGGGTCGCCGTCGAGGCGGGCGTGGGCCTGACCTGGCACCGGTACGTGGGCGAGGCCGGGCGGATCGTGTCGCTGGAGCACTTCGGTGCCTCGGCGGACGGCAAGGTTCTCTTCCGGGAGTTCGGCCTCACCGCCGAGGCCGTGCACCTGGCGGCGAAGGAGTCGCTGCAGGCGGCCGCACGCTGACCGGGCGGGGCACCTCCCCGGCTCCGGCCCGGAAGGTGCCCCGGCGGTCCGGCCGCCCCCGCCGGGCGTCCGGTCCCCGCGGCGCACCCGGCACAACAAGAAGCCAACAAGCACAGGAGATGCGAATCCCATGACAGACGCACTGAAGCGCCTCTCCGACGAAGGCGTCGCGATCTGGCTGGACGACCTGTCGCGCAAGCGCATCACGTCGGGCAACCTCGGCGAGCTGAAGGACGAGCAGCACGTGGTCGGTGTGACGACCAATCCGACCATCTTCCAGAAGGCGATCTCGGCGGGCGACGGCTACCAGCAGCAGGTCTCCGATCTGGCCGCCCGCCGCGTCTCGGTCGACGAGGCCGTCCGGATGATCACCACTGCGGACGTCCGCGACGCCGCCGACATCCTCCGCCCGGTCCACGAGGCGACCGGCGGCAAGGACGGCCGGGTCTCCATCGAGGTCGACCCGCGCCTGGCACACAACACGCAGGCCACCATCGCCGAGGCCCGGCAGCTCGCCTGGCTGGTGGACCGTCCGAACACGTTCATCAAGATCCCGGCCACCGAGGCCGGTCTCCCGGCCATCACCGAGACGATCGGCAAGGGCATCAGCGTCAACGTCACGCTGATCTTCTCGCTGGAGCGCTACCGCGCGGTCATGGAGGCCTACATGGCGGGCCTGGAGAAGGCCAAGGCGCTGGGCATCGACCTGTCGCAGATCCACTCCGTGGCCTCCTTCTTCGTCTCCCGCGTGGACACCGAGGTCGACAAGCGGCTGGCGGCGCTGGGCACGGACGAGGCCGCGGCGCTGAAGAGCAAGGCGGCCGTCGCCAACGCGCGGCTTGCCTACCAGGCGTACGAGGAGGTCGTCGCCTCCGACCGCTGGCAGGCGCTGGAGAAGGCCGGTGCCAACCAGCAGCGTCCGCTGTGGGCGTCGACCGGTGTGAAGGACCCCGAGCTGCCGGACACGCTGTACGTCACCGAACTGGTCGCGCCGAACACGGTCAACACCATGCCGGAGGCGACCCTGCAGGCCGTGGGCGACCACGGCGAGATCGGCGGCGACGCGGTCCGCGGCACCTACGAGGAGGCCCGGGCGGTGCTCGACGGCATCGCGAAGCTCGGCATCTCCTACGACGACGTCGTGGCGGTGCTGGAGGACGAGGGCGTCCAGAAGTTCGCGGACTCCTGGGACGACCTGCTCAAGTCCACCGAGGCCGAGCTGCAGCGCCTGGCCCCGAAGGAGGCGTAACCGAATTGAGCAGCGCGAGCGGCACAGCCAACCCGCTGCGTGACGCTCAGGACCGACGGCTCCCGCGCATCGCGGGGCCGTCGGGCCTGGTCATCTTCGGCGTCACGGGCGATTTGTCACGGAAAAAGCTGATGCCTGCGGTGTACGACCTCGCCAACCGCGGGCTTCTCCCACCGGGCTTCTCCCTCGTCGGTTTCGCCCGGCGCGACTGGGAGGACGAGGACTTCGCCCAGGTCGTGCACGACGCGGTCAAGGAGCACTCCCGCACCCCGTTCCGGGAGGAGGTCTGGCAGCAGCTGGCCCAGGGCATGCGGTTCGTCCCCGGCGAGTTCCACGACGACCAGGCGTTCGAGACCCTCCGGACCACCATCGACGAGCTGGACAAGTCCCGGGGCACCGGCGGCAACTTCGCCTTCTACCTCTCGGTACCGCCCAAGTTCTTCCCCACCGTGGTCTCCCAGCTCAAAAAGCACGGGCTCTCGGACGCCGGCCCCGACTCCTGGCGGCGCGCCGTCATCGAGAAGCCCTTCGGCCACGACCTGAAGTCGGCGCAGGAGCTGAACGCCGTCATCCACGAGGTCTTCCGGGCCAGCGAGGTCTTCCGGATCGACCACTACCTCGGCAAGGAGACGGTCCAGAACATCCTGGCCCTGCGCTTCGCCAACACGCTGTTCGAACCGCTGTGGAACCGCAGCTACGTCGACCACGTGCAGATCACCATGGCCGAGGACATCGGGATCGGGGGCCGGGCCGGCTACTACGACGGCATCGGCTCGGCCCGGGACGTCATCCAGAACCACCTGCTGCAACTGCTCGCCCTGACCGCCATGGAGGAGCCCACCTCCTTCGACGCCAAGGCGCTGCTGACCGAGAAGCTGAAGGTGCTCAACTCGGTGCGGCTGCCGAAGGACCTGGGCAAGCACACCGTGCGCGGCCAGTACGCGGCGGGCTGGCAGGGCGGCGAGAAGGTGCCCGGCTATCTCGACGAGGACGGGATCGACCCGCACTCGAAGACGGACACCTACGCGGCGATCAAACTGGAGATCGACAACCGGCGCTGGGCCGGGGTGCCGTTCTATCTGCGCACGGGCAAGCGCCTGGGCCGCCGCGTCACCGAGATCGCGGTGATGTTCCAGCGGGCGCCGCACTCCCCCTTCGACGCCACCGACACCCAGGAACTGGGCCAGAACGCGCTGGTCATCCGCGTCCAGCCGGACGAGGGCGTGACCATCCGCTTCGGCTCCAAGGTGCCCGGCACCCAGATGGAGATCCGGGACGTGACCATGGACTTCGCCTACGGCGAGTCCTTCACCGAGTCCAGCCCGGAGGCGTACGAACGCCTCATCCTGGACGTCCTGCTGGGCGACGCGAACCTCTTCCCCCGGCACCAGGAGGTCGAACGCTCCTGGGAGATCCTCGACCCCGTCGAGGAGTACTGGGACAAACACGGCAAGCCCGAGCAGTATCCCGCCGGGACCTGGGGCCCCCAGGCCGCCGACGAGATGCTCGCACGCGACGGACGGATTTGGCGGCGGCCATGAACATCGATCTGACGGACACCACGTCCAGCCGCATCAACGCCGAACTGGTCAAGGCGCGCCGCTCCCTCGGCTCGCCCGCCATGGGCATGGTGCTGACCCTCGTCATCGTCACCGACGAGGGGAACCACTACGACGCGCTCAAGGCTGCCAGCGGCGCCTCCAAGGAGCATCCCTCGCGGATCCTCGTCGTCGTCCGCCGCCCCGGCCGCTCCCCGCGCGACCGGGCGCAGCACCGGCTCGACGCGGAGGTCCGGGTCGGCGGCGACGCGCGTGAGGCGGGCTCCGGAGAAACGATCATTCTGCGGCTGCACGGCGAACTGGCCTCGCACGCCCACAGCGTGGTGCTGCCGCTGCTGCTGCCGGACGCCCCGGTCGTCGTGTGGTGGCCCGAGGACGCGCCAGAGAACCCGTCCGAGGACCCGCTGGGCAAGCTGGCCCAGCGGCGCATCACCGACGCCGCCGCGACCGAGGACCCGGTCGGCGCGCTCAGCCTGCGCGCCAGCACCTACGCGCCGGGCGACACCGACCTGTCCTGGACCCGGATCACACCCTGGCGCAGCATGCTCGCCGCCTCGGTGGACCAGAAGCAGCTCACCATCAAGTCGGCCGTCGTCGAGGGCGAGGAGTACAACCCCTCCAGCGAACTGCTCGCCCTCTGGCTCGCCGAGCGACTGCGGATCCCGGTCGAGCGCCGGATCTCCGAGGGCCCCGGCATCACGGGCGTGCAGCTGGAGACGGGCGAGGGCCAGATCTGCCTCGACCGGGCCAACGGCGCACTCGCCGAACTCGCCGTCCCGGGACAGCCCGACCGGCACGTAGCCCTCCAGCGGCGCAGCACGGCCGAGCTGCTCGCCGAGGAACTGCGGCGGCTCGACCCGGACGAGGCGTACGCCGAAGCCATCCACTTCGGCGTCAACCGGATCTCCGGCCCGGATCCGGCGCATCCCACCCCCTCCGCACCGGCTCCCGCACCGGCCGAGGCCCGGAAGAAGCCCGCTGCCGCGGGCACCGCGGCCGGCGTGGAGAAGAACGCCCGGAAAGCGGCCGGCGGCAAGCGCGGGAGCGCCGCGGCGCAGCCGGCCCCGTCCCGGTCCGCGGGGAAGGCGGAGTCATGACGGGCGCCCGCGAAGTGGTCGTGCACGCCGACAAGGACGAACTGGCCCGGTCCGCGGCTGCCCGGCTGGCCGGTCGCCTGGCCGACGCGCAGGCCGCGCACGGGACCGCGTCGGTGGTGCTGACCGGGGGCCGGAACGGCAACGGGCTGCTGGCCGCGCTCGCCGACTCGCCCGAGGCGCGCGCCCGGCTGGACTGGTCGCGGCTGGACGTGTGGTGGGGAGACGAGCGCTTCCTTCCCGAGGGGCATCCGGACCGCAACCACACCCAGGCCCGGGAGGCGCTGCTGGACGCGCTGCCGCTGGACCCGGCGCGGGTGCATGTGATGCCACCCTCCGACAGCCGGTACGCGGGGGATGCCGAAGCCGCGGCGGAGGCGTACGCGACCGAGCTCGCGGCCGCGGCGGGTGCCGACCCGACCGTGCGGGTCCCGGTGTTCGACGTGCTGCTGCTCGGCGTCGGGCCCGACACGCATGTCGCCTCGCTCTTCCCGGAGCACCCCGCGCTGCGGGAGACCGAGCGCACGGTCGTCGGCGTGCACGGGGCGCCCAAGCCGCCGCCCACCCGGTTGTCGCTGACGCTGCCCGCGATCCGTGCCGCTGAGGAGGTGTGGCTGCTCGCGGCCGGCGACGACAAGGCCGACGCGGTCGCCCTCGCCCTCGCCGCGGAACCCGGACCGCTCCAGGCGCCGGCCGCCGCGGCGTACGGGCGCTCGCGGACGCTGTGGCTGCTGGACGAGGCGGCAGCCGCCGCCCTCCCGGCGACGGGAGCCTGACCTCCTACCGGGTAATCGTCGCAGGGGCCCGCCTCCGGGAGGCGGGCCCCTGCGGTGTGCGCGGGGCTTTCACACCGGGGTCGCCCGGTCGAGCGCGCGGCTCAGGGAGTGCGGCCCCGCAGCGACCGGTAGCGGGCGACCAGCGCGGAGGTGGAGGCGTCCAGGCCCGGCACCTGCGCACCTTCGGTCAGGGCGGGTTCGAGGCGCTTGGCGAGCGCCTTGCCCAGCTCGACGCCCCACTGGTCGAAGGAGTCGATGTCCCAGATCGCGCCCTGGACGAAGACCTTGTGCTCGTAGAGCGCGATCAGCTGGCCGAGCACGGACGGGGTCAGCGCGGTGGCCAGGATGGTGGTCGTGGGCCGGTTCCCGGGGAACGTACGGTGCGGGACCTGCGCCTCGGGCACGCCTTCGGCGCGCACCTCGTCCGCGGTCCTGCCGAAGGCCAGCGCCTGGCCCTGCGCGAAGAGGTTCGCCATCAGCAGGTCGTGCTGGCCGCGCAGGCCGCCGAGTTCGGCCACCGGCTCGGCGAAGCCCAGCAGGTCGGCGGGGATCATCTTGGTGCCCTGGTGCAGGAGCTGGTAGTAGGCGTGCTGGCCGTTGGTGCCGGGTGTGCCCCACACGACGGGGCCGGTCTGCCAGTCGACCGGCCCGCCCTCGCGGGTGGTCGACTTGCCGTTGGACTCCATGTCCAACTGCTGCAGGTAGGCGGTGAACTGGGACAGATAGTGACTGTAGGGCAGTACGGCGTGCGACTGGGCGTCGTGGAAGTTGCCGTACCAGATGCCCAGCAGGCCGAGCAGCATGGGCGCGTTGGCCTCCAGGGGGGCGGAGCGGAAGTGCTCGTCCATGAGGTGGAAGCCGGCCAGCATGTCGCCGAAGCACTCCGGTCCGATGGCCACCATGAGGGAGAGGCCGATGGCCGAGTCGTAGGAGTAGCGGCCTCCGACCCAGTCCCAGAACTCGAACATGTTGTCGGTGTTGATGCCGAACTCGGCGACCTTCTCGGCGTTCGTGGAGACGGCCACGAAGTGCTGCGCGACGGCGGAGCGGTCCCCTCCGAGACCGGCCAGCAGCCACTCCCGGGCCGCCTCGGCGTTGGTGATGGTCTCCACGGTGGTGAAGGTCTTGGAGGCGACGACGAAGAGCGTCCGGGCCGGGTCCAGGTCCCGGACGGCCTCGTGCAGGTCCGCGCCGTCCACGTTGGAGACGAAGCGGAAGGTCATGTCGCGGCGGGTGTAGGGGCGCAGTGCCTCGTAGGCCATCTTGGGGCCGAGGTCGGAGCCGCCGATGCCGATGTTGACGACGTTCTCGATCCGCTCGCCGGTGTGGCCGCGCCAGTGGCCCTCGCGGATCTTGTTGGCGAAGGTGCCCATCTTGATGAGGACTTGGTGCACCTTGCCCATCACGTTCTCGCCGTCCACCCGGACGGTGGCCGACTCCGGGGTGCGCAGCGCCGTGTGCAGCACGGCGCGGTCCTCGGTGACGTTGATCTTCTCGCCCTCGAACATCGCGTCCCGCAGCCGCGTCACGCCCGCGGCCTCGGCAAGCTGCCGCAGCAGCCGCAGCGTCTCGTCGGTGACCAGGTGCTTGGAGTAGTCGATGGACAGGTCGCCGACGCGTACGGCGTACCGCTCGGCACGCTCCGGATCGTCCTCGAAGAGCTGCCGCAGGTGAGTGCCCCGGAACGCGCCGCGGTGCCGGGACAGCGCCTGCCACTCGGGCAGCTGATCGGGTCGGGTGCGGCCTTCAGCGTTCATCGCATCTCCTCTGGGTCGTCCCGCCCGTCGGGAGCGGGGAAGGATCGGGCTCCTGCCCGAGCGGCGGGGAACCGGTTCACCGGCGGAGTGACCCGTTTCGCCCCGCAGCCCGCAGTGAGCCGGGAGCCGGCATGTTCGGTTGTGCGAGGTGGCGACCGCCCGGCTGCCGCGGGCACCCCGCGCCGGGCTCCGGCCGGCGGCGGCGCGGCCTCCGGGCCTCGCCGCGCCGGGCGGCCCCGCGCTCCGCGTCGACGTGCGGACGGCGGCGGCCGCGGTCGGCGGGCGGGCCCGGACAGCGAGCGCACCGCGGCCGGCAGCGGGCAGAGGCGGTCACGAAATGTCCCGGGCCGGGGGCCGGTTCGCCTCCCGCGAGCGGCGCGCGGGCCGCGGAACCCGGCGGGAGAGGCGACCGCCGCACTCCGGCATCGGGAGCCGCGCCCGCGGCGCGCTCCGGGACCGAGCGAAACCGGCCCATTCCGCTCCTCTCGCCACGAACCCCGCCGCCCCAAACCTAGACGATGGACGGCTCGGCAACGCACCGCCCCTCGGTGCGTTGCCGAGCCGTCCATCGTTCGGTGTCCTGGCAGCGTCGGCCCAGCCGTCCGGCACCCGGCCGGCGGCGGCCTCGCGGTGTCACAGGCCCCGGGTCCCTCCCCGGGTCACCGGGGCCGGGTCCGTCAGACCTCGCCCCTGAGCTTGGCGAGTGCCTCGGCGAGGATGGCCTCGCCGTCCGCGTCGCTGCGCCGCTCCCGGACATAGGCGAGGTGGGTCTTGTACGGCTCGGTGCGCGGCGGGTCCGGGGGGTTGTCCGGGTCCTTCCCGGCGGGGAAGCCGCAGCGGGGGCAGTCCCAGGTCTCCGGGATCTGCGCGTCGCTGGCGAAGCTCGGCTGGGTCTCGTGCCCGTTGGAGCACCAGAAGGGGATGCGGAGGCGGGGCGCGGAATCGCCTCGCTCGGCCTCTCCCATGGGGCCCGCTCCGACCCGGCTGCCCCGGATCGCGTTGCCACTTGCCACGGTCGTAACTCCCTGCCTCACGGTGCCACGGAGCGTCGGCACTGCGCGCTCCGCTGCGGGCGCCCTAGTGTACGTAGGGCCCAACGCGCGCCCGGGGACCGGAGTTACTGCGTCGGTACCGGACGCGGGCCCTCATGATAGGCAGGGGGTACGACACCCTGTCAGCCGTCGTGCAGGCGGCATCTGGGAATCGGGGGCAGGGGGCCGGGGCGGTGCCGCGGCGTGCTGCGGCTCAGTTGTTGAACTTCATCAGCAGGCCGAGCACGACGATGAGGGCGAACCACACCAGGCCGACGACGACCGTGATCCGGTCGAGGTTGCGCTCGGCGACCGACGAGCCGCCGACGGAGGACTGCATACCGCCACCGAACATGTCGGAGAGGCCGCCCCCCTTGCCCTTGTGCATCAGCACCAGCAGCAACAGCAGGGCGCTGAAGACGATGAGGGCGATTGAGAACCCCATGACCACGGCTGGACCAACTCTCTCGGATCGTGGCTGGACACTTGACGTTACGAACGCTTGCGGGGACCGGAGCGCAGGTCCGGTCCCCGCAAGACTACGACGGGCGACGGCCCGGCGTCACACGCCGCGGGTCGCCCGCGGACGGATCACTGGTCGCGGAAGCGGACGATCCTGACGAACTCGTCCGTGTCCAGCGAGGCCCCGCCGACCAGCGCACCGTCGATGTCGGGCTGCGCCATGATCTTGGCGACGTTGCCGGCCTTGACGGAGCCGCCGTACTGGATGCGCACCTGCTGGGCCGTCTCGTCGTCATACAGCTCCACGAGCCGGCTGCGGATCGCACCGCAGACCTCCTGGGCGTCCTCCTCGCCGCAGACCTTGCCGGTGCCGATGGCCCAGACCGGTTCGTAGGCGATGACCAGCCCGGCCGCGGCCTCGGCCGGGACGTCCTGGAGGGCGCCGTCGAGCTGGCCGAGGGTGTGCGCGACGTGGTGGCCCGCCTCGCGGACGGCCAGTTCCTCGCCGACGCAGACGATCGGGGTCAGCCCGTGCTTGAGCGCGGCCTTCACCTTGGCGTTGACCAGCGGCTCGTCCTCACCATGGTACTGGCGGCGCTCCGAGTGGCCGATGGTGACGAAGGTGCAGTTGAGCTTCGCCAGCATCGGGCCGGAGATCTCACCGGTGTGGGCCCCGGAGTCGTGCGCGGACAGGTCCTGCGCGCCGTACCGGATGCGCAGCTTGTCGCCGTCGACCAGCGTCTGCACCGACCGCAGGTCGGTGAAGGGCGGCAGGACCGCGACCTCCACGGCCTCGTAGTCCTTGTCCGTCAGCGCGAAGGCGAGCTTCTGCACATGGGCGATGGCCTCGAGGTGGTTGAGGTTCATCTTCCAGTTGCCCGCCATCAGCGGGGTGCGGGTGGGCGGTGTCGTCATGCCCTTCCTTCCATGTTCGCTTCTCCGCTCGCGCGGCGCGGTGCCAGTCTCGTAGTTGCCCGCGGCCCGGCAGCCGCGCGTGCGACGCCCACGGCGTCAGTCCTCCAGTGCGGCCAGGCCGGGAAGCGTCTTGCCCTCGAGGTACTCGAGGCTGGCGCCGCCACCGGTCGAGATGTGTCCGAACGCATTCTCGTCGAAACCGAGCTGACGCACCGCGGCGGCACTGTCACCGCCGCCGACGACGGTGAAGGCCGGGGAGTCGAGCAGACCCTGCGCGACGGCCTTGGTGCCCTCGGCGAAGTCCGGGTGCTCGAAGACACCCATCGGACCGTTCCAGAAGACGGTGGCTGCGTCGGCGAGCTTCGCGGCGTAGAGCTTACGGCTCTCCGGGCCGATGTCCAGCCCCTCCAGCCCGGCCGGGATGGCGTCCGCCGCCACCACCTCCGGGTCGGCCGGCGCCTTGGTCTTCAGGTCGGGGAACTCCGCGGCCGCCAGCACGTCCACCGGCAGCACGAACTCCACGCCCAGCTCCTCGGCGCGCTCCAGATAGCCCTTGACCGCCGGGATCTGGTCCTCCTGCAGCAGCGACCTGCCGACCTCGTACCCCTGGGCCTTGAGGAAGGTGTAGGCCATTCCGCCGCCGATCAGCAGCCGGTCGGCCTTGCTCAGCAGATGGTCGATGACGCCGAGCTTGTCGGAGACCTTGGCGCCGCCCAGGACCACGGCGTAGGGCCGCTCGACGTCCTGGGTGAGCTTCCGCAGCACCCCCACCTCGGTGGCGATCAGATACCCGGCGGCGTGCGGGAGGCGGGCCGGCAGGTCGTAGACGGAGGCGTGCTTGCGGTGCACGGCGCCGAACCCGTCCCCCACGTACGCGTCCGCGAGCGCGGCCAGCTCGTCGGCGAAGGCACCCCGCTGGGCGTCGTCCTTGCTCGTCTCGCCGGGGTTGAAGCGGAGGTTCTCCAGCAGCGTGACCTCGCCGTCGGCGGTCCCGCCGACGGTGGCCTTCGCGCTGTCCCCCACCGTGTCGGCCGCGAAGGCGACCCGGGTGCCGAGGAGTTCACCGAGCCGCGCGGCGACCGGCGCCAGCGAGAACTGCGGGTCCGGGGCGCCCTTGGGGCGCCCCAGGTGGGAGGCTACGACCACGCGCGCACCGCTCTCGGTGAGCTTCCGGATCGTGGGGACGGCGGCCCGGATCCGGCCGTCGTCGGTGATGGTGTCGCCGTCGAGCGGGACGTTGAGGTCGGCGCGGACGAAGACCCGCTTGCCGGACACGCCTTCGCCGACGAGTTCGTCGATCGTCTTCATGGATGGCTCCTGTCGTGGGCCCGGGGCACCGGCCCCGGGAGTGCACTGCGCACGAGGCATGGGACAGGGCCCGTGCGGGGTGCACGAGCCCTGTCCGTCACCTCGGTACGCCCGGGTTCAGAGCTGGGAGCCGACGTAGCTGGTGAGGTCGACCAGCCGGTTGGAGTAGCCCCACTCGTTGTCGTACCAACCGATGATCTTGGCCTGATTGCCGTCGACCATGGTGAGCGAGGCGTCGAAGGTGCAGGACGGCGGCTGGTTGACGATGTCCGAGGAGACGATCTGGTCCTCGGTGTAGTCGACGATGCCCTGCAGCCGGCCGTCGGCGGCCTTCTTGAAGGCGGCGTTGACCTCGTCCTTGGTGGTCTCGCGCTTGAGGTCGAGCACCAGGTCGATGACCGAGCCGGTGGGGACCGGCACGCGCATGGAGATGCCGTCCAGCCGGCCCTTGAGGTGCGGGAGGACCAGCGCGGTGGCCTTCGCGGCACCGGTGGTGGTCGGAATGATGTTCTCCGCGGCGGCCCGGGCGCGGCGCAGGTCCTTGTGCGGGAAGTCCAGGATGCGCTGGTCGTTGGTGTAGGCGTGCACCGTGGTCATCAGACCGCGCTCGATGCCGAAGCTCTCGTCCATGATCTTGGCCATCGGCGCCACGCAGTTGGTGGTGCAGGAGGCATTGGAGATCACGTCGTGCCGGGCGGGGTCGTACTTGTCCTCGTTGACGCCCATCACCACGGTGATGTCCTCCTCCTTGGCCGGAGCCGAGATGAGGACCTTCTTCGCACCCGCGGAAAGGTGCTTGGCGGCGTCGTCGCGCTTGGTGAAGATACCGGTGGACTCGATCACGATGTCGGCGCCCAGCTCGCCCCACGGAAGGTTGGCCGGGTCCTTCTCCGCCATCGTCTTGAAGGTCTGCTTGCCGACCGTGATGGTGTCCTCGGTGTGGCCGACCTCGTAAGGCAGACGGCCGAGAACACTGTCGTACTTGAGCAGATGCACCAGTGTGGCGTTGTCGGTCAGGTCGTTGACACCCACGATCTGGATGTCCGCACCCTGGTCCAGCATGGCGCGGAAGTAGTTACGACCGATACGGCCGAAGCCGTTGATGCCTACGCGGATCGTCACGAACCGATCTCCTCGCTAGGTACGCCGGTCAGGAAACCGGCGAGGGCTGTTTGGGATGTCCCCGACCGACTCCGACCCTACCTCTCCGGCAGGGCGGAACTCACATCGGCCGCACGGACCGGAAACCGCCTGAACCCGCCGCTCAGTCGAGCATTTTCCCGCTCGTCGGACGAGTTTTCCACGCCACTCAGACGAGCATTTCCCCGCTCATCAGCCAACCATTTCTTCGGTCAGATTCGATTCCGTTCCCGGAATTCCAAGATCCTGCGCACGCTTGTCCGCCATGGCCAGCAGCCGCCGGATCCGCCCGGCCACCGCGTCCTTGGTCAGCGGCGGGTCGGCGAGGGCGCCCAGCTCCTCCAGCGACGCCTGCTTGTGGTCCATCCGCAGCCGCCCCGCGGCGGCCAGATGCTCGGGGACCTCCTCGCCGAGGATCTCCAGCGCCCGCTGCACCCGGGCACCGGCGGCGACCGCGGCACGCGCCGAGCGGCGCAGGTTGGCGTCGTCGAAGTTGGCGAGCCGGTTCGCGGTGGCCCGCACCTCGCGGCGCATCCGGCGCTCCTCCCACGCCAGTACCGACTCATGGGCGCCGAGTCGCGTCAACAGCGCGCCGATCGCGTCACCGTCCCGGACGACGACCCGGTCCACCCCGCGCACCTCGCGCGCCTTGGCGGCGATCTGCAGCCTGCGGGCCGCGCCGACGAGGGCCAGCGCCGCCTCCGGGCCGGGGCAGGTGACCTCCAGCGAGGAGCTGCGCCCCGGCTCGGTCAGCGACCCGTGCGCCAGGAACGCGCCGCGCCAGGCGGCCTCCGCGTCGCAGGTGGCGCCCGAGACCACCTGCGGGGGCAGCCCTCTGATCGGGCGCCCGCGGCTGTCGACGAGCCCGGTCTGCCGGGCGAGCTGGTCACCGCCGGCAACCACCCGGACGACGTAGCGGCTGTTGCGCCGGAGCCCGCTGGGGGCCATCACCACCAGGTCGGAGGAGTGCCCGAAGATCTCCAGGATGTCCTTGCGCAGCCGCCGGGCGGCGATCCCGGTGTCCAGCTCCGCCTCGATCACGATCCGCCCGCTCACCAGGTGCAGCCCACCCGCGAAGCGCAGGATCGACGAGACCTCTGACTTCCGGCAGCAGGTCCGGGTGACGGGGAGCCGGGAGATCTCGTCCTTCACCGCAGGCGTCATCGCCATGGGCCGATCCTTCCATGCATCCGAAAAATACGGTCGTACGCGGCGGCCAGCAGCTCCGGGTCGTGCCGGGGAGTCCCCTCCCCGGACTCCGTCCGGCCGGCGCCCCCGGCTGCCGCTACGGGCGCCAGCTCGACCCTCCCGCCGAGCTGATCGGCGGCCTCGCTCAGGGAGTCCTGGTCGGGCACGGCATCCTGGTCGGCCAGCACCACGTCGAAGGTGAGTTTAGGGGCGTGTCGCCCCAAAACCTCCAAATGACGCTGCGGGGAAAAGCCATCCGTTTCTCCCGGCTGCGGAGCGAGGTTGAGTGAGAGGACCTTTCGGGCCTTCGTCTCGGTCAGCGCCTCCAGCAGCTCCGGCACCAGCAGGTGCGGGATGACGGAGGAGAACCAGGAGCCGGGCCCCAGGACCACCCAGTCGGCGTCCAGCACCGCGCGGACGGCCTCGGACACGGCCGGCGGGTCGCTGGGGACCAGGTGCACCTCCTGGACCTCGCCGCGGGTGAGCGCGACGGTGGCCTGGCCCCGTACGATCGACAGCTCATCGGGGCGCGCGGGGTCATGGCCGCGCACGCTGGCGCGCAACTCCAGCGGCACGGCGGACATCGGCAGCACCCGGCCGTGCGCACCCAGCAGCTTGCCGACCAGGTCGAGCGCCTGTACGTGGTCGCCGAGCTGCTCCCACAGCGCGACGATCAGCAGATTGCCGACCGCGTGCTCGTGCAGGTCGCCGCGGCTCTCGAAGCGGTGCTGGACGACCTGGGCCCAGGTGCGGCCCCACTCGTCGTCGCCGCACAGCGCCGCGAGCGCCTTGCGCAGGTCCCCGGGGGGCAGCACCCCCAGCTCGTCGCGGAGCCGCCCGCTGGAGCCGCCGTCGTCGGCGACGGTGACCACCGCCGTGAGGTCGCCGGTGATCCGGCGCAGCGCCGTCAGCGAGGCCGACAGGCCCATGCCGCCGCCGAGCGCCACCACCTTGGGCTGCTGGGAGCTCAGACCGCGCAGCGTCGCACGCCGCCCCACCAGATGCCGCAGGCTCCTCCGGGCCATGGGCGTCACTCACGCCCCATGTCGCGGTGGACGACCACCGTCTCCACGCCCCCGTCGGAGAGTCTGCGGGCGAGCTTCTCGGACATGGCGACGCTGCGGTGCTTGCCGCCGGTGCAGCCGACGGCCACGGTGACATACCGCTTGCCCTCCCTGCGGTAGCCCGCCGCGATCAGCTGCAGCAACTCGGTGTAGCGATCCAGGAACTCCTTGGCACCGGGCTGGTTGAAGACGTAGTTGGAGACCTCCTCGCTGGTGCCCGTGTAGGGGCGCAGCTCGGGGACCCAGTGCGGGTTGGGCAGGAAGCGGCAGTCGACCACCAGGTCGGCGTCCACCGGCAGACCGTACTTGTAGCCGAAGGACATGACCGTGGCACGCAGTTCGGGCTCCTCCTCGCCCGCGAACCGCGCGTCCAGCTTGGCGCGCAGCTCGTGCACGTTGAGGCCGGAGGTGTCGATCACCAGATCGGCGTCGCCGCGCAGCTCGCGCAGCAGGTCGCGCTCGGCCGCGATGCCGTCCACGATGCGCCCGTCGCCCTGGAGCGGGTGCGGGCGGCGCACCGACTCGAAGCGGCGCACCAGGGCCTCGTCCGACGCCTCCAGGAAGACGACCCGCCGGGAGACGTGGTAGGCCGCCAGATCGGCCAGGGCGCCCTTGAGGTTGTCGAAGAAGTTGCGGCCGCGCACGTCGACCACGACGGCGATCCGCGCCACATTTCCCTGGGAGCGGGCCCCGAGCTCGACCATCGTGGGGATCAGCTCGGGCGGCAGGTTGTCGACGACGAACCAGCCGAGATCCTCCAGGCATTTGGCTGCGGTGCTGCGGCCGGCGCCCGACATCCCGGAGATGATCACCAGCTCCGGGATGGTCGCGCCCGCCTCCTCCGGCTGGGCCGGGTCGAGGGTACTCACCACTGCTCCGTCTCCGCGCTGCTCGCGTTCCGCGCTCATGCTGTCATCCCCCGATGTGTCGATCTTCGTATCGATGGCGGTCTCGGCGCCACATTTCACTCATCTTCAACGATCTCACCGGTCGCGGTGTTCACGGCCGGGCCGGTGGCGGCGCCGGAGAGCGCCGCGGCCACGGTCTCCGCCGTCTTCCGGCCCACCCCCGGGACCTCGGAGATCTCCTCCACCGAGGCCGCCCGCAGCTTCTTGACCGAGCCGAAGTGCTTGAGCAGGGCCTTCTTGCGGGTCTCGCCCAGTCCGGGGACGGCGTCCAGCGGGCTGCCGCGCAGCCGCTTGCCGCGCTTGCCGCGCTGGTAGCGGATCGCGAAGCGGTGCGCCTCGTCGCGGACGCGCTGCAGCAGGTAGAGGCCCTCGCTGCTGCGCGGCAGCACCACCGGGTCGCTCTCGCCCGGCAGCCAGACCTCCTCCAGCCGCTTGGCCAGGCCGCAGACGGCGACGTCGTCGATGCCGAGTTCGTCCAGTGCCGCCTGTGCGGCCGCCACCTGCGGCCGGCCACCGTCGACCACGATCAGTTGCGGAGGGTAGGCGAACTTCTTGGGGCGGCCGTCCTCGTCCCGGCCGGCCCCCCGGGCCGGCTGCCGCGCGGCGGTCGGCTCCGCTCCCCCGGGCGGCTCGCTCCCGGACGGCTCCGGGGCGGGCCCGGGCGGCTCCGGGGCGGGCCCGGACTCCAGCTCGCCGCCGAGCTCCTCGTCCGGCCACTCGCCGGTGCGCTGCTTCTCCACCAGGTAGCGGCGGAAGCGGCGGCTGACGACCTCGTGCATGGCGCGCACGTCGTCCTGGCCCGCGAAGGACTTGATCTGGAAGCGGCGGTACTCGCTCTTCCGCGCCAGCCCGTCCTCGAAGACCACCATGGAGGCCACCACGTCGTCGCCCTGCAGATGCGAGATGTCGAAGCACTCGACGCGCAGCGGCGCCGAGTCCAGGTCGAGCGCCTCGGCGATCTCCTCCAGGGCCCGCGAGCGGGTGGTCAGGTCCGAAGCGCGCTTGGTCTTGTGCAGCACCAGGGCGTGCTGCGCGTTGCGGTCGACCGTCTCCATCAGGGCCCGCTTGTCGCCGCGCTGCGGCACCCGCAGGCTCACCTGCGCCCCCCGGCGCTCGGAGAGCCACTGCGCTATCGGTCCGGCCGGCTCGGGCAGCGCCGGGACCAGCACCTCCTTGGGCACCCCGCCGCTGCCGCCGCCGGTGGCCGCGTCCCCCTGCTCGGCGCCGTAGAGCTGCTGCAGCGCGTGTTCGACCAGCTCGGCGGTGCCGACGGCCTCGACCTTGTCGGTGACCCAGCCGCGCTGGCCGCGCACCCGGCCGCCGCGGACGTGGAAGATCTGGACGGCCGCCTCCAGCTCGTCCTCGGCCACCGCGATCAGGTCGGCGTCGGTGGCGTCGGCGAGCACGACCGCGTTCTTCTCCATGGCGCGCTTGAGCGCGTCGATGTCGTCGCGCAGCCGCGCCGCCCGCTCGTACTCCAGCTCCTCGGCCGCCGCCTGCATCTCCCGCTCCAGGCGGCGCAGGTGGGATCCGGTGTGCCCGGCCATGAAGTCGCAGAACTCCTCGGCGAGTTCGCGGTGCTCCTCGGGGGTGATCCGGCCCACGCAGGGCGCCGAGCACTTGCCGATGTAGCCGAGCAGACAGGGCCGGCCGATCTGCGCCGACCGCTTGAAGACGCCCGCCGAACAGGTGCGCACGGGGAACACCCGCAGCATCAGGTCGACCGTCTCGCGGATGGCCCAGGCCTGCCCGTACGGGCCGAAGTAGCGCACGCCCTTCTTCTTGGGGCCGCGCATCACCTGGACGCGGGGGAACTCCTCGTTCATCGTCACCGCGAGCGACGGATAGCTCTTGTCGTCGCGGTACTTGACGTTGAACCGGGGGGCGAACTCCTGGATCCAGGTGTACTCGAGCTGGAGGGCCTCCACCTCGGTGCCGACCACCGTCCACTCGACGGAGGCGGCCGTCGTGACCATCGTGCGGGTGCGCGGGTGCAGCCCGGCGAGGTCCTGGAAGTAGTTGTTGAGCCGCTGGCGCAGGCTCTTGGCCTTGCCGACGTAGATCACCCGGCGGTGCTCGTCGCGGAAGCGGTAGACCCCGGGCGAGTCGGGGATCTCTCCCGGTTTCGGACGGTAGGTGGAGGGGTCTGCCATGTGACCCACCCTACTGGCGCCGGGTGACAGCGATCAGCGCGCGGCCGCCGGGGACGGGCGTGCGGCGGCGGTGCCGGGCGCGCGTCCCGGCACCGCCGCGCGGGCTACCAGCCGCGCTCGCGCCACTCGGCCAGGTGCGGGCGCTCGGCGCCCAGCGTCGTGTCCCCGCCGTGGCCGGGGTAGACCCAGGTCTCGTCGGGGAGTCGGTCGAACAGCTTGGTCTCCACGTCGTCGATGAGCTGGACGAAGTGGTCGGCGTCGCCGAAGGTGTTGCCCACCCCGCCGGGGAAGAGGCAGTCGCCGGTGAACAGGTGCGGGTGACCGCTCGGGTCGTCGTAGACCAGGGCGATCGAGCCGGGGGTGTGCCCGGTCAGATGGCGCGCCGTCAGCTCGACCCCGCCCACCCGCAGCGTGTCGCCGTCCTCCAGCGGCACGTCCGTGGGGACCGGGATGCCCTCCGCGTCGTACCGTCCGGCGCAGGTGCGGGCTCCGGTGGCGTCCACCACCTCCGCGAGCGCCTGCCAGTGGTCGCCGTGCCGGTGTGTGGTGACGACGGAGGCGATGCCGTCGTCACCGATGAGCTCCAGCAGGGTGCCCGCGTCGTTCGCGGCGTCGATCAGGAGCTGCTCGCCGGTGGCCCGGCAGCGCAGCAGGTACGCGTTGTTGTCCATGGGGCCGACGGCGACCTTGGAGATCATCAGGTCCCGCAGCTCGTGCACGTCCGCGGGGCCGCCGACCTGTACCGTTCCGCTGTAAGGCATGCGCCAACCCTAGAGTGCGGGCAGTGCGGGCAGCGAACCCCGCGCCGAGAGGCCGCTGCCGTTCGTCCGGCCGGTCAGCCAGCCGACCAGCGCGACGGGGCTCCCGGCGACGACGAAGGGGCCCTCGGCGCCCGGTTCCGCGGCGCCGGTGCGCCAGCTCCTGCCGTCCTCCGCGCGCAGCTCGACGGCGACGGGGATGTCGGGGTGCCCGGCGAAGCGGCGCGCCATGTTGGCCAGCTCGCGGTCCACGAAGGCGCCCGGCAGATCCTCCAGCGTGTAGCCGACCCCGAGGTCCACGTGGTGCAGCTCGACCTCGATCCAGCGGCGGAAGGGCAGCGAGGAGGCGAGGTCCGTCACACCGTTGCGGAGGGTGACGGTGCGGTTCCACTCCTCGTCGCCGAGGGCCGCGAAGGCCCGCTCCAGGCGGGCCGCGCTGGTGCGCACGTCGTCGGCGAGCGCGTCGGGGGAGCGGCCGGCCCCGTGCGCGATGTCCGCGTCGCGGGCCTCGGCACTGGCGTACATGGGTTCGCCCGCCAGCACGTTGACGAGGGCGTCGGCGTTCCGGGCGAGGTGGGTGAGCACGTGGGCGCGGGTCCAGCCGGGGAGGTGGGAGGGCTCGGCCGCCTCGGCCGCCGTCAGCCCGGCGGCGGCGGCGAGCAGGTGGCCGGTCGCGCTCCGCAGGAGTTCGGTGTCGTGGACGGGCGTGGTCGCAGGCGTGGTCATGATCCAAAGCTACTGGCGTCCCTCGTTCGAGGGGAAGACAGCCGGATCCGCCGCGATTCGAATGAACGTGCTATATGGTCGAGCCCGGCTCCCGAACCCGAGGCGAACGACACTCCGGGCGGCGCCGTCCTACTCTTGGTCGGGGACTCCCGCTCGACGCGGGCTCCCCGCCTCCCACACGAAAGGTGCCAACAGGCGTGGCCGACCGTCTTCTCGTCCGTGGCGCTCGCGAGCACAACCTCCGCAACGTCTCGATAGACCTCCCCCGCGACTCGCTCATCGTCTTCACGGGGCTCTCGGGCTCGGGCAAGTCCTCGCTCGCCTTCGACACGATCTTCGCGGAGGGCCAGCGGCGCTACGTGGAGTCGCTCTCCGCCTACGCACGGCAATTCCTCGGGCAGATGGACAAGCCCGACGTGGACTTCATCGAAGGGCTCTCCCCCGCCGTCTCCATCGACCAGAAGTCGACCTCGCGCAACCCGCGGTCGACGGTCGGCACCATCACCGAGGTCTACGACTACCTGCGGCTGCTCTACGCCCGCATCGGCAAGCCGCACTGCCCCGTCTGCGGCCGTCCGATCGCCCGCCAGTCGCCGCAGGCCATCGTGGACAAGGTGCTCGGCCTGGAGGAGGGCAGCCGCTTCCAGGTGCTCTCCCCGCTGGTGCGCGAGCGCAAGGGCGAGTTCGTCGACCTCTTCAACGAGCTGCAGACCAAGGGCTACAGCCGCGCCCGGGTCGACGGGCGGACCGTCCAGCTGTCCGAGCCGCCGAAGCTGAAGAAGCAGGAGAAGCACACGATCGAGGTGGTCGTCGACCGCCTGACCGTCAAGGGCAGCGCCAAGCGGCGGCTCACCGATTCGGTGGAGACGGCTCTCGGCCTCTCCGGCGGCATGATCATCCTCGACTTCGTCGACCTGGAGCCGGACGACCCGCAGCGCGAGCGGATGTACTCCGAGCACCTGTACTGCCCCTACGACGACCTCTCCTTCGAGGAGCTGGAGCCGCGCTCCTTCTCCTTCAACTCACCCTTCGGCGCCTGCCAGGTGTGCACCGGCATCGGCACCCGGATGGAGGTCGACCCGGAACTGATCGTCCCCGACGAGGACAAGTCGCTGGACGAGGGCGCGCTGCACCCGTGGTCGCACGGCCACACCAAGGAGTACTTCGGCCGGCTGATCGGCGCGCTGGCCGACGCGCTCGGCTTCCGTACCGACATCCCGTGGGCGGGCCTACCGGCCCGCGCCAAGAAGGCCCTGCTGCACGGCCACAAGACCCAGGTCGAGGTCCGGTACCGCAACCGGTACGGCCGCGAGCGCGCCTACACGACCGCCTTCGAGGGCGTGGTGCCGTTCGTGAAGCGCCGGCACTCCGAGGCGGAGACCGACAGCAGCCGGGAGCGCTTCGAGGGCTACATGCGCGAGGTGAACTGCCCCGCCTGCGAGGGCACCCGGCTCAAGCCGCTGGTGCTGGCCGTCACCGTGCAGAACAAGTCCATCGCGGAGGTCTCCGCGATGTCGATCACCGAGTGCGCCGACTTCCTGCGCGAGCTGACGCTGACCGGGCGCGACAAGCAGATCGCCGAGCGGGTGCTCAAGGAGGTCAATGAGCGGCTGCGCTTCCTGGTGGACGTCGGCCTGGACTACCTGACGCTCAACCGGGCCGCCGGCACCCTCTCGGGCGGGGAGGCACAGCGCATCCGGCTCGCCACCCAGATCGGCTCCGGGCTGGTCGGGGTGCTGTACGTGCTGGACGAGCCGTCCATCGGGCTGCACCAGCGCGACAACCACCGGCTGATCGAGACCCTGGTGCGGCTGCGCGACCTGGGCAACACCCTCATCGTCGTCGAGCACGACGAGGACACCATCAAGGCGGCCGACTGGGTGGTGGACATCGGTCCGGGCGCGGGCGAGCACGGCGGCAAGGTGGTGCACAGCGGCCCGTTGAAGGAGCTGCTGGCCAACGAGGACTCCGTGACGGGCGATTACCTGACCGGCAAGCGCGAGATCCCCACCCCCGACGTGCGCCGCCCCGCCGACTCCGCACGGCAGTTGACCGTCCGCGGGGCACGGGAGAACAACCTGCGCAACGTGGACGTCTCCTTCCCGCTCGGCGTGCTGACCGCCATCACGGGCGTGTCGGGCTCCGGGAAGTCGACGCTGGTCAATGACATCCTCTACACGCATCTCGCCCGCGAGCTCAACGGCGCCAAGGCGGTGCCCGGCCGGCACACCCGGGTCGAGGGCGACGACCTCGTGGACAAGGTCGTGCACGTCGACCAGTCGCCCATCGGCCGTACCCCGCGTTCCAACCCGGCCACCTACACCGGCGTCTTCGACCACGTGCGCAAGCTGTTCGCCGAGACGACCGAGGCGAAGGTGCGCGGCTACCAGCAGGGCCGGTTCTCCTTCAACGTCAAGGGCGGCCGCTGCGAGAACTGCGCCGGCGACGGCACCATCAAGATCGAGATGAACTTCCTGCCGGACGTGTACGTCCCCTGCGAGGTCTGCCACGGTGCGCGCTACAACCGGGAGACCCTGGAGGTGCATTTCAAGGGCAAGAACATCGCCGAGGTCCTGGACATGCCGATCGAGCAGGCCCTGGACTTCTTCGAGGCGGTGCCCGGCATCGCCCGGCATCTGCGGACGCTCAACGACGTCGGCCTGGGCTACGTGCGGCTCGGGCAGTCCGCACCGACCCTCTCGGGCGGTGAGGCGCAGCGGGTGAAGCTCGCCAGCGAGCTGCAGAAGCGCTCCACGGGACGTACCGTCTACGTCCTGGACGAGCCGACGACCGGCCTCCACTTCGAGGACATCAGGAAGCTGATCGGCGTCCTGGAGGGCCTGGTGGACAAGGGCAACTCGGTGATGGTGATCGAGCACAACCTCGATGTCATCAAGACCGCGGACTGGGTCGTCGACCTCGGCCCGGAGGGCGGCAACGGCGGCGGCCTGGTGGTCGCCGAGGGCACCCCGGAGCAGGTCGCGGCAGAGCCCGCCAGCCACACCGGGAAGTTCCTCCGCGACGTGCTGGGCGACCGCGTCAGCGACGCGTCCGCCCCGGTGCGGCCCGCGGCGGGGAAGGCGCCCGCGAAGAAGACGGCCGCCAAGAAGGCCCCCGCGAAGAAGGCCGCGGCCAAGAAGGCGCCCGCGAAGAAGACCGCGGCGGGGGCCACCGCCGGAAAGGCCGCCCGCAAGCGCTGACCCGGCGCACTGCCCTGACCCGTGCGTAGCGCCGGTCAGGTGCGCGGGGCGGCGGGCCGGACGTAGAGTGCGGCGCGTGACGACGAGCAAGGAATCGCCGGCCACGCGCCGCACCGTACTGTGCGGGGCCGCGCTGGCCGCGCTGGGACTGACCACCGCCGGGTGCGGCGGTGACTCCGGGAAGAACACGTCGGGGTCCGCCCCCGACGAGCCGGTCGAGCTGGGCGACGCGGAAGCCGTGCCGGTGGGCGGCGCGAAGCTGTACGCCGAGCAGAAGGTGCTGGTCGCCCAGCCCGAGAAGGGCGACTTCAAAGGATTCAGCGCGATCTGCACCCATCAGGGCAGCGTCCTGGGCGAGATCGACGGCGAGATGGCGGTCTGCCCGCTGCACGGGAGCCGCTTCCGCGTGGACTCGGGGAAGGTCGCGCAGGGTCCCGCCACCGAGGCGCTGCCGGCGGTACCGGTGAAGGTGGAGCAGGGGAAGCTCGTCGCGGGCTGAGACGCTCGCGGCGAGAGCGCGCTCCGGTCCGGGATGCCCGGTCCGGGGACGGCGGGCCACGCCCGGTACGAGGCCACGCCCGGTACGAGGCCACGCCCGGTACGAGGCCACGCCCGGTACGAGGCCACGCCCGGTACGAGGCCACGCCCGGTGCGGACCGCACCGGGCGCCCTGCGGCCGGCAGCGGTCGGCAGCAGCCCGAAGTCGGACGGTCCGCCGCTCCGCCGGGCGTGCCTGCCCTGCGGCCAACCGGTGGAAGATACGCAGCGTTTCCCCCGACTTCGCTCCGGACCTCTGGTGTAGACCGGTCCCCCTTGGGACCCTGTGCGGCACTGTGCGCAGAAAGTGCCGAGAACACTGGTCTTTGTGGGGGACGTTGTGAGACAGGTCCACGCTCGCGCAAGACTCGCCGCTCCGCTGCTCCCGGTGGCGACCGCCGCCGCGCTGCTGGCCGGCCTGCTGTCGGCCGGTACGGCCCGGGCCGCGGTGGAGCAGCACACGCCCCGGCCGGCCGCGGCCGACAGCGCCGGAGACCGGGCCGCCCCCGGGCCGGCCGGCGACGGCATGGAACTCTCCCGCACCACCCGGCCCCTCGCGCCGGGTGCGCAGCTCACCTCCTTCGACCGGCTCGAACCGGACAGCTGGCTGCGTGCGGACGCGCTCACCCTCGACCTGGGCCGGGCCCGGACGGGTACGAGTGCCGACTACCTCTCCTCCGGCAAGGTCACCGAACGCCGGACGGTCGGCGACCTCGCTGCGGAGCACGATCCCGGACCGGGACGCCGCACCATCGCGGCGCTCAACGCCGACTTCTTCGACATCAACGAGACCGGCGCCCCGCTCGGCCCCGGCGTCCGCGACGGCCGGCCCGTCCACTCCCCCGCGCCCGGGGTCTCCGAGGCGGTCGGCATCGGGCCGGACGCGGCGGGCCGCATCCTGGACCTGTACTTCGAGGGCACGGTCACCCTCCCGGCGGGCGACGTACCGCTCGGTGGCCGGGACGCCGCCGATGTCGCCGAGGACGGCATCGGGCTGTACGACGCGGACTGGGGCGGTGCCGACCGGGCGCTGACGGTCGACCAGGATCCCGAGGTCACCGAGGTGGCCGTGCGGGACGGCGACGTCACCTCGGTGGCCCGGAAGCCCGGCAAGGGCGAGATCCCGGAGGGGGTGAACGTCCTGCTGGGCCGGGGCGACGGCGCCGAGCGGCTCGCCGCGCTGCACCCGGGCGACCCGGTCGAGGTGGCCTACCGGATGCGCACCGACGACGGCTCCCCGCTGCCGCGCACGGCAGTCGGCGGACGCGGCGTGCTGGTCGAGGACGGTACCCCGCAGGACTGGGACGGCAGGCCGAACAACACGGCGGCGCCGCGCACCGCCGTGGGCTTCTCCAAAGACGGCGGCACGATGCACGTGCTGACGGTGGACGGCAGGCAGGCGGCCTCGGGCGGGGTGACGCTGACCGAACTCGCCCGGATGATGAAGAAGCTGGGCGCCTACAACGCCCTCAACCTGGACGGCGGCGGCTCCTCCACGCTGCTGGCCCGGAAGCCGGGCGGCACCGCTCTCCGCTTGGAGAACGCGCCCTCCGACGGCGAGCAGCGGGAGGTCGCGGACGCGCTGGCGCTGACGGCGCCGAAGGGTTCTGGGCGGCTGTCCGGATTCTGGGTGGAGACGGCCCTGGATTCGCGCGAGGCGGCCACGGCGGACAGCATGCCGGGCGGCCACCCCGACCGCGTCTTCCCCGGGCTGACGCGGGTGTTGACCGCCGCCCCGTACGACGAGACCTACGGCCCGGCACGAGGCGCGCCGGGCCCCCGGTGGCGGACGGCGCGGCCGGACGTCGGCCGGGTGGACGCGCAGGGCGTCTTCCGGGCCCGCCGAACGGGCAGCACCTCGGTCACCGCTCGGGCCGGCGCCGCCGAGGGCACCACGAAGCTGCGGGTCCTGGGGCCGCTGGACCGGGTACGCGCCACGACGGACCGGGTGGGTCTGGCCGACGGCGGCGCCAGCGGGTCCTTCGGGCTGGTCGGATACGACGCGCAGGGCAACAGCGCACCCGTCGAGCCCGCGGACGCGCAGCTGTCCTACGACCACGCGCTCTTCTCGGTCACCGCGGACGAGGACGCCGCCGACGGCAGGTTCACCGTCACGACCCGCTCCGGGCAGGAGTCCGCGTCCGGCACGGTGACCGTCACCGTGCGGGGGCACACGACCCGGCTGGCCGTCACCGTGGGGCTGCGGGAGCAGCCGGTGGCCGACTTCGGCGACGCGTCCGACTGGACGTTCAGCGCGGCCCGGGCCGCCGGCTCGGTGGCCCCCGAACCGGGCGGCAAGGACGGCGGTGGGCTCAAGCTCAGCTACGACTTCACCCACTCGACGGCCACCCGTGCCGCCTACGCGAACCCGCCCGCGGAGCGGGAGATCCCCGGGCAGCCGCGCAGCTTCACCCTGTGGATCAGAGGGGACGGTTCGGGTGCCTGGCCCTCGCTGCACCTCAAGGACGCGGCGGGCACCGACCAGGTGCTGCGCGGCCCGCTGGTGGAGTGGCGGGACTGGCGCCAGGTCACCTTCGAGGTCCCCGAAGGCGTGGCGTATCCGCTCACGCTGCGCCGCTTCTACCTGGCCGAGACCCGGCCCACCGCGCAGTACGAGGGTTCGGTGGTGCTGGACGAACTGGTCGCCAGGACGCCGCCGGACATCGACCTGCCGGAGGCCGGGCGCCCGCACGATCCGCTGATCTCCACGGCCGCCGACACCGCCGGGCGCGACTGGCGGTTCGCGGTGATGTCGGACGCGCAGTTCGTCGCGCGCGATCCGGACAGCGAGGCCGTGCAGCAGGCACGCCGGACCCTGCGCGAGATCCGCGCCGCCCGGCCCGACTTCCTGCTCGTCGACGGGGATCTGGTGGACGAGGGCACCCCGGCGGACCTGGCGTTCGCGCGCACGGTGCTGGAGGAGGAGTTGGGGGACGCGGTCGACTGGTACTACGTGCCGGGGAACCACGAGGTGATGGGCGGTTCGATCGACCACTTCGTCCAGGAGTTCGGGCCCGCGCAGCGCACGTTCGACCACCGCGGCACCCGGTTCATCACGCTGGACACCTCGTCGCTGACGGTGCGGGGCGGCGGCTTTGCCCAGTTCCAGGAGCTGCGCCGGCAGTTGGACGAGGCCGCCCGGGACCGCGGCATCGACTCCGTCGCCGTCGTCGAGCACGTACCGCCCCGCGATCCCACCCCGGCGCGGGCCAGCCAGCTCACGGACCGGATGGAGGCCGATCTGCTGGAGGGCTGGCTGGCCGACTTCCGGGCCCGTTCGGGCAAGGGCGCGGCCCTGGTGGCGGGGCATGTCGGCGTCTTCGACGCCTCCCGGGTGGACGGGGTCCCGTATCTGGTGAACGGGAACGCGGCCAAGGCTCCGGCCGCTCCGCCGGGCGCGGGCGGCTTCACCGGCTGGTCGCTGCTGGGTGTGGACCAGGGCCGGCAGCGCGACGGGGACTGGCTCTCGGTGCAGACCCGCGCCCACGTGGACGCGCTGCTGCTGGACGCGCCCGAGCGACTCACGGTGGGCGGGCGGGCCACCGCGTCGGCGACCGTGCGGCAGGGCAGCGGGCCGACAGCACGCCGGGTTCCGGTCGGCTGGCCGGTGAGCGCGGACTGGCCCGGCTCACGGGGGCTGTGCGTGAAGGGCGCGGTGCCCCGCGGACGCTGTGTGGCCTCCTACGATCCGGCGGACGGCACCCTGACCGGGCGCAGGCCGGGCACGGTCACCCTTGCGGTGCTGGTCAACGGGGAGCGTGCCGCACAGCGGGTGACCGTCAGCCGCTGATGCGGCGGGTCGCCGGCCGTCGGCGCCGGGCGCGGTCCCGGCCCCGCCCCCTACCGGAAGGAGTGGTGGGGCGGGGCCGGGGGACGGGGGCTCCGGGCGCTGCCGGAGGCGGGTGACCGGTCAGGGGCCGGAGGTCAGGAACCCGTACGGGTCCGCTCGTCGCGCTCGGCCTCCGCCGCGGCCCGTGCCTGCTTGCGGGAGGCCGCCAGCGAGGTGATCGTTGTGATGATCAGCACGGCGCAGATGACGCCCAGTGACACCGGGATGCTGATCTCCGGAACGTGGACCCCGCTCTCGTGCAGCGCGTGCAGCACCAGCTTGACGCCGATGAAGCCGAGGATGATCGAGAGCCCGTAGGAGAGGTGTACCAGCTTCCGCAGCAGGCCGCCGATCAGGAAGTAGAGCTGCCGCAGGCCCATCAGGGCGAACGCGTTGGCGGTGAAGACGATGTACGGGTCCTGGGTGAGGCCGAAGATCGCCGGGATGGAGTCCAGCGCGAACAGCACGTCGGTGGTGCCGATCGCCAGCATGACGATCAGCATGGGCGTCATCAGCCGCTTGCCGTTCTCGACGACGAACAGCTTGGTGCCGTGGTACTTGTCCGTCGAGGGGAAGCGCCGCTCGACGGCCTTGAGCAGCCGGTTCTCCTCGAACTCCTCCTCGTCGCCACCGGAGCGGGCCTCCTGGACGAGCTTCCACGCCGTCCAGACCAGGAAAGCGCCGAAGAGGAAGAAGACCCAGGAGAAGGTGGAGATGATCGCGGCCCCGGCGGCGATGAAGGCACCGCGCAGCACCAGCGCGATGAGCACGCCGACCATCAGCACCCGCTGCTGGTAGATCGACGGCACCGCGAACTTCGCCATGATCAGCACGAAGACGAAGAGGTTGTCGACGCTCAGGGACTTCTCGGTGATGAAGCCCGCGAAGAACTCGCCGGACGCCTGGCCGTTCCCGAACAGGAAGAGGCCGAGCCCGAAGAGTGCGGCGAGGACGATCCAGACGGTCGTCCAGATGCCCGCCTCCTTGAGGGAGACCTCGTGCGGCTTGCGGCCGCCGATGAAGAAGTCCACCGCGATGAGGGCGGACAGACCCACGATGGTCAGCGCCCAGGTGGTCATGGATATGTCCATGCGTGATCCTCCGGCTTGCATTCGAGCATGGGCCGGAGGTCTCTTCCACCCGAGGCCGCCGCCCGCAGCGGGCCGGGCCGGTGCCCCGGGGCCGTCCTGTCCGGCCCGTACTGACGGGATCACCGCATGGCTGGGAATACTCCCCTCCGATACAAGAGAGAGTAAAGTAAAACCATGTAAAGGTAAAGGGCATGGTCGAGCGGACCCCAAGACCCGCCCCCGCGAAGGCGGTCGGGCACGGTCGGGCACGGTCCCGGTCTCAGGTTTCCGCTTCCGGCCTCGGGGAAGGGAGGAGGCGGTGCTCAGCCGCCGGCCGTGCGGCGCGCGGCTGCGGCATGCCGCAACACCTGCGGCACGACCCGGCTGCCGGCGGGCACCCGCAGCGGCTCGTACGTCCAGGCGTGACCCACCCACGGATCGGCCAGATGGTCGTCCGGGACCGGGGTCAGCCGCAGCAGCGAGCGCCACAGCGGATCGAGCAGCGGACCGAAGCCGCGCGCCTCGTCCCGGTCGGCGACCAGCAGCAGGCTGACACCGACCGCGGGCCCCTCGTCCGCGAGGTAGCGCAACTGGTTGACGGCCCGGTCGTCGAAGCCGTGCGGGAAGTCGTGGACGACCAGAAGCTGGTCGGCCAGGTCCAGGTCGGGCGGAAGCGCGTCGGTGGCCCCGCTGCGCACCGCCATCCGGACGAGATCCACGCGCTGCGTCAGCCGTTCCAGGGTGCGGGCGACACCGGAGGCGCCAGCGGCGGGCGGATCCGCCAGCACGCCCGACTCCACCAGCGGAAGGAGCGCGGTGGCCGCCGCGCCCGCCGGGTCGATGACCCGGAGGGTCAGCTCGCCCGGCGGGTGCACGGCCAGGACGCGGGCGGCCAGTGCGGCGGCAGTCGTCTGCGCGAGGCGACGCAGCTCGTCCTCGTCCGCCGCTCCTGCCTCGCGGCTCCGCGAGCGGCCGCTGTCGATCCACAGGCCCCGCTCCAGGGGCAGCCGCACCAGCAGGGGAACCCGCAGCCCGGCGCGCTCCGGGAGGCTCAGATCGCCCACCCGGAGCGCCAGAGGACGCTCGGTGGGCGGCCGGTAGCCGTGCCAGACGGGGTTGTCCCAGCGGGCCATCGCCGGTGGCAGAGCCGGCTCGACCACCTCCGCCTCGGCCTCGAGCTGCGCCGCGTCCCGCTCCAGTGCGGCACGGGCCTGCTCCACCAGCGCGCTGTGCTTGGCCTCGGCCCGGGCGCGGGCCTCCGCCGCGGCCGGGCCGACCCGGGACTGCGGATCGGCGAGCACCCCGTCCAGTTCGCGCTCCCTGCGCGCGTCGGCGAAGTCCACAGCCGAGCGGTAGGCGGCCACGCTGCGGGCCAGGTCCTCGAAGATGCCCCACACCTGGTTGTGGAGCCGCTCCTCCATCGACCAGCCGGGGGCGTCGCCCGCCACCGGCTGCGCTCCCGCGTCCTCCCCGGACCCCGGTCCGATGGGGGGCGGCGGAGACCCGCCCCCCGGCTGCACGGCTCCGGTGCTCGCCGGTGCGCGGCGCGGATGGCGGTAGTCGATCGTGCCCCCGGGAGAGGCGCCATCGGCCGGAGCGGCGGACCGGCCCGACGCGGCGGCGAGAGGCGGGTCCTCCGGTGCCGGTCCGCCGCTCCGGCCCGGCGCCGCGGCGGGCCCCTCGGCCGCGCCGCGGGACACCGCGGCGTGCCGGACCTGCCCCTGCGGAGGGGGCGCGACCGCGTCGTCCGCGCCGGCCGCGACCGCCTCCTGGACGGCGGCGGCCAGCGTGCGCGCCTCGGCCAGTCCCTGGTCGGCGAACAGGGCCGCGAGGCCGTCCGCGTACCCCTGCCCGACAGCACGCACCTTCCACCCGCCCCGGCGCAGATACAGCTCCAGGGCGACGACGGCGGACTCGGTGGTGAGTCCCGTCACCGTGTAGCTGGCGATCTCGGTACCGTCCGGTCCGGTGACGGCGAGGAAGGGTGCGGGGAGGCCGGCGAACCCCGACGGAGCGCCCGGCCCGGCGGGCAGGGCCAGCAGGATGCTCACCCGCTCGACGTCCTGGGGCAGCGCCCCCGGGTCGAGGGCCAGGCGGTGCACGGCCGCCGCCCGGCGGGAGACCTCCACCCCGGGCAGCCGCGGGGCTGCCGGGTGGGCAGCCCACTCCGCCCCGCGGATCCGCCCCTGCGCATCGTTGAGCGTCGCCCCGGCGACGACCGGGGAACCCGCCGTCACCCGGATCTCCATCCGGGTACCGGGCAGCGGGTGGTTCTGCCCCCGGACCAGCTCGGCCGTCATCGTCGTGCCTCTCCCCTGCGGCTCTCGTACTCGGCGGACGGGGCCACCCGGGCCCCCGCGGACCGGGACCGCTGCCGCTCGGGCGGGCCCGGGGCGGTCGCATCGACGGTCCGGGGCCGGTCACCGCGTCGGCGGCACCGGACGGGTCACGGCCTCGGCCGGACCGGACAGGTCACGACCGGACGGGACAGGGCCTCGGCGGCAGCGCGCGGCTCACAGCTCACAGCTCACAGCTCACAGCTTCGGCAGGATCGTCGGCATCAGGTCCTGGAAGGTACGGCCGTTGGCGGGCTCGCCGATGGCGGTCATCTGCCAGCCGCTGCCCTGCCGGTGGACCTTGGCCATGATCTGCGCGGTGTACTGCCCGCCGCCGGTGAGCGTGTAGCGGGCCGTCTCCTGGCCGGTGGTCTCGTCGACGAGGCGGCAGAAGGCGTTCTCGACCTCGGCGAAGGTCTGGCCGGTGAACGAGTTGACCGTGAAGACGATCTGGTCGATGTGGACCGGGACGCGCTGCAGATCCACCAGGATCGCCTCGTCGTCGCCGCCCTCGCCCGAGCCGCCCACCAGGTTGTCACCGGTGTGCTTGACCGAGCCGTCGTCGCTCACCAGATGGCGGAAGAAGACGACGTCGACGGGCTGCTTGTCGGCGAAGAGCACCGCCGAGGCGTCGAGGTCGATCTCCTTGGTGCGCTTGCCGAACAGCCCCCGCCGCGGTGCGGCCTTCCAGCCCAGGCCCATGCGCACCGCGGTGAGGCTGGCCCCGTCGCTCTTCTGCAGGCTGATGCCCTGGCCCTTGGACAAGTTGACCGACACGTGCGTCCCCTCTCTGAACCGGGGCCGCCACAGGCCGACGGCCACCAGATGCAGCACCCTACGCAAGAGCGCGGAGCGGCCGGGAGGGCGCCCGCGACTTGTGTCGGTCTTGCAACACTCCGCGCGGCGGCCCGGCCGCGGGCACCGCTCCCGGCTACTTCAGCCCGGCCTCCTTCATCTGGCGCAGCTCCTTCTTGAGCTCCCCGACCTCGTCGCGCAGCCGTGCGGCGACCTCGAACTGGAGCTCGGCGGCGGCGGCGCGCATCCGCTCGGTCAGATCCTCGATGGTCTGGGCGAGTTCGGCGGCCGGCCGGTCGGTCAGCTCACCGGAGCCGGCACCCTTGCCCTTGCCCAGCGCGGGGGTGGGGGCCTTGCCCTTGCCCGTCTCGTCCCGCCGGCGGTAGCCGGTGTCCAGCAGCGCCTCGGTGTCGACCTCCTCGCGGGCGATGTCCGCGACGATGTCGCCGATCTTCTTGCGCAGCGGCTCCGGATCGATGCCGTGCTCTTGGTTGTAGGCGATCTGCTTCTCGCGGCGCCGGTTGGTCTCCTCGATCGCCCGCTCCATACCGGGGGTGACCTTGTCCGCGTACATATGGACCTGGCCGGAGACGTTGCGCGCCGCGCGGCCGATCGTCTGGATCAGCGAGGTGCCGGAGCGCAGGAAGCCCTCCTTGTCGGCGTCCAGGATCGCCACCAGGGAGACCTCGGGCAGGTCGAGTCCCTCTCGCAGCAGGTTGATGCCGACCAGCACGTCGTACTCGCCGGAGCGCAACTCGCGCAGCAGTTCGATGCGGCGCAGGGTGTCCACGTCGCTGTGCAGGTAGCGGACCCGGATGCCCAGTTCGACGAAGTAGTCCGTCAGATCCTCGGCCATCTTCTTGGTGAGGGTGGTGACCAGCACCCGCTCGTCGCGCTCCTCGCGCAGCCGGATCTCGTGGACCAGGTCGTCGATCTGCCCGTCGGTGGGTTTGACGACCACCTCCGGGTCGACCAGCCCGGTGGGGCGGATGACCTGTTCCACATAGCCGTCGGAGCGGGCCAGCTCGTACGGGCCGGGGGTGGCCGACAGATAGACCGTCTGGTCGGTGCGCTCCAGGAACTCCTCCCACTTCAGCGGGCGGTTGTCCAGCGCGGAGGGCAGGCGGAAGCCGTGGTCGATCAGCGTGCGCTTGCGGGCGGCGTCACCCTCGTACATGGCGCCGATCTGCGGGACCGTCTGGTGCGACTCGTCGATGACCAGCAGGAAGTCCTCGGGGAAGTAGTCCAGCAGGGTGTGCGGCGCCGTCCCCGGGTCGCGGCCGTCGATGTGCAGCGAGTAGTTCTCGATTCCCGAGCAGGTGCCGATCTGCCGCATCATCTCGATGTCGTACGTCGTCCGCATCCGCAGCCGCTGGGCCTCCAGGAGCTTGCCCTGCTTCTCCATCGACTCCAGCGTCGCGGCCAGCTCGGCCTCGATGGCCGCGACGGCGCGCTCCATCCGCTCCGGACCGGCCACATAGTGCGAGGCGGGGAAGACGTACAGCTCTTGGTCCTCGGTGATCATCTCGCCGGTGATCGGGTGGAGGGTGGAGAGCGCCTCGATCTCGTCCCCGAACATCTCGATGCGGACCGCCAGCTCCTCGTACACCGGGAAGATCTCGACGGTGTCGCCGCGGACCCGGAAGGTGCCCCTGGTGAACGACATGTCGTTGCGCTGGTACTGGATGTCCACGAAGCGCCGCAGCAGCGCGTCCCGGTCGATCTCCTCGCCGACCTTCAGCGGCACCATGCGGTCGACGTACTCCTGCGGGGTGCCCAGGCCGTAGATGCAGGAGACGGAGGCGACCACCACGACGTCACGCCGGGTGAGCAACGAGTTCGTCGCGCTGTGCCGCAGCCGTTCGACCTCCTCGTTGATCGAGGAGTCCTTCTCGATGTAGGTGTCCGTCTGCGGGACGTACGCCTCCGGCTGGTAGTAGTCGTAGTACGAGACGAAGTACTCGACCGCGTTGTTCGGGAGCAGCTCCCGGAACTCGTTCGCGAGCTGTGCGGCCAGGGTCTTGTTCGGCGCCATCACCAGCGTCGGGCGCTGCAGCTTCTCGATCATCCACGCCGTGGTGGCCGACTTGCCGGTGCCCGTGGCACCCAGCAGTACGACATCCTTCTCACCTGCGGTGACCCGCTGCGCGAGCTCCGCGATGGCGGTCGGCTGGTCGCCGCTGGGCTGGTACGGACTGACGACCTCGAAGGGCGCCACCTTGCGTTCGATCTCGGTGTTGGGCCGCATGTCCACCACGGTACGACTCGGCACTGACAACGGGGTTCCGCGCGCAAACTACGCCCCACTGGCAGATAGCTGCCAGTTTTCTTCGCCGCAGGTCAGAGGCTTGACCACGCTCCGTTCAGCACCCCGTCACTTTGTCCTGGCTTGGTTGTATTGCGCATCGGGAACTGTCTCGGCAGTCCGTGCAGGTACAAGCGAGGAGTCCCGCATGTCGATACGCCCGCTGACCGCTGCCGCCGCAGGTGCGCTGCTGGGTATGAGCGCGCTCTTCCTCACCACCGCGCCTTCCGCAGCGGCCTCACCCCGCCCGGCGGGACAGACGCCGGATCCGGTCCTAGACTTCTCCGTTTTCCCGGGCTTCGGCGACGACGAGGACCCGGACCCGGAGCTGGAGCAGCCCTCGTCCGATGCCAGAAAACCGCACCGGTCCCCGCTCCCCGTGGGCCACCGCGGGGCGTCCGCCTACGCGCCGGAGAACACGCTGGCCGCGGTCGACAAGGCGCATGATCTCGGCATCGACTGGGTCGAGAACGACGTGCAGCGCACCAAGGACGGCAAACTGCTGGTCATCCACGACACCACGCTCTCCCGCACCACGGACGTCGAACAGCGCTTCCCGGACCGCAGCCCGTGGAAGGTCTCCGACTTCACCCTCAAGGAGATCAAGACGCTGGACGCCGGAAGCTGGCTGGACAGCAAGTTCACCGGCGAGCGGATCCCCACCCTGGGCGAGTACCTGGACCGGCTCACGAGGAACGGGCAGGACCTGCTGCTGGAGCTGAAGTCGCCCGCGCTCTACCCGGGCATCGAACGCGAGACCCTCGACGAGCTCGACCGGCAGGGCTGGCTGGACCGCCGGCACACCAGGAGCAGGCTCATCG
Source organism: Streptomyces sp. NPDC006925 (assembly GCF_042869575.1). Taxonomy (NCBI): domain Bacteria; kingdom Bacillati; phylum Actinomycetota; class Actinomycetes; order Kitasatosporales; family Streptomycetaceae; genus Streptomyces; species Streptomyces sp. NPDC006925. The sequence goes on from NZ_JBIAGB010000008.1 coordinate 125,365, forward strand.
TCCAGAGCTTCGACAAGGGCGCGGTGCAGAAGGTGCACCAGCAGCGCCCCGAGGTGAAGACCGGCTTCCTGGGCACCCCCAAGGCGGCCGACCTGAAGGACTACGCCGCGTTCGCCGACCAGATCAACCCCACCCACACCGACGCCACCGCCGACTACGTGAAGGCCGTCCACGCCCTCAAGGGGCCGCACCACAAGCGAATGGAGATCTTCACCTGGACCGTCAACGACGCCGAGACCGCCCGCAAGGTCGCCGACGCGGGAGTGGACGGCATCATCTCGAACAAGCCGGACGTGGTCAGCGACGCCGTGCAGGGGTCGGGGCCCACCGGCTGAGCACCCCGGCCGGGGCGGTCCGGACGGGCGTCGGCGGCGGCTGTCGGTGGGCGCCTCTAGGGTGCCGGTATGACTGACACCCCGGTGCGGCCCACGGCCTGGACCCTGCGGGAGACGCCCATCGGACCGCTGCTGCTCGCGGCCACCGCCGAGGGCCTGGCCAACGTCGTCTTCCACGCGCGGGGACGCACGCTCGACCAGGCCCTCGCCCGGCTGCACGCGCGGCTGGGCACCGGACCGCTGCCCGCGGCGCAGGCCCCGCCGCCCGCCGCCGAGCATCTCGGTGCGGCCGCGGCCGCACTGGACGACTACTTCGCGGGCTCCCCCGCGCCCTTCACCGTGCCGCTGGACTGGTCGCTGACGGAGGGCTTCCCCGCGCGGGTGCTGCACGAGCTGGCGACCGGTGTGCCGTACGGGACGACGGTCGGCTATCAGGACCTCGCCGTGCGCGCCGGCGACCCCGGTGCGGCCCGCGCGGTCGGCGCCGCCATGGGCGCCAATCCGCTGCCGGTGGTCGTGCCCTGCCACCGGGTGCTGGAGAGCTCCGGCGCGATCGGCGGCTTCGGGGGCGGGCTGGAGACCAAGCGGGCGCTCCTCGCGCTGGAGGGCGTGCTGCCGCAGCCGCTGTTCTGAGCCGCGGACCAGCCGTAAGTCCGTGGTGGCGGACAGCGCCGGGTGCCAGACTGCACGGCGTGACTGACATTCGCGACACGGCCGACGGTGATGACACGTCGGAAGCCCCAGGAGACGGACCGGTGGGCACGGCGCCGGAGCGGACCGGCGGCCCACCCGACGCGCCCGGCGTCCCACGGCGCAGCACGCGGCCCGGGGGGCTCGCCGTGCGCGGCCCGGAGGAGCCCGCCGGGGAACCGGTGGCGGACGGCGGGATCGACCTGCGGGCCGTCCGGCGGCGGGTGCGGCTGGCCCTGGTCCTCAGCCAGATCCTCGGCGGACTGGGCGTCTCCACGGCGGTGGCGCTGGCCGCCGTACTGGCCGAGGACATCGGTGGCTCCGAGGCCGTGGCGGGGCTGGCATCCACGTCCTCGGTGATCGGGACGGCACTGCTGTCCCTGCCGTGCGCGGCGCTGATGGCGCGGCGCGGGAGGCGCGCGGGACTGACGTCCGCCTACGCCGTGGCCGCCGTCGGGGGGCTCGTCGTGGTGACCGGAGCCGCGCTGCGGAACTTCCCACTGCTGCTGGTGGGCATGGCCGCCTTCGGCGCGAGCAACACCGCCAACCTCCAGGCGCGGTTCGCAGCCGCCGACCTGGCCGAGCCGCTGCACCGGGCGCGGGCCATCTCCACCGTGGTGTGGGCGACCACGATCGGCGCGGTCCTGGGCCCGAACATCGCGGGGCCCGCCGGGAGGAGCGTGGCCGGCCTCGGGGTGCCGGAGACGGCCGGCCCCTTCCTGTGGGGCACGGCGGTCTTCCTGGTCGCCGGAGGGCTGCTGCAGGTGCTGCTGCGCCCCGACCCGCTGCTGACGGCCCGCGCACTGGCCCGGACGGCGGCGGCCGACGGCCGGTCGGTCGAAGGCGGCGGCCGGCCCGACGCGGACGGCGGACGGCAGCCGGACGAGGACGGCGGTGGCCGGTCGCTGCGGGCCGGTCTGGCCGCGGTGACGGCCTCGGCGCCCGCCCGGGTCGCGCTCGCCGCGATAGCCGGCTCGCACACCGTCATGGTCTCGGTGATGGTGATGACCCCGGTGGACCTGGGCGGGCACGGCGCCGGGGTGGAGCTGATCGGGCTCGTGCTCAGCGGCCACATCGCCGGTATGTACGCCTTCTCGCCCGTGATGGGCTGGCTCGCGGACCGGATCGGCAGGTTCAGCGTCATCCTGGTGGGCGCGGCGCTGCTCGGGTGCGCCACCGCGCTGGCCGGGACGGCGGACGGGAACCACGCGCAGTCCGCCGTCGGGCTGTTCCTGCTCGGGCTGGGCTGGTCCGCGGGACTGGTCGCCGGGTCCGCGCTGCTGACCGACTCCGTACCGCAGCGGGCCCGCGCCGCCGTGCAGGGCTTCTCCGACCTGATCATGAACTCGGCCGCCGGTGTCGGCGGCGCGCTCTCCGGCCTGGTGGTCGCCCAGGCCGGCTACGGCTGGCTCAACCTGCTGGCAGCGGCGCTGCTGATCCCCGTCACGGTGCTGACGGTGACCGTCGCAGTACGGCGCTGAGGAGGCCGTCCGCGGCGTCGGCGCGGACACCACGGCGGGGGCGGGGCCGCACGGCGTATCCGTCGTCGCGCGGCGGGGGCGGGGCCGGGTGGCAGGAGCCGGGGCAGGGCCGGGCGACCGGGGCGCCGCCCGGGTCCGCCGAGGGTCAGCGCGCGTGGAGTTCGAAGGCCACCGCGCGCCGCCCACCGTTCCTTCGGGCGTGCAGATCCAGCCCCCCGTGCACGATCGAGCGCGCGTACGTCTCGGGGTCCTCGTCGGTGAGCGCCTCGATATAGGCACGGTGCTCCAGCAGCGAGGCGACCCCCTTGCGGGTCGCCTCCTCCCCCACCGACACCGCGTGCGTGACGGCCGGTGAGGCGAAGACACCCACCCACCGCACTCCGTCCCACGGCAGGACGCCTTCCACGTCGAACTGTTCACTGAAGATCCACCGGTTGCCGGCGTCCCCCACGGCGTCGAGGACCGAGCGGCCCAGCGCGCGGTGGTCGGGGGTGTTCCACGGGCTGCCGGGGCCGCCGCCCCAGGTGTCGTGGTGGTTGAGGGTGAGGACCAGTTCGGGGCGGTGTCTGCGGATCGCCGCCGCGATGTCGCTCCGCAGCGCCGGCCCCTCCGCCAGCACTCCGTCCCGGTGGTCGAGGAACTCCACCCCGGTCACGCCCACGTGTGCGCAACCGGCCCGCTGTTCGGCCTCGCGGACCCCGGCGGCCTCCGCCGGGTCCATGGTCTCGATACCCGCCTCGCCCCGGGTCGCGAGCAGATAGGTGACGTCCTTGCCCTGCGCCGTCCACTCGGCCACGGCCGCGGCGGCGCCGTACTCCATGTCGTCCGGATGGGCGACGACCGCCAGGGCCCGGGTCCAGTCCTCCGGCATCGCCGCCAGGCGCATCCGCGCTTCCTGCTCCTCGGCGCCTCGCGCTGTGGCCGTCATGTCCGCTCCGCCTCTCGTCGCGCGCGCCCCGTCGGCGCAGCTCCTCCGTGGCAACTCCCGGGCCCCGGGCGCCTGTTCCCCGGCACGGCCCGCCGTGTCTCCGCGGGTCCCGGCATCTTCCGCGCCGACGGCCCCGCCGGCCCCCGGCGGCGCCGGTGGCTCGCCCGGCGCCGGGCCGGCGCCGATGCTGCCGGCGCTCCGGGTGGTTCCAGGGTTCCAGCCGGACGGCGGGTCGGCACGTCGGCGGCTCGGCTCGGTGCCTGGAGCTGCGGGGATGGTGCGCGGCGCCGGAGGACCTGCCCGGTACGCACACCGCGACGGCGCCGCGCGGAGGGAGCGCGGCGCCGTACGGAGGGCGTGGTTCTGCGGCGGCGGAACGGCGACCGGGAGTCAGCCGTACGGGTTGCCGCGGGGATCGGCGGGAGCACCGCCCTGCTGCTGGCCCGGGTTGCCGTAGTAGGGGCCGGGCTGCTGGGGCGGGGCCGCCGGGGCTCCGGGCGCCTGGGGCTGACCGTGGTGGGGACCGGGCTGCGGCTGGCCTCCGGGCTGGGGGTGGGCCTGCGGGGGCTGCTGCGGCGCATAGCCCTGCTGGGGCTGCGGCGCGTAACCCTGCTGCGGTGCGTAGCCCTGCTGGGGCGCGTAGCCCTGCTGGGGCGCGTAGCCCTGCTGCGGCGCGTAGCCCTGCTGCGGCTGGGCCGGAGGAGCGTACTGCTGCGGGGCGTGCCCCTGCGGAGCGCCCTGCCCGCCGCCGACCACCGCGAGCAGCTCCTCCAACTCGTTGCGCCAGATGCGGTGCACGTTGATGCGCACCGGCTTCGCCTCGCCCGGCAGCGCCATGTGGTAGAAGCTCCACAGGGGGTTGAGCTGGATCTCGCCGAAGAGCGAGCGCGCCTGGTCCCGCGGGATCGCGTGCACGATCTCCTTCGGGCGCTGCGAGAACCGGGACATCCGCTGCACCAACAGGGCCTGTTCGGTAACCGTGATGAAGTAGTACTTGATGAGGAACTGGCCGATCAGGCCGAGGAATCCGACGCTGAGCCACGGTGTGGGCCCCGCGACGGCCCCGACCGACACCAGCGGGCGGTCTCCGGGCGCCTGTTGGGCAATGGCCTCGGCCACCTGCTTCTTCATCGTCGCCTTGCGAAAGGCCATCGGACCGCTCCTCGCTCCGTTCGCCGCGGATACGGCGCTGTTCTGCGTTCGGCGCAGAGTACTCGCTCCGGGTGACAGCGCCCCTCCCGGGTCCGCGGACCGGCGGCTCGGAGCGCGCTCCGCGGGCGGGAACCGCGACCCGCGGCGCTTTCCGGCAGCCGCGACGGTCACCGCTGCCCGAGCCCGGTGAGGGCTTGCACCGGGTCGGCCGCGGAGGGGCCTTCGGGCCACCAGTCGGCGGCGTCCCCGCAGCTGTCCCGGTCGGAGCCGCCGCGGTCCGCGGGCCCCCGGCCGGAAGCGTCCCGGTACGGGTACCAGCGGCCGTCGCCGCCGAAGCGGAGCTGGACGGGGCGCGTGGTGTGGGTGAGCTGGTTGCGGTGGATGGTCATCGCTATCCCCAGGCCCGCCAGGGCGCTGCGCCCACGGTCGAAGTCGCCCGCCGGCGGGTCCCAGGCCGCCTCCAGCACGGCCAGCCCAGCGCGACCGCCCTGCCGCCAGGCCGCCGCGGCCCGGGCCAGCTCCACCGGGTCCCGGCCGACCGACCGCGCCAGACCGGCGAAGCGCACGGACAGGGTGCGGCGACCGGTCAACTGCGGGTGCGTGGCGGCGAGGCGCACCGTGTCGTGCCAGCGCGACAGGTCGGGCAACGGGTCGTGCTCCCCCACGGTGCGGGGCTCCGCGCAGTCGTGCTCCACGGGAACGGCGGAAAGCGCGCACCGGGCTCGCACTGCCGCGTCGGCCGCCAGGAAGGCGAGGGCGTCGGCGTCGGGTGCGCCGGGCAGTTCGGGATAGACACCCGGCTCGCTCGCGACGGCCGGCAGCGGCTGCGGCTCCGGGAGTGGGGGGCGCACGGAAGTGGCGAACGCCTCGGTGGCGAGCCGCGTGGCGCGCGGCCGCCGCCCGTCGAACAGCGAGCCGCCGACGTCCCCGCCGGACCGGCGCGCCGGCACCCCGCCTCCGCGCGTGCGGGGGCGCTCCGCGGACGGGTCGAGGCAGCCCGCACCGAGGCGCGTGACCTCCGCGCGCACCGCCGCCGCGCTGCGGCCCCGCATCAGCAGCAGCACCCAGGGGTCGGCGTCCAGCAGCCGTCCGGTCCCGTAGCCGAGCGCCGCCGCGTGCTTGCAGGGATGTCCGTGGTCCGGGCAACTGCACGCGGGCAACAGATCCCCGGCGCCGGGCAGCAACCGGACCCCCGCCGAGTGCGCCACGGGCACCACGTCGTAGGGGAGTTCACCGTCCAGCAGCGCCGCCGCCAGCACCGGGCGGGCGGCGACAGCCGTCAGGAAGGCCGTCCACTCCTCCTCGGACAGCACGGGCAGCCGCCATTCGGCACGGTAGGGCCGGGCGCGGCTGCCGTGCACATACGCCAGGACACGTCCCGTTCCCACCCGCGGTGCGGACACCGCACCGGCACCGGCCGCGCTCCGGGCCCCGTCCCGGCCCGGGTCCGCGTAGGCCCGGCCGCGCGCCAACCGGGCGGTGTCCCGCGCCGCGCCCTCCATCGCCCGCAGCCAGGCAGCGCCCCAACTCCCGGCGGGATGCGCCGGGGTGGCCTCTGATCCCGGTGCGGTGCCGCTCACGGCTGCCTCCGCAGCGCCACCAGATCCGCCAGTTCGGCGTCGGTCAGCTCCGTCAGCGCGGCCTCTCCCCCGCTGAGCACGGCGTCGGCCAACTGCTGCTTGGCCGTCAGCAGCCGGGCGATGCGGTCCTCGACGGTGCCCCGGGCCAGCAGCCGGTGCACCTGTACGGGCTGCGTCTGGCCGATGCGATAGGCCCGGTCGGTGGCCTGCTCCTCGACCGCCGGGTTCCACCAGCGGTCGAAGTGGACGACATGTCCCGCGCGGGTGAGGTTGAGACCGGTGCCCGCCGCCTTGAGCGACAGCAGGAAGACGGGGACCGCACCGGCCTGGAAGGCGTCCACCAGCTCCTCCCTGCGGCCCACCGGAGTCCCGCCGTGCAGGAGCTGGGCCGGGATGCGGCGTTCGGCGAGATGCGCCCGGAGCAGCCGGGCCATCTCCACGTACTGCGTGAACACCAGCACCGAACCGCCCTCGGCCAGGATGGTGCCCAGCAGTTCGTCCAGCAGCCCGAGCTTGCCGGAGCGGCCCGGGAGGCGTCCGGCGGCGCCCTCCCGCAGATACTGCGCCGGATGGTTGCAGATCTGTTTGAGCGCGGTCAGCAGCTTCATCACCAGGCCGCGCCGCTCCATGCCCGTCGCCTCCGCGATCCGCGCCAGGGTCTCGCGCACCACCGCCTCGTACAGGGACGCCTGCTCCCGGCTGAGCTCGACCGTGTGGTCCGTTTCCGTCTTGGGCGGCAGCTCGGGGACGATGCCCGGGTCGGACTTCCTGCGGCGCAGCAGGAAGGGCCGCACCAGCCGGGCCAGCCGCTGCGTCGCCTCCGGGTCCTCACCGCCCTCCACGGCTCTGGCGTGCCGGGCGCGGAAGGCCTTGAGCGGGCCGAGCAACCCGGGCGTGGTCCAGTCGAGCAGGGCCCACAGCTCGGAGAGGTTGTTCTCCACCGGTGTGCCGGTGAGGGCGATCCGGGCGGCGGCCGGAAGGGTGCGCAGCGCACGCGCCGTCGCGGAGCCCGCGTTCTTGACGTGCTGGGCCTCGTCCGCGACGACCAGCCCCCACGCCTGTCCGGCGAGCTGTTCCGCGCTGCCGCGCAGGGTGCCGTACGTCGTCAGGACGAACCCCGCGTCCGATTCCGCTCCCCCGGCTGCTCCGGGGCCGCCGCGCTCCAGCCCCTCCAGGCTGCGTCCGGGACCGTGGTAGCGGCGCACCGGCACATCGGGCGCGAACCGGGCGAGCTCCCGCTGCCAGTTGCCCAGCAGCGAGGCGGGGCAGACCACCAGCGTCGGCGCCGTCGCGCCGCGCTCGGCGCGGCGCAGATGAAGCGCGATGAGGGTGACGGTCTTGCCCAGCCCCATGTCGTCGGCGAGGCAGCCACCCAGTCCGAGCGACGTCATCGACTCCAGCCAGCCGAGCCCCTGACGCTGGTAGCCCCGCAGCCGGGCGTGCAGCCGGGCGGGGGCGGCCACCGCGGCCCGGTCCGGGTCGGTGGCGGTACGGAGAGTGTCCCGGAGCGCCGCGAGGGCACCCACCGGCACCGCCTCCACGCGTTCCCCGTCCACCTCGGCCTCCCCGGAGAGGGCCGCGGCCAGTGCGTCACCGGGCGAGAGGAGACCCAGGTGCCGCTTGCGCGCCTTGCGCACCAGCTCCGGATCGACCTGCACCCACTGGTCGCGCAGCCGCACCAGCGGGCGGTGCGCCTCCGCCAGTTCGTCCATCTCCGCCTCGGTGAGCGGATCGCCGTCCAGCGCCAGTTGCCAGCGGAACTCCAGAAGCTGCTGCTCCTTGAAGAAGCCGAACCCGTCGGCCGCCGACCCCGGCGGCTGCGGGCCCGGGCGTACCACCGCCGTGGCGCTCAACAGCTCCTGGGCCAGGGCACGCGGCCAGTGCACGGCCACCTCCGCCGCGGCCAGTTCGCGGGCGGCCCGGCCCAGCAGGTCGTCCAGCTCCGTCTCGGTCAGCGGCAGCACGTCGGGGGCGGGCCGCTCCAGCAACCGCCCCAGCGGCGGCCAGACGCGCGCGGCCCGCCGCACCGCCAGCACCGTGTCCACCCGGGCCCGTGGCCCGAGGTGCTCCGCCTCGCCCTGCCACAGCGCGGCCACGTCCGCGACCAGGGTCGGATCCACAGCACTCGTCGCCTGGACGACGGCCGCCGCGACATACGGCTCCGCCGCGCTGCCGGTCCGCTGCGGGCCGGGCTGCTCCGGGGCGCTCCGGTCCGGGTCGGTCCGTTCCCGGCCGCTCCGGTCGGGGTCGGTCCGCTCCGGGGCGAGCGGCCCGTCGGTGCCCTCCCGGCCGGCGACCGGCCGGTGGCTCTCGGGATCCTCCGGCTCGGGACCGCCGTCGAAGATGCGGTCCGCCGACAGGTCGAGCCGCAGGGAGACGCGGATACCCGCCTCGGTGCCCGCGGCAACCTCGCCCGCCCACTCCCGCAGCCGCGGATACTGCTCGGTGAGCCGCTGCCGCCCCGGGTCCGCGAACGCCGGCCCCGCCACCGCGGACCCGGCGGGCGTGCGGGGCAGCACGTCGGCGACCGCGTCCAGGAAGTCCCGCACGAGTGCCTCGGGGTCCGGGACCCGCAGCGGCTCGCCCGCCGCCCGGCTTCCGGGGTCCGCCGCATTCCGCGGGACCGGTACTGCGTACGCCTCCGGGGGCATCGCGGCGGCCACCGCCCGCAGCTGCGCGACGTCCTCCGGGTCGAGCGGGCCCGCCCGCCACACGTCCGCGTCCCCTTCGCCCAGGCCCGGCACCAGGCCTCCGCGGGCCACCAGCCGCAGTCCGTGCAGCGCCGCCGCACCCCAGCAGGCGGCCGCGGGGTGCGCGCCGTTCTCCGTACGCGCCCGCATCAGCACGGGCAGGGCCTCGCGCACCGACAGCCGACGGGCCGACACCGCGCACCGGCGCACGCCCTTCCCGTGCGGCCGCACCACCGCGAGCTCTCCCGGCTCCCCCTGCTCGGGCAACTGGCCCCCGTCGTCCCGCCAGAACGCCACGCGCCCCTGCCGGGGCACCTCGCCCGGCAGGAACACCGCAGCACACCTCAGGAGGCCCGCACCGCTCCCCGGCCCCATCCGCGCCTCGCTTCCGCCTTCGTTCCACACCGCACCGGCCGACAGCAGGCCGACGGGCCGCACACCTGGCCCGCACTCGTGGAACGAGTCTAGGAGCGGCCACTGACAAGCCCTCCGACGATCAAGGGATGCCCTGCTCGAACGGTTCCCGACACGCGGTGGAGCGGGGCGGGGCTCAGCCCGGGCCGACGCCGCCGTGGATGTCCCGGGCCTGGATCACCGGCCCCTGCACCCGCGCCGAGCCCGCGACCGTGCCGCGCACCTCGGAGCGTTCGGCCCGCAGCGCGGGGGCGTGCCGCTCGGCCCAGCCGCGCAGCAGGGCCGCGAATCCCTCGTCACCCCGCGCCTGCTCGTCCAGCCAGTCGGTGGGTGCACCGGCCTGCTCGCCGTCGGCAGGGCCGACGGCCGCCGGCCGCCCCTCGCCGGGGTCGCCGGCGGCCCTGCGGCCCGGCGGCCCGGCGGCCCGGCGGCCCGGCGGCCCGGCGGCCCGGCGGCCCGGCGGCCCGGCGGCCCGGCGGCCCGGCGGCCACCCTGCGCACGAGCGGGAGCAGGGGTTTCCCAGGCGGACTGCCCAGCAGCGGGCGGAAGCGGCGGCGGTGGTGGCGAGGCTGGGCGCGGTGGCAACGTCCACGCACCACGGCGTTCGGCCGCGGGGACCGGACCGCCGGGCCGCGCCCGGTTGTACCGTTGCCCCGTGACGGGGGAGAACACACGTACAGCGGCCGGCGCACCGGCGCGGCCGCCGGGCCCCGCCGCCCGCGCCCCGATGTCGGCGGTCGGGATCGCCGCCGAGGTGACCGCGGGCCGCGTCACGGCGCGCGAGGTGGCGCGGGAAGCGCTGGCCCGCATCGCGGAAGCCGACCCGTCCGTCAGAGCGTTCGCCTCGGTGTGGCCCGCACATGCGCTGGAGTACGCGGCGGCCGTCGACCGCGCCGTCGGGGACGGCGAGCGGCTGCCGCTGGCCGGAGTGCCGTTGGGGGTCAAGGCCACACAGCGGCTCTCGGCACCGTCCGTGGCCCGGCTGGTCGCGGCCGGTTGTGTGCCGGTCGGTGCCACGGCGACCCCCGGCCCGGGAACCCCGTGGCAGACGTGGGGAACCACCGACCGGGGCCGCACCCTCAACCCGCTGCGGGCCGACCTGAGCCCGGGCGGGTCCTCGGCCGGTTCGGCCGCGGCCGTCGCGGCCGGGATGGTCCCCCTCGCCACCGGGAGCGACGGGGCCGGCTCCGTACGGATCCCGGCCGCGTGGTGCGCGGTGCTCGGCCTGAAGCCGACGGGCGGGCTGCTGCCCCTGCCCGGCAGCCCGGCGGGACGCCCCCGGCGGAGCGTGCCCGGACCACTGGCCCGCACCGCGGCCGACACCGCCGCCTGCTTCGCCGCCCTCACCGGCGCCTCCACATCCGTCCCCGGGCCCCCGCAGCGCCCGCTGCGCACGGCGTGGTCGGCCACCCTGGGCTGCGCCGACACACGGCAACCGGTCGCCGCGACGGCGCGTGCCTTCCTGGACGGGCTGGCCCGGACCGGCGCCGTCGCCCCGCGACCCGCAGCCGTCCGGCTGCCGGATGCCGCCGACTGCTGGCGCACGCTCCGCGTCGGCCGACCGCACGGCCGCGGAGCTGATGGCCGAGCTGGACCGGGTCTTCGCCGCGGTGGATCTGCTCGCCACTCCGACCACTCCCAACCCGCCGCACGGTCACCACGGACCGGGCGGGGAGATGAGTGTCGCACTCACCTGGGCCTTCAACATCACCGGGCACCCGGCGATCAGCCTGCCAGCCGGGCGGACCGGGGCCGGTGAACCGGTCGGGCTGCAACTCGTGGCCGCGCACGGCCGGGAGGCCGACCTGCTGGCGGCCGCGGCCGCCGCCGAGACGGTGCCGCAGCCGCACTGACCCGTCCGGGCCCCGGTCGCGCTCCGCGGGTCAGTTGCCCAGGTCCGTCGTCCCGGGGCCGGGGGGCTCGAAGCTCTCGAAACCGGCGGCCTCCACGAAGTCGGGCCGGGGGTCGAGTGCGGCGGCGAGCTTGAAGTGGGCGCGGGCCTCCTCGTCCCGGGAGGCCCGCTGGAGCGTACGGGCCAGGGCGAAGTGCGCGAAGGCGTTGTCCGGCTCACGCTCCAGCACCCACTGGAACTCCTGCTCGGCCGACCGCAGCCGGGCCTCCAGGAAGTACGCGCGGGCGCGCAGCAGCCGGGCGCCCCGGTGCTCGGGGTGTTCGTCGATCACGTTGTCCAGCAGGTCGACCGCGCCGCGCGGGTCGCGCGCCGCCAGCAGCTGCTCCGCCGCGCGGAACTGGATGAGGTTCGTCTCGGGGCTCGTCACAGAACTGCCTTCCGTCGGCTGACGCCTCCGCACAACGCCGGACCGCGCGCGGCCATTCCCGCAGCGGACCTTCGGCCGAAGGCTGGGGAGCATATGCCCCTCGGCCGGGCGGCAGGAACGGACCGCCGCCGGTGGACCCCTTCCCGGGGTCGCGCCCGCCGCGCTGCCACCGGTCGCGGCGGTTCCGGCGCGACGGTCGGCAGCCGAGGCCGGCAGCCGAGGGCCGGCAGCCGAGGGCCGGTGGTCGGCAGCGGACGGGGACAGCTGCAGCGGACGGGGACAGCGGGCAGCGGGCAGCGGGCAGCGGGCAGCGGGCAGCGGGCAGCGGGTCAGCCGTGCAGCTCGCTCCAGATCTCGCGGACCCGGGGCGCCAGCTCCGCCAGCGGCCCGTTGTTGTCGATCACGAGGTCGGCGACCGCCAGCCGCTCCTCACGACCCGCCTGCGCGGCCATCCGGGCGCGCGCCTCGTCCTCGTCCGTGCCGCGCAGCCGCACCAGGCGGTCGAGCCGGGTCTCGGCGGCGGCGTCCACGACGACGACCGTGTCGTAGAGCTGCGCGAGTCCGTTCTCCACCAGCAGCGGCACGTCGTGGACGACGACCGCGTCCGGGTCGGCCTGCCGCGCCGCACGCTCCAGTTCGGCGGAGCGCTCGCCCACCAGGGGGTGCACGATCGCGTTGAGCGCCGCCCGCCGCTCCGGGTCGGCGAAGACGAGGGCGGCCAGCCGCGGTCGGTCCAGGCGTCCTTCCGGGGTCAGGACCTCCGCACCGAACTCGTCGACGATCGCCGCCAGGCCCGGGGTGCCCGGCTCCACGACCTCCCGCGCGATGCGGTCCGCGTCCACGACCACCGCTCCACACTCGGCGAACAGCCGTGCGACTTCGCTCTTGCCCGAGCCGATCCCGCCCGTCAGACCCACCTTCACCATGCGCTCCACGCTATCCGGTGACCGCACCCGGGCGGCAGCCCGTCCGCCGGGGCCGTCCGGCCCCGGAACGGAACAGGGCGACCCGCGCGGGACCGGCCCGGCTCACTCCTGGCGTCCGCCCTCGGAACCCGGGCCCTGCTGGCCTTCACGATCGGCGAGAAACTGTTCGAAGACCGCCCCCAGCTCCTCGGCGGAGGGCAGCTCGGCGGACTCGGCCACCAGATTGCCGCGGGTCTCGGCACCCGCCACCGCGTCGTACTGCTGCTCCAGGCCGCGGACGACCGAGACGAGTTCCTCGTCCCCCTCGGCCAGCTGCCGTTCGATCTCGTTCTGGGTGCGCAGCGCCTCCGTCCGCAGCGCGTGCGCCACCTCCGGGAGGACCAGGCCCGTCGCCGAGGTGATCGCCTCGGCCACGACGAGCGCGGCATCGGGATAGGTCGAGCGGGCGATGTAGTGCGGAACGTGGGCAGCTACACCGAGCACGTCGTGTCCGCTCTCCGCCAGCCTGAACTCCGTCAGCGCCGCCGCGCTGCCCGGGACCTGGGCCTCGTCGAAGGCGGACCGCTGGCCGGGCACCAGGTCGGTGCGGTTCCCGTGCGGGGTGAGCCCGACCGGACGGGTGTGCGGGACGCCCATCGGGATGCCGTGGAAGGTCACCGACAGCCGGACCCGCAGCCGCTCCACGATCTCGCCGAGTGCCGCGGTGAAGCCCTCCCACTCGCTGTCCGGCTCCGGGCCGGACAGCAGCAGGAACGGCGCGTCCGTGGCGTCCCGCAGCAGCCGCAGCTCCAGCCGGGGCGTCTCGTAGGACACCCAGTGGTCGCGGCGGAAGGTCATCATCGGCCGGCGCGCCCGGTAGTCGAGCAGGCGATCGACGTCGAAACGGGCGACGGTGCGGGCGGGCTGGCTCTCCAACAGCCGCTCCACGATCTGCTCACCGGTGTCGCCTGCGTCCATGAAGCCCTCAAGGTGGTACAGCATCACCAGCCCGGCGCTGTCCGGCTCGGCGACGATCGCGTCGACCGCGTCGAGTCCCGCCTGGTCCCAGGAGTACATCGCTTCCCGCTTCTGTGCCATACCCCTTCCAACGCCCCACCCCCGCGCCCGCATTCCCCTTTCGGACGATCGGCCGTTCCCCTTCGGCTATTCGAGGGCGCCGCCGGGCAGCCGCGCGCCGCCGAGTGCCTCCCGCAACCCGCGGATATCCGGCAGCGGGCAGGAACGGGCCGAGGCCCGCACCCCCGGAAGGGTGCGGGCCTCGGTTCCGCTCGTGTGCGCTTCGCCTCGCGGCGAGCGATCAGCTCTGGCCGCCGGCCAGCTTCTCGCGGAGCGCGGCAAGCGCCTCGTCGGAAGCCAGCGCGCCCGAGTCCTCCTCCGAACCCTCGGACGAGTAGGAGCCGCCGCCCTGGCCGCCGCCGGCACCGCCGCCCTGCGAGGCACCGGCGCCGCCGCCGGTCGCACCCTCGGCCGCGGCCTGCTCGTCGGCCTCGCGGGACTTGATGACCTGCGCCTGGTGCTGCTCGAAGCGGCTCTGGGCCTGGGCGTACTGGCCCTCCCACTCCTCGCGCTGCTTCTCGTAACCCGGCAGCCAGTCGTTGGCCTCCGGGTCGAAGCCCTCGGGGTAGATGTAGTTGCCCTGGTCGTCGTAGGACGCGGCCATGCCGTAGAGCGTCGGGTCGAACTCGACCGCGGTCGGGTCCGCACCGAAGGACTCGTTGGCCTGCTTCAGCGAGAGGCTGATGCGGCGGCGCTCCAGGTCGATGTCGATGACCTTGACGAAGATCTCGTCGTTGACCTGGACGACCTGCTCCGGGATCTCCACGTGGCGCTCGGCCAGCTCGGAGATGTGGACCAGGCCCTCGATGCCCTCGTCGACGCGGACGAACGCACCGAACGGCACCAGCTTGGTGACCTTGCCGGGGACGACCTGGCCGATCTGGTGGGTGCGGGCGAACTGCTGCCAGGGGTCTTCCTGGGTGGCCTTGAGCGACAGGGACACGCGCTCGCGGTCCATGTCGACGTCCAGCACCTCGACGGTGACCTCCTGGCCGACCTCGACGACCTCGGAGGGGTGGTCGATGTGCTTCCAGGACAGCTCCGAGACGTGCACCAGGCCGTCGACGCCGCCCAGGTCCACGAAGGCACCGAAGTTGACGATGGAGGAGACGACGCCGGAGCGCACCTGGCCCTTCTGGAGGGTGGTGAGGAAGGTCTGGCGGACCTCGCTCTGGGTCTGCTCCAGCCAGGCGCGGCGGGAGAGAACCACGTTGTTGCGGTTCTTGTCCAGCTCGATGATCTTGGCTTCGAGCTCCTTGCCGACGTACGGCTGGAGGTCGCGCACCCGGCGCATCTCGACCAGGGAGGCGGGGAGGAAGCCGCGGAGGCCGATGTCGAGGATGAGACCACCCTTGACGACCTCGATGACGGTACCGGTGACGATGCCGTCCTCTTCCTTGATCTTCTCGATGGTGCCCCAGGCACGCTCGTACTGGGCGCGCTTCTTCGAGAGGATCAGGCGTCCCTCCTTGTCCTCCTTCTGGAGGACGAGGGCCTCGATCTCGTCACCGACGGCGACGACCTCGTTCGGGTCGACGTCGTGCTTGATCGACAGCTCTCGGGAAGGGATGACACCTTCGGTCTTGTAACCGATGTCGAGCAGGACCTCGTCCCGGTCGACCTTCACGATGACGCCGTCGACGATGTCGCCGTCGTTGAAGTACTTGATCGTCTCGTCGATCGCGGCGAGGAAGGCTTCCTCGGAACCGATGTCGTTGACCGCAACCTGCGGAGTGGTGGCGGAAGTCTCGGTGCTGCTCGTCATGTGGAAAAGGGTCTCCGGTACGGACATGAAGTCGTAGGTACTGCTACGCCGAGGACCCTTCGAACGCACCACACATGCAAGTCAGCCGGACAGCCTGGAAAACCCGGAACCCGAGGGGACATACAGTCGATGCGAGCGCGGCCTGCTCGGTCCGAGGCACGCAGGCCCGCAGCGCAACTTGTAGCATACGGGGGCTGCTGGGCATGGTCAATGCGCGAAAGAGCACACCTGGGATGCAACCCCCCATACCCGGCAGAACTCGCCGCTCCGCACGGCCGGATGGCCGCGGCTGGAAGCCGGTCCGCCGGAGTCGGTCCGCCCGGCCCGAGCCCCCGGGAGCCACCCCGCGGCGCGCCGCGGGGAGACCGAGAGACCGAGAGTACGGGGAGCGCCGCAATGGAACAAAAGCACGAGGTCGGCGAGGGTGTCCATCCCCTGACCCACGGTGATCGCGCGGCCCGGTCCGGCGCCACGCCCGGCCCGGGGGACGTCGCCGGGCACACCGGGGACGCCGGGCACACCGGGCACACCGGGGACGCCGACGACGCGGAGGCCGTGCGGCGCCCGGCCGGGGACCGGGAGACCAGCCGGGCCAACCGCGGCTGGTGGGACCGGAACGCGGACGAGTACCAGAACGACCACGGCGACTTCCTCGGCGACGCGCGCTTCGTCTGGGGCCCCGAGGGCCTGGACGAGGCGGAGGCGGAGCTGCTCGGCCCGGCGGAGCAGCTCCGCGGCCTGGACGTGCTGGAGGTGGGTGCGGGCGCTGCGCAGTGCTCCCGCTGGCTGGCCGCGCAAGGCGCGCGGCCCGTGGCCCTCGATCTCTCCCACCGGCAGCTCCAGCACGCCCTGCGGATCGGCGGCGGGGATCCGGGCCGGCCGGAGTTCCCACTGGTCGAGGCGGACGCCAGGGCGCTGCCCTTCGCGGACGAGTCCTTCGATGCGGCCTGCTCGGCCTTCGGCGCGATCCCGTTCGTGGCCGACCCCGAGCGGGTGTTCGCCGAGGTGGCGCGGGTGCTGCGCCCCGGGGGCCGCTGGGTCTTCTCCCTGACCCACCCGCTGCGCTGGTCCCTGGCCGACGAACCGGGACCCGAGGGGCTGACCGTCCTCGCCTCCTACTTCGACCGCACGCCCTACGTGGAGGAGGACGGCGCGGGGCGGACGGTGTACGCGGAGCACCACCGCACCCTGGGGGACCGGGTGCGGGAGCTGGTCGGCGCCGGGTTCCGACTGGAGGATCTGGTCGAGCCGGAGTGGCCGGAGTGGAACCAGCAGGTGTGGGGAGGCTGGTCGCCGCTGCGCGGGCGGCTGGTGCCGGGCACCGCCGTCTTCGTGTGCACGCTCGCCTGACCGTCACGGAGGCGCGGCGGCTGTGCGGGCCGCCGCGCCTCGCGTATCCGCACTGCGCCCGGATACGCGGCGCCCCGTGCACGGCGGCCCGCAACCCGTGACACCCGGCTGCCCGTGTCCGCAGCCGCCCCCTCCGCCCCTTCCGCCCCCGCGCCCCGGGCGGCACGCCGGGGGCGCCGGCCGGGCACAATCGGCTGGTGCGCCATGACGACCAGTTGCAGCAGCTCCCCATAGCCGAGGCGGTCCCCCGGGTGCGCGACGCGCTCGCCGAGTGCGGAGCAGCCGTCGTGCACGCTCCGCCCGGCACCGGCAAGACGACGCTGCTGCCGCTCGCCCTGGCCGGGCTCCTGCCGGACGGCGCACCAGCGCGCACCGTCCTGGTGGCCGAGCCGCGCCGGATGGCGGCGCGGTCGGCGGCGCGCCGGATGGCCTGGCTGCTGGGCGAGCAGCCCGGCGGAAGCGTGGGCTTCACGGTGCGGGGCGAGCGCCGGGCCGGGCCCGGCACCCGGGTGGAGGTGGTGACCACGGGCGTGCTGCTCCAGCGCCTGCAGCGCGACCAGGAGCTGCCCGGTGTGGACACCGTTCTGATGGACGAGTGCCACGAGCGCCATCTGGACGCCGACACGGCGCTGGCCTTCCTGCTGGACGTGCGCGAGACGCTCCGCCCCGACCTGCATCTGATCGCCGCGTCCGCCACCCAGGACAGCGCGGCGTGGGCGCGGCTGCTGTCCGCGCGGGTCGTGCACGGCCGGGGCACGAGCCATCCGGTGGAGGTGCGGTACGCGCCGCCGCCTGCCGGACTGCGCCCGCCGCACGGCATGCGCGTCGATCCGGGACTGCTGCGCCATGTGGCGGCGACCGTCCGGCAGGCGTTGGCGGCCGAGCCGGAGGGCGACGTGCTCTGCTTCCTGCCCGGTGTCGGCGAGATCGCCCGGGTGGCGGACCTGCTGTCGGGTCTGGCGGCGCGGGTGCTCCCGCTGCACGGCCGGGCACCGGCGCGGCTGCAGGACGAGGTGCTGGGCGGCGGTACCCGCGGGGAGCGCCGGGTGATCCTCTCCACGGCGGTGGCCGAGTCGAGTCTGACGGTGCCGGGGGTGCGGGTGGTGGTGGACGCGGGGCTGGCCCGGGAGCCCCGCACGGACCACGCGCGGGGGCTCGGCTCCCTGACCACGGTGCGGGTCTCCCGCGCGGCGGCCGAGCAGCGCCGCGGCCGGGCCGGCCGTGAGGCGCCGGGCGTGGCCTACGCGTGCTGGGCGGAGGCCGAGGAGGCGGGCCGGCCACGCGCTCCGTCCCCCGGGATCGCGGTGGCCGATCTGACGGCGTTCGCCCTGCAGGCCGCCTGCTGGGGCGATCCGCGGGCGGCGCGGGTCGCCCTGCTGGACGCGCCGCCGGAGGGCGCCATGGCGGCGGCGCGGCGGACGCTGCGGGCGGTCGGCGCGCTGGACGAGCGGGACCGGGTGACCCGGCGGGGGCAGCGGATGGCCGGTCTGGGTGTGCACCCGCGGCTGGCCCGCGCGCTGCTGGACGGTGCCGTGGCCGTGGGCAGCGAGGCGGCCTGCGAGACGGTGGCGCTGCTGGGCGAGGAGCCCCCGTGGGCGTACGGGGACGATGCGGCCGAGGCCGTCCGGCGGGCCCGCGCGGCGCCGCGCGAGGACCCGTACGGAACGCGGTGGGCGGCCGAGGTGCGGCGGCTGCGGTCGCTGCTGGGCGCGCGTACGGCACCGCCGGAGGGGCTCACCCACGAGCAGGCCGTGGGCACGGTCGTGGCACTCGCGCAGCCGGAGCGGGTGGCACGGGCGCAGAGCCGCAGCGCGTATCTGATGACCGGCGGCACCCGCGCCGAGCTCGCCGCGGACAGCGCACTGCGCGGGGCCCGGTGGCTGGCCGTCGCCGTCGCGGACCGGCCGGTGGGCGCCGCCTCGGCCCGGGTGCGGATGGCGGCCGCGATCGACGAGGCGACGGCGCGGGCCGCGGCGGACGCGTTGTACAGGGTGCGCGAGGAGGTGCGCTGGGACCCCGAGCAGGGTCCGCAGGACGCGCCCGGTGACGTGGTGGCCCGTCAGGTGGAGTCCCTGGGAGCGGTGCGGCTGTCGGTGCGCCCGCTGCCCCACCCGCCGGACGAGGCGCTGCGGGAGGCCGCGCTGCAGGGGCTGCGGCAGCACGGAACGGATCTGCTGCGCTGGTCGCCGAGGGCTGTGGCGCTCCGCCGCAGGCTCGCTTTCCTGCACCGGACGCTGGGCGCGCCCTGGCCGGACGTCTCCGAGGAGGCGCTGCTGGCACAGGTGGAGGGGTGGCTGGGGCAGGTGCGCTCGCGCGCCGGCCTCGCCCGGGTCGAGGCGGGTGAGGTGCTGTCGGGGATGCTGCCGTGGGCCTCCGGTGCGGCGGCGCGGCTGGAGGAGCTGGCGCCGGAGCGCGTCGAGGTGCCGTCGGGGTCGCGGATCCGGGTCGACTACACGCCGGAGCAGCCGGTGCTGGCCGTGAAGCTCCAGGAGATGTTCGGGGCGCTGGAGACACCGCGGGTGGCGGACGGGCGGGTGCCGCTGCTGCTCCACCTGCTCTCCCCCGCCGGGCGTCCCGCGGCCGTCACCGCCGATCTCGCGTCCTTCTGGGCGGAGGGCTACCGGGGTGTGCGGGCCGAGTTGCGCGGCCGCTATCCCAAGCACCCCTGGCCGGATGATCCCGCCGCGGCCGAACCCACCGGCCGTACGAAGTCACGCGGGCGGGCGGGGTGAGCTGGTCGGGCGGGCGGTGGCCGAGCGGCCGCGGGTGCGCGCCTCCAGCGTGAGGGAGCCGGCCAGCAGGAGGCCGCCCAGGGCCAGGGAGCCCTGGGGCAGGTAGGTGGTCAGGGTGAGCACGAGCCGCCGCTGGGAGGAGACCAGGTCCACCGTCGCCTCCTGGTAGTCGGGGCGCATGCGCACATGCCCGGCGAAGGCGGTGAGCGGCTTCTTGCCGGGCTTGTCCGCCCAGCGCATCTCCTCCTCGTGGATCTCCTGGCCGTCCACCGGGGCGCCGGTGACCGGTTCGACCCAGAACATCCGCTTGGTGGTGTACCAGCGCTCCAGGCCGAGCTGTTCGACCGTTCCGGGGGTGGCGCCCAGGGGCAGCTTCTTGGGGATCTTCACCTTGGTCCAGGGGATGGTCTGCTCGAAGTAGTAGGTCTCCAGGCCGTGGACGGTGCGGGTGCCCTTGTAGTGGATGGGTGCCGAGGTGCGGGTCTGGAAGTCGAAGTACTCGTAGTCGCGCTTCTCGGTGCCGAACGGCCACTTGTACTCGATGCCGCGGCGGCGCACCGGGTCGCCGTCGACGTGCTCGCCGCCCGCGTGCACCGGTTCCTGGGTGTGGGCGTCGAAGACGTACCGCTCGGGGATGCGCGAGACCATCCTCCCCTTGTCGTCGGCCACGTAGCTGAGGGTGTCCCAGACGACGACGTCTCGTCCGGTGCGCTCGCGGACCTGCTCGGCGGCCGCCACGTCCCCTTTGAGTGTCTGCACGATGCTGACCCGGGGAACCTTCTTCGGCTTCATGGTGGTGTAGTCGAGAAGGGTGGCGTTCTTCGCCTCCAGCACCATGTCCTGGTACTGGTCGGGCGGGATCCTGGCCAGCCGCGGGAAGGCGTACCAGCGGATCAGGGGCGAGAGCGCGGCGAAGAACACCGCGAGGGCCAGCAGGACCAGGCTCGCTCTCCTGCGCATGCTGCCTCCTGCCGATGCTGCTAGGGGTGCGCGGGAACGGTGGTGTGCAGCGGCTTCTTCGACGTCTCGCCCTGGGGAGCGCCGATGGCGGTGACCGCGAGGACGAGTGCGAACGCCGCGGCCAGTCCGGCCGCGGCGGCGAGGAGAGCGCGCATGTGCTGCTTCACCCCCTGCGGTTGGCCGGACCCGGGCGGACTGACGCGAACTGAAGGCCCGTCACTTATCGCGGTCGCACCGTAGCAGCGTCCACGCGCGATGGGAACCGGCCGTGCGCCCCGGCTCCGGCCCGGCTCCGGCCCGGAGAGCGGGCGGCTCCGCACACCGAACCGCCCCCGGTGCTCGGCACCGGGGGCGGCGGGAGGCCGTCGCGCTCAGCCCTTGACGACGACCTTCACCTGCACGGTGGCGCCGCCCTCGGCCGTCAGTGTCAGCGTGTAGGTGCCGGGCCGGTCGCCGGCGAACAGCTCGGGCAGCGCGACGACACCGCCGGCGCCGGTCTTCAGGTCCGCGAGACGGCGGATCGGGGTGCCCTGCTCGTCCTTGCCGAAGTACGGGCCGGCGTCCTCGGCGTCGTCGCCGAACGCGGCCGTCAACGTGGTGTTCGCGACGGCCTTGCCCTTGCGGGTGGCCTTGACCTCCACGGCCTGGGCGAACTTCCCGCCCTTGGCGGCCTCCAGCGCGACGTCGCTCGTCCGCGCCAGGGTGTCGGCCCGCGGAGCCGTGACCGAGGCCGCGAAGTCGACACTGCCCAGCTTCTTGCCGGGAACCGTCGCGCGCACGGTGAAGGAGCCGGTCCGGCCGCCCGCGCCGAGCACGGGCGCTGTCGCGTCGCCCTGCGCGTCGGTGGTGACCGTCGCACTCCTGGCACCGCCCTCGAAGGCGGCTTCGGTCTCGCCGCGGACCTCGAACCGGACCTCGACGCCCTTGACGCCCTTGCCCTTGGCGGTCTCCACCCTGACGACGGGGTGCCCGGCGAAGTCCTCACCGGCGACCGCGGTGAACTTCCCGGCGCCGACCCGCTCGATGGCGTGCGGGCCGGTCGGGTCGGGGCTGGGGTTGCCGTCGCCGTCGTCCCCGTCGCCGGGCTTGCCGCCGCCACCGGGCTCACCCGGGTTCCCGGGCTTCCCGGGCTTGCCGGGCTTGCTGGGCTTGTTCGACTTGTTCGGCTTGCCGGGCCTGTCGTCCGCGGGGTCCGCGCCGCCGCGGCCCGCGCCCGGGCTCGAACCGCCCCCGGACTCGCCGACTCCGGGCGTGGTGGGCAGCACGGCAAGGTCGCGGTCCGGCACCGCGTGGGTGCCCTTGCGGTAGTACTCGAACCAGGCCAGGACGGTCCGCAGGTAGTCGCTGGAGTTGTTGTAGCTGAGAACGGCCCGGTCCAGCCCTGCGCCGGAGGACAGATCGCGCCCGTCCGCGCACAGATAGGCGCCCGCGGCGAGCGCGGCGTCATGGATGTTGTTGGGATCCTTGCGGCCGTCGCCGTTGCCGTCCGCGCCCCAGCGGTCCCAGGTGGAGGGGATGAACTGCAGCGGGCCGACCGCGCGGTCGTAGCCGGTGTCGCTGTCCCAGCGGCCGCCGTCGGTGTCCTTGATGTGGGCGAAGCCCTTGCCGTTGAGCACCGGACCCAGGATCGGGCGCAGCGTCGTGCCGTCCTTGTCGACGGCGCCCCCGCGGGCGTGGCCGGACTCGACCTTGCCGATCCCCGCCAGCAGCTCCCAGCGCAGCCCGCAGCCCGGAGTACGGGAAGCGAGCGACCGGGCGGCCTTCTTGTAGGCGGCCAGCACCGAGGCGGGGATGCCGGAGGTGTCTTCGGAGCCGCCGGGTTCGGACGTACCGGGCGGATGCGGCGACTCCAGCGGCGGCAGTTCCGTGGCGTAGTCGTCGTCGCCCGGCGTGCGGTCGCCCGCAGAGCCCGGCCGGTCGGCGCCGCCGTCGCCGGCGAGTTCCACCCCGGGCGCCTGCGAGGCGGTCAGCGCCGCCATGACGACGGCCGCGACGGCCGTGCCGCCCAGCCCCCTGCGGTATCTGGCACTGCGCAGCCCGCCGCGGCGCCGGTGTCCCGCCGCTGTGGTGGCCGCCCGCTGTGCGGCGTGCCGGCCCCGGATTCGCGCCATAGGTCAGTCCCGTCCTCTCCCCATCGGACGCAGTCACCGAGACCTTACGGCAGAGCCTGCCCCAAGTCAGCGGCCCTGAGGGACTTCTGGCGCTTATGACCCGCTTCGGAAGCCGGTTTTCCCGATGTTCGCCCCGCTGTTCCCCCATGTCCTTCACAGGAGCCGGCAGGCGGACGGCAGCCGGGGAGGGCGGCACCACCCGCCGTCCGCGACGCGGCCGCCCGAAGCCCGAGGGCTCCGGGACGGCGGGGCCGCGAGCCGACGCATCGCGCGCCGCCGGGGCCCGCACGCACCCGCGCCGGGTCCCGGCGCGACCGGCCGGTTCCCGCGCGGCTCAGTGCGCCGCCGACTCCCAGTCCAGGCCGACGCCCACCGACACGTCCAGCGGCGCCCGCAGGGAGACCGCCGTGGACATCTCGGAGCGGACCAGTTCCTCGACCCGCTCCCGCTCCCCCGGCGCGATCTCCAGCACGATCTCGTCGTGCACCTGGAGCAGCATCCGGGAACGCAGCCCGGCCGCCCGCAGCGCCGCGTCGACCTTGAGCATGGCGACCTTGACGATGTCGGCCGCCGTGCCCTGGATCGGGGCGTTGAGCGCCATCCGCTCGGCCATCTCGCGGCGCTGCCGGTGGTCGCTGGTCAGATCGGGCAGATAGCGGCGGCGCCCCATGATCGTGTGGGTGTAGCCGGTGGCACGGGCCTCCTCGACCGTGCGGTGCAGATAGTCGCGCACCCCGCCGAAGCGCTCGAAGTAGGTGTCCATCAGCTTCCGCGCCTCGTCGGGGGTGATGCCGAGCTGCTGCGAGAGCCCGAAGGCGGACAGCCCGTACGCCAGCCCGTAGGACATCGCCTTGATCTTGCGGCGCATCTCCGCGTCGACACCGCTCTTCTCGACGCCGAAGACCTGCGCCGCGACCGTGGTGTGCAGGTCCTCGCCGGAGGTGAACGCCTCGATCAGCCCGGCGTCCTCCGACAGATGGGCCATCACCCGCAGTTCGATCTGGCTGTAGTCGGCCGTCATCAGCGACTCGAAGTCCTCGCCGACGCGGAAGCCGCGGCGGATGGCGCGACCCTCGTCCGTGCGGACGGGGATGTTCTGCAGGTTCGGTTCGGTGGAGGAGAGCCGGCCGGTGGCGGCGACCGTCTGGTTGAACGTGGTGTGGATGCGGCCGTCGGTCGCGATCGTCTTGATCAGGCCCTCGACCGTGGTGCGCAGCTTCTGCTGCTCGCGGTAGCGCAGCATGATGACCGGCAGCTCGTGCTCGGTCTGCGTGGCCAGCCAGGCCAGCGCGTCCGCGTCGGTGGTCCAGCCCGTCTTCGTCTTCTTCGTCTTGGGTAGGCCCAGCTCGCCGAAGAGGACCTCCTGGAGCTGCTTGGGCGAGCCCAGGTTGAACTCGTGGCCCACCGAGGCGTGCGCCTCCTCGACGGCCTGCTGCACGGCGCCGGCGAACTGCTGCTCCAGCCCCGTGAACCACTCCCGGTTCGCCGCGATACCGGCCCGCTCCATCCCGGCCAGCAGCTCGGACGTCGGCAGCTCCAGCTCCCGCAGCAGGCCGGCGGCGCCCACCTGCTCCAGCCGCTCCTCGAAGGCGCTGCCCAGGTCGTGCACCGTGCGGGCCTTGACCATCAGGTCCTGCGCCTCGGCCTGCTCGTCCACCCCGAGCGCGAGCTGCCCGTCGGTCTCGGCCGCGGGACCCAGCTCGCGGCCCAGGTACTCCACCGACAGCGCGTCCAGCGCGAAGGAGCGGCGGCCCGGCTTGTCCAGGTAGGCGGCGAGCGCGGTGTCCATCCACACGCCGTCCACCCGCCAGCCGTGGTCGGCGAAGACCCGGATCACTGCCTTGGCGTCGTGCATGATCTTGCGGCGGTCCGGGGCGGACAGCCAGTCGGCGAACGCCCGCTCGTCCTCCTCCGGCAGCTCGGCCGGGTCGAACCAGAGAGCCGGGCCGGTGCCGGAGGCCAACGCAACCTCGCTGACACTGCCGGTGCCCTGCTTCCACACGTCGACCGTGGCGACACCGAGCGCGGCCGCACCGTGCTGCTCCAGCCAGGGGGCGAGCGCGCCGGCCTCGGCGACCGTTCCCTCCACCTCGACGCCCTCCGCCGGCGCGGGCTCCTCGGCCTGCGCGGCAGCCGGGTCCACCGCGAAGAGGCGGTCGCGGAAGTTCTGATGGCGGAACTCAAGGGTGTCCAGGATGACGGCGAGTGCGTCGCGGTCGTAGGGCGCGCGGGCCAGGTCCTCCGGCGCGTCGGGCAGCTCCACGTCCCGCACCAGCTCGGTCAGCCTGCGGTTGAGCAGGACCGACTCCAGGTGGGACCGCAGATTCTCGCCCGCCTTGCCCTTGACCTCGTCCGCCCGTTCGGCCAGCTCGGCCAGCGAGCCGAACTGGGTGATCCACTTGGTGGCCGTCTTCTCCCCCACCCCGGGGATGCCCGGCAGGTTGTCCGAGGGGTCGCCGCGCAGCGCGGCGAAGTCCGGGTACTGCGCCGGGGACAGACCGTACTTCTCCTGCACCTTCTCCGGGGTGTAGCGGGTCAGCTCCGAGACGCCCTTGGTCGGGTAGAGCACCGTGACGTTGTCGCTGACGAGCTGGAAGGTGTCCCGGTCGCCGGTGACGATGGACACCTTGAAGCCCTCGGCCTCGGCCCGGGTGGCGAGCGTGGCGATCACGTCGTCCGCCTCGAAGCCGTCGACCGCGTAGCGGCGCACCCGCATGGTGTCGAGCAGCTCGCCGATCAGCTCGACCTGGCCCTTGAACTCGTCCGGGCTCTTGGACCTGTTCGCCTTGTACTCCGAGAACTCCTCGGAGCGCCAGGTCTTGCGGGAGACGTCGAAGGCGACCGCGAAGTGCGTGGGCGCCTCGTCACGCAGAGTGTTGGCCAGCATCGAGACGAAGCCGTAGATCGCGTTGGTGGGCTGCCCCGAGGTGGTGTTGAAGTTCTCCGCCGGAAGCGCGAAGAACGCCCGATACGCGAGGGAATGCCCGTCCATGAGCATCAGGCGGGGTTGGTCCCCGCCGCTCTGCTGAGGGGTTGCTTCTGGTGCCGTCTTCGATGCCTTCTTAGCCACGGTGCCGATCCTCCCATGCGGGTCCGACAATCGCCGGACACGGCGCCGTGAGACGCCGCGGGACGGGGGCGTCGCGGGGCACCCGGGGCCGCGCGGCCGGACCGCCGGGGCACGGGTTCCCGGTCGGCCGCCGCGCCGTCGGGCTGCCCACGGCGGCCGATGAGTGGCACCATCCGGGGTATGACTCGGAAGGCTCCCTCCAGTGACCCTGTCCAGGACGCACCCCAGGTGGGAGAGCCCGCGCGGGCCGCGGCCGGGCTGTCGGCCGTGGGCCACTCGCTGCGGATGGCGCGGCAGCAGATGGGCGTGAAGCGCACAGCGCTCACGCTGCTGCGGGTCAATCAGAAGGACGGCTTCGACTGCCCGGGCTGCGCCTGGCCGGAGGGCGAGCAGCGGCACACCGCGGAGTTCTGCGAGAACGGGGCCAAGGCGGTCGCCGAGGAAGCCACCACCCGCCGGGTCACCCGGGACTTCTTCGCCGCGCACCCGGTGGCCGACCTGGCCGGGCGGTCCGGCTACTGGCTGGGCCAGCAGGGCCGGCTGACCGAACCGATGTACCTGCCCGAGGGCGGCGAGCGCTACGAACCGATCGGCTGGGACGCGGCCTTCGCGCTGATCGCCGAGGAACTGCGCGGCCTGGCGTCGCCCGACGAGGCGGTCTTCTACACCTCGGGCCGCACCAGCAACGAGGCCGCCTTCCTCTACCAGCTCTTCGCCCGCGAGTTCGGCACCAACAACCTGCCGGACTGCTCCAACATGTGCCACGAGTCGTCCGGCTCCGCACTGACCGAGACGCTCGGTGTCGGCAAGGGCAGCGTGCTGCTGGAGGACCTCCACCGGGCCGACCTGATCATCGTCGCGGGGCAGAACCCGGGCACCAACCACCCCCGGATGCTCTCCGCGCTGGAGAAGGCCAAGGCGGGCGGCGCACGGATCATCACCGTCAACCCGCTGCCCGAGGCGGGCATGGAGCGGTTCAAGAACCCGCAGACCGCCAAGGGCCTGGCGGCGGGCGGCACCCCGCTCACCGACCTGTTCCTGCAGATCCGGCTCGGCGGCGACCAGGCGCTCTTCCGCGCGCTGAACCGGATCGTCCTGGAGCGGGAGGGCGCCGTCGACGAGGAGTTCGTCCGCGAGCACACCCACGGCTTCGCCGAGTTCGCGCAGGCCGCGCGGGCCACCGACTGGGCTTCGACACTGGCCGCCACCGGGCTGGAGCGCGCCGAGATCGAGCGCGCCGCGGAACTGGTGCTGGCCTCGGAGCGCACCGTGGTGTGCTGGGCGATGGGGCTGACCCAGCACAAGCACGCGGTGCCCACCATCCGCGAAGTGGTCAACTTCCTGCTGCTGCGCGGGAACATCGGACGCCCGGGCGCCGGGGTCTGCCCCGTGCGCGGCCACAGCAACGTACAGGGCGACCGCACCATGGGCATCTTCGAGCGCCCCGCGCCCGCCTTCCTGGACGCGTTGGAGCAGGAGTTCGGCTTCGCGCCGCCGCGCGCCCACGGCTACGACGTCGTCCGGGCGATCCGCGCGATGCGCGACGGGCAGGTGAAGGTCTTCCTCGCGATGGGCGGCAACTTCGTGGCCGCTTCCCCGGACACCGGGGTGACCGAGGCGGCGATGCGCCGGGCCCGGCTGACCGTGCACGTCTCGACGAAGCTGAACCGCTCGCACTGTGTGACGGGCGCACGGGCGCTGATCCTGCCCACCCTGGGGCGGACCGAGCGCGACACCCGGCCCGGCGGCGACCAGTTCGTCACCGTCGAGGACTCCATGGGCATGGTGCACGCCTCGCGGGGGCGGCTGGAGCCGGCGAGCCCGCTGCTGCGCTCCGAGCCCGCGATCGTGGCCGGGCTGGCGCAGGCCGTACTGGGCAGCGGATCCACCGTCCCCTGGGCGGAGCTGGCGGACGACTACGGGCTCGTCCGCGACCGCATCGCGCGGGTGGTGCCCGGTTTCGAGGACTTCAACGCCAAGGCGGCCCGCCCCGGAGGCTTCACGCTGCCGCACGCGCCCCGCGACCGGCGGCACTTCCCCACCGCGACGGGGAAGGCGAACTTCACGGCAGCCCCTGTGGAGTACCCGCGGCTGCCCGAGGGGCGGCTGCTGCTGCAGACGCTGCGCTCCCACGACCAGTACAACACCACCGTCTACGGGCTGGACGACCGCTACCGGGGCATCCGCGACGGCCGCCGCGTGGTGTTCGTGCACCCCGCGGACGCGGCCGCGCTCGGGCTGGCGGACGGCTGCTACGCCGATCTGACCGGCGAGTGGGACGACGGGCAGGAGCGGGTGGCCCGCGGATTCCGCGTCGTGCACTACCCGACAGCGCGTGGGTGCGCCGCCGCGTACTACCCGGAGACCAACGTGCTGGTGCCGCTCGACGCCACCGCCGACACCAGCAACACACCGGCCAGCAAGTCCATCGTGATCAGGCTCACTCCCTCGGCGGCCGGCTGACGCCCGCGCGGGCTTAAGCTCGGATCGGCCGGTCGGAGACGGAGCACCGGCGGACGACGGAGGATCGGAGCAGCGGCACATGGGCGAGCAGACCACCACCGAGTTCCCCCAGGAGATCCTGGACCAGTGGAAGGGGTCGGGGGTCGACCTGCCCGCGCTGTTCTCGGCCGGGAAGCTGGGCGAGCGGATGGGGCTGCGGATCCTGCACGCGGCCCCCGAGCGGGTGGTGGGCACGCTGCCTGTCGAGGGCAACACCCAGCCCTACGGGCTGCTGCACGGCGGCGCCTCCGCCGTGCTCGCCGAGACGCTGGGCTCGGTGGGGGCGATGCTGCACGGCGGACCGGGCAAGGCCGCCGTCGGGGTGGACCTCAACTGCACCCACCACCGCGGACCGCGCTCGGGCCTGGTGACCGGAGTGGCCACCCCGGCGCACCGGGGGCGGACGATGACCAGCTACGAGATCGTCGTCACCGACGAGCAGGACCGGCGGGTGTGCTCGGCACGCCTGACCTGCCTGCTGCGTGACGCGTAGGAACCGCCGCCACACCCGGCACAGGGGACCGCATCCGCTCCCCGGTACGGCGGGACCGCCGGACCGCCACCTGCCGCGCCGCCGCCCGCCGTACCGCCAGCCGCCGCATCGGCACCCGCCGGAGCCCACCGGAGAAGGCCGCAGCCCGCCGCCACCGGTGCGGCCGCGCCACCCGGGCGTCACATTGCGTGACGAGCAGGCACGGCAGGGCCCATCGCGTCCCCCGAGGCCGTCGCGCCCGGGCGCGCACCCGCGCGGCCCGTACGGTATCCGGACCCACCGCGCGGCCCCGGTCGGCGATTCACCGGACCAACTGCGGCTTCCGGCCGCGCAACATGTCCGCCATCCGCCCGTCGCACCGGGCGGGCCACGGAGGAGCGGCCACCGGTCGACCGGTTCCGTGACGGTCATAACAAGAAAGTCACATCCTGGATCCGCCCTCTGCCCGGCGGCACCGGCAGCGCCATAGAGTCACCGCCAGTCACGCGCCGCCGGGCGCACGACAGCACCGTTCTGTACGACTCGTACGGCCCGGCGCGCGATACGGCCACTCACTCCATGGGGGCCGCGCCTCGGGGAAAGGACTGATCGTGCGTCACCGTTCCTTGCTCATACTCACCGCCACCGCCACGGTGGGAGCCCTCACCCTGTCCGCGTGCGGTTCACGCGACGACAAGAGCGGAGGCAGCGACAGCGGCTCCAGCACCACCGTCGTCATCGGGGTCGACGCCCCGCTCACCGGCGACCTGTCCGCACTGGGACAGGGCATCAAGAACTCCAGCGACCTCGCGGTCAAGACCGCCAACAAGAACCACGAGGTCAAGGGCGTCACCTTCAAACTGGAGGCGCTGGACGACCAGGCCCAGGCCGGAACCGGCCAGCAGAACGCCACCAAGCTGGTGGGCAACGACAAGGTCGTCGGGGTGGTCGGCCCCCTCAACTCGCACGTCGGCCAGTCCATGCAGAAGGTCTTCGGCAACGCCGGACTGGTGCAGGTCTCCCCCGCCAACACAGCCCCCGAGCTCAGCCAGGGCCCCAACTGGCAGAAGGGCGAGAAGAAGCGGCTGTTCGACACCTACTTCCGCACCTCCACCACCGACGCCGTACAGGGCCCCTACGCCGCCCAGTACCTGTTCGACAAGCGGAAGCTGAAGAAGGCGTACATCATCGACGACAAGAAGACCTACGGCGCCGGACTGGCCGGCACCTTCACCGACGAGTTCAAGAAGCTCGGCGGCAAGGTCGTGGGCACCGACCACATCAACCCCGACGACCGGGACTTCTCCGCCGTCGCCACCAAGGTCGCCAAGTCCAAGGCCGACTTCGTCTACTACGGCGGCGAATACCCGGCAGGCGCCCCGCTCAGCGCGCAGATCACCAAGGCCGGCTCCGACGCGCTGGTCGTCGGCGGTGACGCGCTCTACAGCGAGGAGTACATCAAGCTCGGCAAGAAGAACGTCGACGGAGACCTGGCCACCTCCGTCGGAGCACCGCTGGAGACCCTCGACACCGCCAAGACGTTCATGAAGAACTACCAGGCCGCCGACTACAAGCTGCCCTACGAGGCGTACGGCGGCTACGCCTACGACAGCACCTGGGCGATCATCCAGGCGGTCAAGGCCGTGGCCGAGAAGAACGACGGCAAGCTGCCCGGCGCCATGGACGACACCCGCAAGCAGATCACCGAGGCCATGCAGGACGTCCAGTTCAAGGGCGTCACCGGAGACGTCGCCTTCGACGAGTACGGCGACACCACCAACAAGCAGCTCTCCGTCTACGAGGTCAAGGGCGGCAAGCACGAGCCGGTGCGGACCGGCACCTTCGGCGAAGGCTGATCCGCACACCACTGCCCCAGTCGGTACCGCACGGCTGCGCGGGGGCGCCCGACGCGCCCCCGCGCAGCCGTATCTGACACCTCAAGGAGTCCCGGTGCAAGATCTGCCGGATCAGCTGGCGAACGGACTCGCACTCGGCGCGTTGTACGGCCTCATCGCGATCGGGTACACGATGGTCTACGGCATCGTCCAGCTCATCAACTTCGCCCACGGCGAGATATTCATGATCGGCGGCTTCGGCGCGCTGACCGCCTACCTGTGGCTGCCCGACGGCACCGGCATGGCCGTCGCCCTCCCCCTGATGATCCTGCTCGGCGTCGTGTGCGCCGTCCTCGTCGCCATCGGCGCCGAACGCTTCGCCTACCGGCCGCTGCGCGGCGGACCCCGGCTCTCGCCGCTGATCACCGCGATCGGGCTGTCCCTCGCGCTCCAGCAGGCCGTCTGGGCCTTCTACCCCGAGGCCAAGAAAGCCCGCCCCTTCCCGCAACTCGGCGGCGGCGACCTCGACCTGGGCTTCGTCGCCCTCTCCCGCGAAGACCTGTTCGTCTTCGTCTCCGCACCCGTGTGCATGCTCGCGCTCGGACTGTTCGTGGCCAAGACCCGCACCGGGCGCGCCATGCAGGCCACCTCGCAGGACCCCGACACCGCCAAACTGATGGGCGTCAACACCGACCGCATCATCGTGACGGCCTTCGCCATCGGAGCCGCCTTCGCCGCCGTCGCCGCCATCGCCCAGGGCTTCAAGACCGGGGAGGTCAACTTCCGGATGGGCTTCATCGCCGGACTCAAGGCGTTCACCGCCGCCGTCCTCGGCGGCATCGGCAACATCTACGGCGCCATGGTCGGCGGCCTCGTCCTCGGCGTCGGCGAAGCCATGGCCACCGCCTACATCGGCGACGTCCCCGGACTCGAACAGTTCGGCGGCGGCTCCTGGAAGGACGTATGGGCGTTCATCCTGCTCATCCTCGTCCTCCTGGTACGGCCCCAAGGAATCCTCGGCGAACGCCTCGCGGATCGGGCGTGATACCCATGACCACACAGCACACCTCGGCCCCGGCCCCCGACGCGGCGGACACCACCACCGCCACCGCGGGCCCACCGCCCCTCCCGCTCAGCCCCGACCCGCACACCAGCCGCACGCTGGGCCGGATCCTCGTCGGCACCGGAGCCCTCACCGCCTTCGCGAGCACCATGCTCCCCTGGACCTGGACCTCCGCGTTCCCCGGCAACCTGACGATCGCCATGTACCCGGCGGGCCTCCAACTCCTCACCCTCACCGCGGCCGTCCTCACCGCGGCCATGCTCCTGGCCACCGCGGGCGTCCCCGGACTGCGCTGGCTCACCCCGGGCGGCAGACACAGCGCCCTGCTGCTGCTCACCCTCGGCAACCTCGCCGCCACCTGGTACACCGCCGCCGCCATCGCCGTCGAACTCGGCGGCGTCGTCAACTTCGAACCCGGCATGTGGATCGGCGCCGCCGGCACCCTGCTGGCAGTCGTCGGCGCCCTCGCCCTGCCCACCGACCTGCCCCCGGACACCGACGCGGACCGCCCCGCGCCCGGCACCCGGCAGAGCGCGCCCTGGCAGCGGCTGCGCCGGGCCGTCGCCGCACCCCCACCGGGACCGGCAGCGCCCCTGCCCGGCTGGGCCGAGATCCTGGTGATCTGCGCCGCCTGCGCCGCCGGCCTCTATGTCTTCGCCTACGGCATCGAGGCCGAAGGCGGCCCGCCCTTCATCGGCTTCCTGATCCTGGCCGCCTTCGCCTTCCCCGCACTCGCCCGGGCCGGGCTGCCCCGGCGGCTGTCCGCGCTGACCGTCGCACACCGCACCGTCACCCTGGCCGCCACCTTCGCCGCCGCGCTGCTCTTCCCGATCACCCAGAGCAACGAGGCGTACACCAACATCGCCGTCAGCGTGCTCATCTTCGCGACCGTCGCACTCGGCCTGAACATGGTCGTCGGCCTCGCCGGCATCCTCGACCTGGGATACGTCGCGTTCCTCGGCGTCGGCGCCTACACCGCGGCCCTGGTCTCCGGAGCCGAGACCTCCTCACTCGGCATCCACGTACCGTTCTGGGCCGCCGTCCTCATCGGCGCCGCCGTCGCCCTCGTCTTCGGCCTCCTCATCGGCTTCCCCTCACTGCGCCTGCACGGCGACTACCTCGCCATCGTCACCCTCGGCTTCGGGGAGATCTTCCGCATCTCCGTACAGAACCTCGACGGCGACTCCGGCCCCAACATCACCAACGGGCCCAACGGCATCCCCAACATCCCCGACCTGAAGATCTTCGGCTTCGACCTCGGACAGCCGCACACCGTCCTCGGCTTCGAACTCGGCCGCTTCGGCAACTACTACCTGCTGATGCTGCTGTTCACCGCGATCGTCGTGACCGTCTTCCGGCGCTCCGACAACTCCCGCATCGGACGGGCCTGGATCGCCATCCGCGAGGACGAGACCGCGGCCCGCGCCATGGGCGTCAACGCCTTCCGGCTCAAACTCATGGCCTTCGCCCTCGGCGCCACCCTCGCCGGCATGGCCGGCACCGTCCTGGCCCACGTCGAGTTCTCCGTCACCCCCGAGTCCTACAAGTTCGTGCACACCGCACCGCCCAACTCCGCCTTCCTCCTCATCGCCGTCATCCTCGGCGGCATGGGCACGGTCAGCGGACCCCTCATCGGCGCGGCGCTCCTCTACCTCATCCCGGCCAAACTCCAGTTCATGGCCGACTACCAGCTCCTGCTCTTCGGCATCGCACTCGTCCTGCTGATGCGCTTCCGGCCCGAGGGCCTGATCGCCGACCGCCGCAAGCAACTCGAGTTCCACGAGCCGGAACAGCTCAGCACCCCCACGGCAGCGGCCCCCGGCCTCGGCAAGACGGAGGCGTGAGACGAGATGACCACCACGACCACCACGCCCGGCACCCCGCCGCCCGGCAGCGGCAGCGGCGGCGCCGTGCTCGACGCCTCCGGCGTCACCATGCGGTTCGGCGGCCTCACCGCCGTACGGGATGTGAACCTCGGTGTGCACGCCGGGGAGATCGTCGGCCTCATCGGGCCCAACGGCGCCGGCAAGACCACCTTCTTCAACTGCCTCACCGGGCTCTACATCCCCACCGAAGGCACCGTCCGCTATCGGGGCACCGTCCTGCCCCACCGCTCCCACCTGGTCACCCAGGCAGGCATCGCCCGCACCTTCCAGAACATCCGCCTCTTCGCCAACATGACCGTCCTGGAGAACGTCCTCGTCGGCCGGCACACCCGCACCCACGAGGGCCTCTTCTCCGCCCTCGTCCGCGGCCCCCGCTTCCGCAGAGCCGAACGGGAATCCGAGGAACGCGCCATGGACCTCCTGCGCTTCACCGGGCTGGAGACCAAACGCGAACACCTCGCACGGAACCTCCCCTACGGCGAACAGCGCAAGCTGGAGATCGCCCGCGCCCTCGCCAGCGAACCCGGACTGCTGCTCCTGGACGAGCCCACCGCGGGCATGACCGCCGTCGAGACCACCGCCACCCGCGAACTCGTCCTCGCCATCCGCGAGCAGGGCACGGCCGTACTGGTCATCGAGCACGACATGCGGTTCATCTTCAACCTCTGCGACCGCGTCGCCGTCCTGGTCCGCGGCGAGAAACTCGTCGAAGGCACCCCCGAGACCGTGCAGCGCGACGAACGCGTCGTCGCCGCCTACCTCGGCACCCCCTTCGAGGGCGAACCCGGCCAGGCCGAGGCGGCCGAAGTGCAGGCCGCGGAGGAGGCCGAAGCCGCGGCCCACCGGGACACGGCGGGCGGAGCGGACAGCGGAGACGGGGACGGGGACGGGGGCACCGCGGACCGGGCGGACACGGCCCCGGACGCGTCGGAGCCGGACCCCGCAGACCGACGGCAGGAAGGACGGACGGACTGATGGCCCTGCTCGAAGTCGAGGACCTGCGCGTCGCCTACGGCAAGATCGAAGCCGTCAAAGGCATCTCGTTCGCCGTCGAGGCGGGCGAGGTCGTCACCCTCATCGGCACCAACGGCGCCGGGAAGACCACCACCCTGCGCACCCTCTCCGGACTGCTCAAGCCCGCAACCGGGAAGATCAGCTTCGACGGGCAGCCACTCGACGGCGTCGGCGCCCACAAGATCGTCGCCATGGGGCTCGCCCACTCCCCCGAAGGACGCCGCATCTTCCCCCGCCTCAGCATCGAGGAGAACCTGCGACTCGGCGCCTTCCTCCGAAAGGACCCCGCCGGCGTCGCCGACGACATCGCCAGCGCCTACGAACGCTTCCCCATCCTGGGAGAACGCCGCAGACAGGCCGCCGGCACCCTCTCCGGCGGCGAACAGCAGATGCTCGCCATGGCACGCGCCCTGATGTCCCGCCCCAAACTGCTCATGCTCGACGAACCCTCCATGGGCCTCTCCCCGATCATGATGCAGAAGATCATGACGACCATCGGCGAGCTGAAGGCCCAGGGCACGACGATCCTCCTCGTCGAACAGAACGCCCAGGCCGCACTCTCGCTGGCCGACCACGGCCATGTGATGGAGACCGGCAGCATCACCCTCTCGGGCACCGGCGAGGAACTCATGCACGACGAGTCCGTCCGCAAGGCGTACCTCGGCGAGGACTGACGGCGCACCCGCGGCGAGCCACCGCGCACAGCGGAAGGGGGCGGGTCCGGAACGGACCCGCCCCTCCTCACGGTGCTCACTGCTGCTTGCGGCGCTCCTCCGCGTCGGCGATGACCGCCTCGGCCACCTGCTGCATCGACAGCCGCCGGTCCATCGACGTCTTCTGGATCCAGCGGAAGGCCGCCGGCTCCGTGAGCCCGTACTGGGTCTGCAGCACGCTCTTGGCCCGGTCCACCAGCTTCCGCGTCTCCAGCCGCTGGGAGAGGTCCGCGACCTCCTTCTCCAGCGCCTTCAGCTCGGTGAACCGGGAGACCGCCATCTCGATGGCCGGCACCACGTCGGTCTTGCTGAACGGCTTGACCAGATAGGCCATGGCCCCGGCGTCCCGGGCGCGCTCCACCAGCTCGCGCTGCGAGAACGCGGTGAGCATCAGCACCGGCGCGATGCCCTCCTCCGCGACCTTCTCGGCGGCGGAGATGCCGTCGAGCACCGGCATCTTCACATCGAAGATGCACAGATCGGGCCGGTGCTCGCGGGCCAGCTCCACGGCCCGCCCGCCGTCGCCGGCCTCGCCGACGACGGTGTAGCCCTCCTCCTCCAGCATCTCCTTGAGATCCATCCGGATCAGGGCCTCGTCCTCCGCGATCACGACCCGCCGCGTCGCCGGAGGCACATGCTCACTCCCGCCCGCCGGGGTCGGTTCCTCGACAGGCTCTGCACTCTGGGCACTCTCGGGCTCGGGGAAGTCCGCCGCGCTCACTTGGCTCCTCGTTTCCGCACGGGTGGGAGGGCCGAGCCTACCTAGTGACCATGGAGTCGGGTTACCCGGTACACTTTCTCCGTGGTTCCTGGCCGGGTTGGCGGAACAGGCAGACGCTGATGTCTCAAACACATCTGTCCGAAAGGACGTGCGGGTTCGAGTCCCGCACCCGGCACCAGAACAGTGCACCCGTCACTCCCAGGAGTGACGGGTGCACTGTTTTCTCCCGGCTCCCCCCGGAGTGCGTGATGCTGCCCACATGAGGCCGCACAGCAATGCGAAACGGGAACAGGCACTCGATCTGCATCGGCGAGGGGCCACCAACCGAGAAGTGGCCCGATACCTGCAGGTCCCGTACGGCACGGTCGGCTATTGGCTGCACCGAGAACGGCTCCGCCGCTCCGAGAGTGATCTACCTTCCTCCGGGGACGGGCGCAGACGGGAATGCCCGCGCTGCGAGAGCCGCTCCTTCGACAGACGCACGTACTCCTACCTGCTCGGGCTCTACCTCGGTGACGGCCACATCATCCAAAGCTCCGGACACCGGGTACCCAGCCTGATGATCGCTTGCGCAGACGCCTGGCCGGGCCTCATCGCCGAATGCGAGGACGCCATGCGGAGAGTGTTCCCGCACAACGCGGTCTCCGGGACCAGAAGGACCGGGTGCCGCAACGTGAAGGTGTACTCCCAGCACCTCTGGTGCCTGTTCCCCCAGCACGGCCCGGGAAAGAAACACGAGCGGCGCATCGAGCTGGTGTCCTGGCAGCGGGACATCGTGGACACCCACCCCTGGGGGCTGATCCGGGGACTGGTGCATTCCGACGGCTGCCGCATCACGAATTGGACCACACGCACTGTGGGTGGGGAGCGGAAGCGGTACGAATATCCGAGGTACCTGTTCGCCAATCGCTCCGAAGACATTCTGCGGATCTACGGGCACGCTCTCGACCGAGTGGGGGTCGAGTGGAAGCTCCTCCGTCGGGGCGCGGTCCCGTACAACGTCTCCGTCGCCCGGCGCGCCTCCGTGGCGCTGATGGACGCGCATGTCGGCCCGAAATACTGAGGACCCGGTGCCCGGCGCATCCGGGTGGGGCACTATGGCGCGCATGGTCGTGTTGACGCGTGCGGAAGCGCAGGGACGGGCTCGGGTCGTGCGGGTGCGGCGGTATGCCGTGGATCTTGACCTGACGCGGGGGGAGGAGGTGTTCGGGTCCACGACCGTGGTGCGGTTCACCGTGCTGGAGTCGGGCGCCGACACGTTCGTGGAGGTGCGGCCGCGGGAGTTGCTGCGGGCCGAGCTGGACGGTGCGGCACTGGATCCGGGCGCGCTGCGGGAGGGGCGGCTGCCGCTGCGGGGGCTGGCGGCCGGGGAGCACGAGCTGCGGGTCGAGGCGGTGATGCCGTACTCGCGGATGGGTGAGGGCATGCACCGGTTCACCGATCCGGAGGACGGGTGCGCCTATGTGTACACGCAGTGCTGCATGGCGGACGCGCCGCTGGTGTTCGCCTGCTTCGACCAGCCCGACCTGAAGGCGGAGTTCGCGGTGTCGGTGACGGCGCCGCGGGAGTGGACGGTGCTGGGGAACGGGGTGGCGGCCCGGGTGGAGGGGGACGAAGGCCGGTGGGAGTGTGCGCCGACGCCGCCGCTCAGCACGTATCTGATGGCGGTGGCGGCGGGGCCGTTCCACTCGGTGCGCACCGAGCACGCCGGGCTGCCGTTCGGGCTGCATGTGCGCAGGTCGCTGGGTCCGTATCTGGAGGCGGACGCGGCGGAGCTGCTGGAGGTGACGCGGCGCTGCTTCGACCGCTATCACGAGATCTTCGACGAGCCGTATCCGTTCGACTCCTACGACCAGGCGTTCGTGCCGGAGTTCAACTCGGGGGCGATGGAGAATCCGGGTCTGGTGACGTTCCGGGACGAGTTCGTCTTCCGGTCGGCGGTCACGGACACCGAGCGGCAGACGCGTGCGATGGTCGTGGCCCACGAGATGGCGCACATGTGGTTCGGCGATCTGGTGACGCTGCGCTGGTGGGACGACATCTGGCTGAACGAGTCGTTCGCCGAGTACATGGGCTACCAGGTGCTGGGCGAGGCGACGCACTTCACGGACACCTGGACGGACTTCGCGGTGGCCCGCAAGAGCTGGGGGTACGACGCGGACGAGCGGCCCTCGACGCATCCGGTGGCGCCGGATCCGGATGCGGTGCCGGACACGGCGGCGGCGCGGGGCAATTTCGACGGGATCTCGTACGCGAAGGGCGCCTCCGCGCTGCGGCAGCTGGTGGTGTGGCTGGGTGAGAAGAGTTTCCTGGCGGGGATCAACGAGCATTTCGCGCGGCACCGGTTCGGGAACGCGACGCTGGCGGAGTTCCTGGACTCGCTGGCGCGTGCGTCGGAACGGGATGTGCGGGGCTGGGCGGAGAGCTGGCTGCGGACGACGGGTGTGGACACGCTGGTGCCGCGGGTGGGCGAGTCGGAGGCCCGGCAGTGGTACGTGGATGTGGAGCACCGGGGGGAGCGTCCGCACCGGTTGGCGCTGGGGCTGTACGACCGGGCTCCGGCGGACGCGTCGCGGCTGGTGCTGCGGGAGCGGCTGGAGCGGGACGTGCCGGGCGGCGGGGGGCGGCTGACGGTGACGTTGGAGGGGCCGCGGCCGGATCTGGTGCTGGTCAACGATCTGGACTGGACGTACGCGAAGGTGCGGCTGGATCCGGTCTCGTGGGGCACGGTGCGGGCGGCGCTGTCGGGGGTGCCGGGGCAGTTGTCGCGTGCGGTGGTGTGGAACGCGGCGCGGGACATGGTGCGGGAGGGGGAGTTGGAGCCGCTGGAGTATGTGCGGACGGTGCGGGCGCATCTGCCGCGTGAGGGGGACAACGCGGTGGTGCAGGGGGTGCTGGCGTTCGCGCGGGGGCAGGCGGCGGAGCGGTTCCTGGTGGGTGCGGAGCGGCGGGAGGCGCTGGGGCTGCTGGGTGAGGTGTGCGGTGAGCTGTTGGGGGTCGGTGGCGGTGCCGGGGTGGGCGCCGGGGGTGGTGCGGTTGCCGGGGGTTCGGGGGTGCGGCTGACGGCTGCCCGGTGTTTCATCGACTGTGCGACCGATCCGGCCGAGCTGCTGGCGTGGCGGAGTGCGGGTGAGGTGCCGGGGGGCGGGCCGGCGCTGGACGCGGAGCTGCGGTGGCGGCTGCTGTTGCGGTTGTCGGTGCTGGGCGCGGTGGGGGTGGAGGAGATCGAGGAGGCGCGTGCGGCGGATCCGAGTGCGCGGGGTGTGGAGGCCGCTGCCCGGTGCCGGGCGGCGCTGCCGAGTGCGGCGGCGAAGGAGGCGGCGTGGGAGGCGATGTTCGGCCCGGCGGACGCGTTGTCGAACTATTTGTTCACGGCGACGGCGCAGGGTTTCTGGCAGCCCGAGCAGCAGGAGCTGCTGCGGGGTTATGTGGAGCGGTATTTCGCGGAGGTGGTGCCCCTTGCCGAGCGGCGGGGTGCGGCGATGGCGGAGGCCGCGGGCCGGTACGCGTTTCCTGCGGCGTTCGTGGACGAGGGGACGCTGGCGCGGGGTGAGGAGTGTCTGACCTCGGGTGGTCCGGTGCCTGCGCTGCGGCGTCGGCTGGAGGACCAGTTGGACGATCTGCGGCGGGCGTTGGGGGTGCGGGCGGCGGTGGCGTGAGGCGGGCCGTCCTGGCCGGCCCGGGTGGGGGCGGGTCTCTTATCAGATTCGCCGGGCCGTCCGGGGCGATCTACTTCGTTCGGGCGAAGTAGCGCGGAGATCGTCGGGCAGCGGGGCGCACGGCCCCTAAGTTAGGTCGCCCTAACCACCTGTGGCCGCCGTCGTGTCGGTCCGCTGTGTCCGAAGGAGCCCCCGTGTCCGCGTTCACCGTCGATGGCCTGCAGGATGTCTTTCCCGTTCCGGGGGGCCGGGCCGACCCGGAGCCGGGCCGGGAGCCGGGGCAGGCGCAGGGCCCGGAGCCGGAGTACGGGGTGCGGGACGGTGCGCTGGCGGGTGGTGCGGCCGGCCCGGCTGCGCTGCGGCCGCTGCTCGGCGCGGTGCTGGGGGCGTTGTCGCGCGGTGCGGTGGAGCGGGGCGGGCCGCTGCCGGAGGGGGGTCCCGAGGCGGTCGCGGCGCGGCTGCGTGCTGCGGTCGGTGCGGTGCTGCCGGAGCAGGGCGCCGGCGCGCGGGAGGCGCTGGAGGTGCTGGTAGGTGCGGTGGCGCGGGGTGCCGCCGATCCGGCGGAGCCGCTGTGCGCGGCACATCTGCACTGCCCGCCGCTGGCGGTGGCGGCGGCCGCGGATCTGGCGGTGAGTGCGCTG
Source organism: Streptomyces sp. NPDC006925 (assembly GCF_042869575.1). Classification (NCBI taxonomy): domain Bacteria; kingdom Bacillati; phylum Actinomycetota; class Actinomycetes; order Kitasatosporales; family Streptomycetaceae; genus Streptomyces; species Streptomyces sp. NPDC006925. The sequence continues at coordinate 165,390 of NZ_JBIAGB010000008.1, forward strand.
AATCCGTCGCTGGACTCGTGGGACCAGGCGCCTGCCGCTTCGGAGGTGGAGGCGCTGGTGTGCCGGGAGTTGGCGCGGCTGGTCTTCCCGGGCGCGGGTCCGCGGCCGAGTGCGGACGCGCCGGGGGAGGCCGGGAGCCCGCAGGCGGGTCCGGACGCCTTGGTGACGACCGGGGGTACGGAGGCGAACCAGCTCGGGCTGCTGCTGGCGCGGGAGCGGCAGGCCGCCGCGGGGGGCCGGGCCCGGGTGGTGTGCGGTGCGAACGCGCATCACAGTGTGCACCGTTCGGCGTGGCTGCTGGGGCTGGAGCCGCCGCAGGTGGTGCCGGCGCCGCGCGGGGTGCTGGATCCGGCTGCTCTGGAGGCGGCGTTGGGCGGTCTGGCGCGGGCGGATGCGGGGGCGCGGGCGCTGGTGGTGGCCACGGCGGGGACGACGGACACCGGTGCGGTCGATCCGCTGCCGCGGGTGGCCGAGGTGGTGCGGCGGCACGGTGCCTGGCTGCATGTGGACGCGGCGTACGGGGGTCCGCTGCTGTTCAGTGCGGCGCTGCGGGAGCTGCTGGCGGGGCTGGAGGAAGCGGACAGTGTGACGTTCGATCTGCACAAGCTGGGGTGGCAGCCGGTGGCGGCGGGTTTTCTGGCGGTGCCGGAGCGGGCGGCGCTGCAAGTTCTGGACCACCGGGCCGACTATCTGAACGCCGATGACGACACGGAGGCGGGGCTGCCGGATCTGCTGGGGCGGTCGCTGCGGACCACTCGGCGTCCGGATGTGCTGAAGGTGGCGGTGACGCTGCGGGCGCTGGGGCGGGCGGGGATGGCCCGGCTGGTGGAGCGTACCTGTGCGGCGGCGTGGGAGCTGGCGGACCGGGTGGCGCGGGACGGGCGGTTCGAGCTGTACGCGCGGCCGACGGTCTCCACGGTGGTGTTCCGTCCGGCCGGTGGGGACGACGCGCTGGTGGCGCGGGTGCGGCGGCAGTTGCTGGAGCGCGGGCAGGTGGTGCTGGGCCGGGCCGCTGTGGAGGGGCGGTTGTGGTGGAAGGTGACGGTGCTCAATCCGGCGGTGCGGGGCAGCGATCTGGCAGCGCTGCTGAAGCTGGTGGCGGAGGCGGCGGGTGTGGACTCCCGCGGCCAGGGCGAGGGCCCGGTGGAGGGGAGCCCGGTGGCCGAGGCCGGCGAGGGCGTGGGGGCGTGAGGGGCGTGGCGCGGGCGCGGCGGGCCGACGACGGGAACGGCGGGGGGAACGGCCGCGGCAACAGGGCCGGGGACCTGGAGGCGGTGGAGCCGCTGGATCTCGCGGGGGTCGGGATCGGTCCGTTCAACCTCTCGCTGGCCGCGCTGGGCGACGGGGTGGCCGGGCTGCGGTGCGCGTTCTTCGAGCAGCGGGGGGAGTTCCGCTGGCACCCGGGGCTGCTGATCGAGGGGGCGACGCTGCAGGTGCCGTTCCTGGCGGACCTGGTGACGCTGGCGGACCCGGCCAGCCCCTGGTCGTTCCTGCGGTTTCTGCGGGAGCGGGAGCGGTTGTTCCCGTTCTACTTCGCGGAGCGGTTCCACATCGAGCGGGCGGAGTACGACGCGTACTGTCGCTGGGTGAGCGAGCGGGTGCCGGGGCTGTGCTTCGGGCACCAGGTGGACGCGGTGCGCTGGAGTGCCGAACGGGGCCTGTTCGAGGTCGACTTCACCCGGTTGGAGGCGCCGGGTGAGGTGTCGGCGCCGGGCAGGTCGTACGCGCGCAACGTGGTGCTGGGGATCGGTACGGCGCCGCACGTGCCGCGGGCGCTGCGGCCGTCGGCTCAGGATGCGGCGGTGCCGGTGTACCACTCCTCGGAGTACCTGGACCGGCGGGCCGAGCTGCTGGCGGCCGGGCATGTGACGGTGATCGGATCGGGCCAGTCGGGTGCGGAGGTGTTCCTGGACCTGCTGCGCAACCGTCCGGTGGGCCGGGAGCAGCTGACCTGGCTGACGCGCAGCCCGGCGTTCGCGCCGATGGAGTACAGCAAGCTGGGGCTGGAGCACTTCACCCCGGACTACACCCGCTACTTCCACGGGTTGTCCGAGCCGGTCCGGGACGGGCTGCTGCCCCGGCAGGGGCAGTTGCACAAGGCGGTGGACGCCGGGACGCTGGCGGCCGTGCACGACGAGCTGTACCGCAGGACGCTGGAGCTGGACCGGGGCGCCGCTGACCGGGGCGGGGCCGCCGGGTGGCCCGATGTGGTGCTGACGCCCGGGGTGCGGGTGCGGACGGCGGTGCGCGGCGGCGGGTCGCGGCTGGAGCTGCATCTGGAGCACGCCGAGCGGCAGGAGCGGGGCGTACTGACGACGGATGCGGTGGTGCTGGCGACGGGCTACGCCGAGCGTCCGGCGGAGGGGCTGCTGGCGGCGCTGGAGGGATATGTGCGCCGGGACGGCTCGGGGCGTCCGCTGGTGGACGAGGAGTACCGGCTGGTGCTGGACCCCGCGGTGGGCGGTTCGGTGTTCGTGCAGAACGCGGAGCGGCACACGCACGGGGTGGGGGCGCCGGACCTGGGGCTGGCGGCACACCGCAGCGCGGTGATCCTGAACGCGGTGACGGGCCGGGAGAGTTATCCGCTGCCGCGCCGTACGGCCTTCACCACGTTCGGGCTGCGGGAGGGGGCGGCAACGACGGCGGACGGCGGCGCGGGGGCTGCCGGGCGGTCTGCCACAGTGTCCGTATGACGCAGATACCCGGAACCCCGCCGCTTCCTCCTCCGCCGCCGCCCCCGCCGCCGCACGGTGCGGGCTCCGGCGGCGCGGGCGAGGGCCCGGAGGCGGGTGCGGGTTTCGGTCCGGCGCCGGAGGACGCGGGGGCGGCGCCGTTCGGCACTCCCGAGGCGCCGCGGGTGGCGGTGCGCGGGGAGGCGAGCCTGGAGTTCGACCCGGAGTACGCGCGGATCGGTGTGGTGGTCTCCGCGCGGGGGCGGGACCGGCGCGGGGCGCTGGAGGATCTGACCCGGCGGAATGCGCATGCGCTGGAGTTGGTCAAGAGCTACGGCGACGCGGTGGAGAAGCTGTCGACGGGGGCGTTCAGTGTGCAGCCCGAGATGGTGGACGGCAGTCGGCGGGAGCGGGTGCACGCGTACCACGGGCGGGTGCGGCTGCAGGCCACCGTCACGGATTTCACGGTGCTGGGCGAGTTGACGACGCGGCTCGCCGACCTGGAGTTGACGCAGGTCGAGGGGCCGTGGTGGGGGCTGTGGCGGAACTCGCCCGCGCACCGTTCGGCGCGGCAGCAGGCGGTGCGGGAGGCGGTGACCCGGGCGCGGGAGTACGCGGAGGCGCTGGGCGCGCACCTGGTGGCGCTGGTGGAGCTGGCCGATCTGGGCGCGGAGGGCAGTGGTCCGCCGCGGCTTCCGGCGGCACCGGGCGGGATGCGGGGGTTCGCCGGGGCGCCCGCGGGTCCGCCGCCCGAGCTGGATCTGGAGCCGCAGGTGCAGACGGTGTCGGCGCAGGTGAATGCGCGGTTCGTGATGAGTCCGCCGCGATTGGGCTGAGGCGCGAGGATCGCGCGAGGTCGGCCGGGGTGTTCCGTCTCGACGGGTGGGACGGAACGGCTCGGTGGACGCTCATCAGAGCGAATACGCGCCCACTTTATTAGTTGTCCTCGGGATTCAATGGCTATTCGGTAAAGGGCGGTTGGACAATTCTCCGGCGGCGGTTCTTTACGCGCCGGTAAGTCTTAGGCTCGGGCTATGCGCCGAGCAAAGATCGTCAGCACCCTGGGCCCGTCCACCGACTCGTACGAGCAGATCAAGACGCTCGTGGAAGCGGGAATGGATGTCGCCAGGTTCAACATGAGCCACGGCACGCACGCCGAACACGAGGAGCGCTACCACCGGGTGCGCGCCGCCTCGGAGGAGACGAAGCGGAACGTGGGGGTGCTCGCGGACCTTCAAGGCCCGAAGATTCGGCTGGGCCGCTTTCAGGAAGGCCCTGTATTCCTTGAACGAGGCGACGAGTTCGCCATCACGGTCGAGGACATGGAGGGTGACCGCGTGATGTGCGGCACCACCTATCCGGGCCTGGCAGCCGACGTCACGGCGGGCGAGCGCATCCTGGTGGACGACGGCCGGGTCACCCTGGAGGTGGCCCGGGTCGAGGGTCCCGTGGTGCACACGACGGTCGTCGAGGGCGGCATGGTCTCCGACCACAAGGGCCTCAACCTGCCGGGGGTCGCCGTCTCGGTGCCCGCGCTCTCCGAGAAGGACATCGAGGACCTGCGCTGGGCGCTGCGCACGGGCGCGGACCTGATCGCGCTGTCCTTCGTCCGCAGCGGGCACGACATCAAGGAGGTGCACCGCGTCATGGCGGAGGAGGGCCGTCGGCTGCCCGTCCTCGCCAAGGTGGAGAAACCGCAGGCGGTGGCGAATCTGGAGGCCATCGTCGACGCCTTCGACGGGATCATGGTCGCCCGCGGCGACCTGGGTGTGGAGATGCCGCTGGAGCAGGTGCCGCTGGTGCAGAAGCGGGCCGTCAAGCTGTGCCGCAGGAACGCCAAGCCGGTGATCGTGGCGACCCAGATGCTGGACTCGATGATCGACGCGTCCCGGCCCACCCGGGCGGAGGCCTCGGACGTCGCGAACGCGGTGCTGGACGGCACCGACGCGGTGATGCTGTCGGGCGAGACGAGCGTGGGCAAGTACCCGATCGAGACGGTGCGCACGATGGGCCGGATCGTCGAGGCGGCCGAGGAGGACATCCTCGCCAAGGGGCTGCCGCCGCTGACCGAGCGCGGCAAGCCTAGGACACAGGGCGGCGCGGTGGCCCGGGCCGCCGCCGAGATGGGTGACTTCCTGGGCGCCAAGTATCTGGTGGCCTTCACCCAGTCGGGGGACACGGTGCGGCGGCTGTCGCGCTACCGCTCCCCCATCCCCGTGCTGGCCTTCACCCCGGACCCGGCCACCCGCGCGCAGCTCAACCTCACCTGGGGCGTGGAGGCGTTCCTCGGTCCGATGGTGTCGAGCACCGACGAGATGGTGGACCAGGTCGACGAGATGCTGCTGAAGCTGGGCCACTGCGAACAGGGCGATCTGGTGGTCATCACCGCCGGCTCGCCGCCCGGTGTGCCCGGCTCGACCAACCTGGTGCGGGTGCACCGGCTGGGCGAGGAGGACTCCTGAGCCCGGCGCCCGCGGGTCCTGCCCCGGCCGTGCGCGGGCGGGGCCGGTTCCCCGGGCGCCCGGCACGGCACGCCCGCCGGCCCGTGGCGTCCGGGTCCCCGCCGACCCGCTGAGCGGTCGGTCGGCCCGCTGAGCGGTCAGTCGGCCCGCTGTTCCGCGCCGCCCGCGAGCTGCTCGTGGTGGCGGATCACCTCGGCGATGATGAAGTTCAGCAGCTTCTCGGCGAAGGCCGGATCCAGCTTCGCGTCCTGGGCGAGTTCCCGCAGGCGGGCGATCTGCCGCGCCTCGCGGGCCGGGTCGGCCGGAGGCAGCCGGTGGTCGGCCTTGAGCCGCCCGACCCGCTGCGTGCACTTGAACCGCTCGGCGAGCATGTGCACCACAGCGGCATCGATGTTGTCGATGCTGTCGCGGAGCGCGGTCAGTTCCGCGCGCACGGCCTCGTCGGGCCCGGGATTGCTGCTGCTGGTCATCGCCCGACCCTATCCGTCCGCGGCGTCCGCCCGCGGCGTCCGTCCACGGCGTCCGTCCGCGGCGGCGGACCCGTACCCGGTACCGGGCCGGTACCGAGGCCGCGGTGCCCGGCACCGCGCAGCCCGGTCGGACGGCGCCACGCGCGGGCGCGGGTCTCAGCGGTGGTCCGGCACGGTGGTCCGGGCCGCGGACGGCCGACGGGGCGGGGCCGCACCCGCCCTCGGCCTCGATCTCGACGGTCGGTTCGGTTCCGGTCTCCGGGGTGAGGGTGCAGCCGATGCGGTGGGTGCCCGGCTCGCCGGTGACCCGGGACCGGTGTTCCTCGCCGTCGACCAGGAGGGTGCGGACCGGGTCCCGCCGGGCGTGCACGGTCCTGCCCGTCGCGCGGCCGGGTAGTCGACGACGCGGGGGAACGCCGTGTCCACGGTGACGTCGAGGAGCGGGTGTGCAGGGTCCGGGTGTGCGGCGCGGCGGCGACCGCCGCCACCACCGACCTGCGGGGGACCCGCCCGGTCCGGCCCGTGCACACCTCGCCGTTCGCCATCGTCCCGCCGACGCTCGGCCGTCGCCCCTGGGTTCGGCGTCCCAGCCTCGGTGCGGGGCGGCTGCCTATCGACAAGTGTGCGGAGGCGTTGGACTTCCCGGCACGGCGGACGGATCCGACAGGGATGGGTGGTCGGCGCCGGACGGGTGGTCGGCGCCGGACGGGTGGTCGGCGCCCGACGGGTGGTCGCGGAGCGCGTCGCGTTCGAGCTGGTGGATCAGGACGCCCTCACGCAGCGCCCAGGGGCACAGCTCCAGCGTCGGCACCTCCAGCAGCGCCATGGTGGTGTGCGCGACGACGGCTCCGGCCAGGGCCTGTCCCGCGCGGGACGGTGAGATGCCGGGCAGCGTGGCCCGTTCGGCCGCCGGCAGCCGCGCCAGCCTGCGCAGTTCGCTGCGGAGCCGGCCGCGGTGCAGGTAGCGCGGTGTGAAGGGGCCTTCGCGTCCGGGCGGCGCCCCGCACAGCCGGGCCAGTTGGTGCAGCGTGCGCGAGGTGGCCACGGCGGTGTGCGGCCGCTCCCAGCGGATCCGCGCGGCGACGTCGCGCAACTCGTGCCGCACCAGCCGCCGTACCGTCCGGAGCTGTTCGGGCGGGGGCGGGTCGGCAGTGCCGAGGTACTCGCGGGTGAGCCGGCCGGCGCCCAGGGGGAAGGAGAAGGCCAGATCGGGTACTCCGGCGCGGCCGAAGGCCACTTCGGCCGAACCTCCGCCGATGTCCAGGAGCACCATGGGCCCGGCCCGCCATCCCATCCAGCGCCGCGCGGCGAGGAAGGTCAGCTCCGCCTCCCGGCGACCGGACATCAGGCGCAGTTCCAGCCCGGAGCGTTCGCGTACGGCCGCGAGTATGCGGGCGCGGTCGGGGGCCTCCCGCACGATGGCCGTGGCGAAGGCGGTCAGCCGGGTTACGCCCCAGCCGTCGGCCTCCTGCCGGGCGGCGGCGGCTGCCTCGGCGAGCCGGCGCACGGCGGGTTCGGGCAGCCGGCCGGTGCTGTCCACGTCGTCGGCCAGCCGCAGCCGGTACTTGACGGTGTGCACGGGGAGCGGGACCGCGCCTCCGGCGTCGGCGATCTCCAGCCGCACGGTGTTGGAGCCGACGTCGAGAACCCCCACGCGCACTTCGGACCTCCGGCCGGCCGCATCCCGCCCCGGCGCGGTCCGCGGGGCGTGCGGGAGCCCGGCCGTGGGCGCCCCGCAGCGGGAGTCTCTCAGACGGTGGACACCCGTCCGGTCGCGTGGGGCCGCGAACCGGTGCGGTGCCCGGCTGCCCGGTGCCGGCCGACGGCGCAGCGGCCCTGCAGGTCCTGCAGCCCGGCCCGCACTTCGTCCCCGGTCAGTCCGGTGTGCCGGGCGATCCGGTCCACGGTGGCGGCGGTGCCCGGAGCACCGATCAGTTCCCGGACGGCGGCGCGTACCCGGTCGCGCAGTTCGACCGGCTGTTCGCGCAGTGTGCCCGTCCCGGGCTGCGGGTGCGCGTACGGGACACGGTCGTGGACGTGGCGGTGGGGTGCTGCGCACATGGGTACTCGCTCCTCCGAGTCGTGGTGTGGCTGTCCGGCGACCGCGGGAAGCGGCTCGGGTGGCACACCCGTGGTGGTCTGCGCGACCACCTCCCGCGGATATGCCTGTCCTCCCAAGCACTTGGCATCTCGTATTACCGACGACTCGGGCCGCAAACCCGGCTGTGTGGCCCGCTCGCCGGGCCCGTCGCTGTCCCGCCCGGGGCCCGGTGCGGCGCTAAGCTGGCGGTGGGCCGTGTGCTGGAGGTGCTGGGGGTTGTGGGGGTGTGGAGATGGGCGGACCGGCGACCGACCCCGTGGAACGAGGTTTTCCGCATCTGGAGACGGTGCGCGAGGCGATCACCGCGCTCTACCGGAGGCTGTCGGCGGACGGGGTACGCGGCTTCGCCTCCGATGTCGCGCCCGGCGACGTGGCCTTCGCGGACGCCGACGACCTGCACCTGGGCACGCAGCGCATCGCGGGGGTGATGGTGGCGCACCTGCGGTTGCCGGAGGCCCGGGTGATCGTCAGTTTCCGGGAGGGGATGACCCACGCGGCGAACGTCGAACTGGAGGCCGGTCCGGAGTATTTCGTCGAGCTGAACGCCCGCTTCAAGCAGCACCGCCGGGACATCGGGGCCGCCCTCGCGCACGAGGTGACGCATGTGTGGCTGCACCGACTGGGGCTGGCCTTCGAGGGCACCCGGGCCAACGAGATCCTCACCGACACCGCCGCCGCCTATCTGGGCTCGGGCTGGCTGCTGCTGGACGCCTTCCGAGAGGACGCCCTCACCTCGCAGAAGCTCGGCTACCTCACGCCCGAGGAGTTCGGCTACGTACTGGCCAAGCGCGCCCAGCTCTGCGGCGAGGACCCGGCGGTGAAGTTCACCAGCCCGCAGGCGTACGAGGCGTACGTACGGGGCCGCCGCGTCGCGGACCGGGACGAGGAGATGCCCCCGCTGGCAGCGGCCCCCTGGGGGGAGCGGCGCCGCTATGTGCGGGACCGGCGGCACGGCGCGGCGCGCGGCGGCTCCGCGGGGTACGCCTTCGAGCCGGGCGACGGTGCGGGGCCGCGCGTGTCCTTCCCCTGCCCCACCTGCCGGGTGCGGCTGCGGGTTCCGGTGCGCGGCCGGGTGCGCGCCCGGTGCCGGCTGTGCGGCGCGGTGTGGTCCTGTGACACCTAGCGCGGTCCTCCCCGCCGGATTCCACGGGGCGCCGAGGGCTCCTGCGGGCGTTGCGATGGCGTAGGTTCGAAGGTATGGCTCCCTCGATCGCTACCAACACCCGGGTCGGACTCGACGAGCTGCTGGAGTTCGTACGGCCCCGGCACCGGGCCATCCTGCTCACCCGCCGCACGGACGGCACTCCGCAGGCGTCGCCGCTGACCTGCGGGGTCGACTCCGCGGGCCGGATCGTGGTCGCGACCTACCCGGAGCGCGCCAAGACGCACAACGCGCGCCGGGAGGCCGAGGTGAGCGTGCTGGTGCTGTCCGACGAGTGGAACGGGCCGTGGGTGCAGATCGACGGTGCGGCCGAGGTGCTGGACGTGCCGGAGGCGGTGGAGCCGCTGGTCGAGTACTTCCGCGCCGTCTCGGGCGAGCATCCGGACTGGGACGAGTACCGGTCGGCCATGGTCAAGCAGGGCAAGTCGCTGATCCGGGTGACGCCGCAGCGCTGGGGCCCGATCGCCACCGGCGGCTTCCCCGCCCGCCTCGCCCTCTGAGAGCCCTGATGAAACCGCTAGGAAAGGGAGAACGCAGCCCCCACGCGGTCGATAAAGTGTGGCGGTGATGGGTGACGCAGGCAAGCTCGCATCGGCGAGTCTCTCCCCGAACGAGCCGGCGGAGATTGCCGCCGCGTTCGGGCTTGGTGATGTCCACGAGGTGTCCTATCTCGCTGCTGGACTGATGAACCGCAACTGGCGGCTCAGCTGTGACTCCGGAGTGGTGGCCCTCAAGCAGATCCTCGACGTCCCAGTGCACAAAGTGCGCCGCAGCTTGGCTGTCACCGCACAGCTGGCCGAGCTGGGGCTGCCCGTCTGCGCACCGAGAAGGACCGTGGCCGGGGAATTCCTCGCCGACGTCGAGGGCAGGACGTACTGCGTACTGCCATGGGCAGCCGGAAGTCATCGGGAAGGGCCCCAGCTGAGTCTCGATGAAGCTGCCGAGCTGGGACGGCTGCTCGGCCCCTCCGGGCCGATGATGCCGGCTGCCTCCAGCTCCGGGAGGCACGGCCGAAGGCGGCGAGGCGAACGGCGGCGCGCTGCCTCCCCCCGCGGCACGCAGCTCCTCAGGTGCAAGGCCGAGGATGCGCCGGACCCAACCTTGCATGCCGCATCCCACCCGGAATGGCGCGCCCAGGCCCAGCACCGCGTCGACTGCCTACGGGGACGCTGCGGACCGCGTCCTTGGCAGTGGGACGGCATCCTGTGAGAGCGCGGGTGCGGCTCCCGCCACCAATAGTGGGTCACCTCTTCCGGCAGAAGAGGTGACACACACAATCGGCGATCACGCCGCGGCCGCCGCACGGGGTCGTGCGCGGTCGCGGAACCGGTGGAGGACCACTGCGGGTGCGGTCACGGCGCGCCCTGCGCGCCGCCGCGGAGGGTGTGCTCCAGCAGGACGGAGGCGTCCTTGTCGCCGTCGCCCGCCGCGTTGACGGCGGCGAAGCGTTCGCGCACCGCGTCCAGGACGGGCAGCGGCGACCCGGCCTCCGCCGCGTCGCCCAGTGCGAGGCGCAGGTCCTTCTCCATCAGCGTCGACCGGAAGAAGGCGGGCTCGTAGGCGCCCTTGCGCATCAGGTCGGCGCGGAAGCGCAGCACCACCGAGCTGAAGCCGCTCTCTGCGACGGAGGCCAGCAGTTGGTCACGGTCCAGCCCGGCGGCGACGCCGTAGGCGACCGCCTCGGTGAGGGAGGCCACCTGCGCGCCGAGCAGCAGGTTGAAGATCAGCTTGAGGGTGGCGGCGGTGCCGGGTTCCCCGAGGTGGACGACCTGGCTGCCGAGGGTCTCCAGGAGGTCGCCGACCCGGGCGATGTCGGCCTCGTCGCCGCTGGTGTACACCCGCAGCTTGCCCTCGCGGGCCTGGAAGGGGTTGCCGACGACGCACGCCTCCACCCGGCGCAGTCCGAGTCCGGCCAGCCGCCGGGCGCATTCGCGGGCGTAGGCGGGGGAGACCGTCGAGGTGTCCACGACGACGGCGCCCGGTGCCAGCACCGGGGCCACCTGCCCGAACAGCACGTCCTCGACGGCCGCCTCGTCGGCCAGGCTGAGCAGTACGACGGAGCGGCCCGCCGCGGCCTCCGCGGGACTCGCAGCGAGGGTGGCACCCGCCTCGGCCAGCGGCGCGGCCTTGGCCGCTGTGCGGTTGTGGACGGTCAGGGGGTATCCCGCGTCCAGCAGGCGGCGGGCCATGCCGCCGCCCATGTTGCCCAGCCCGATGAAGGCGGGCGATTCGCTCTCCCGGGCGGCGGCGGGGGCGGTCGAGGGCGCGGCGGCTCCTCCCGGAGCGGACCCGCTGTCGGACGCGGGCGCCGGGTGCTGGGGCGCGGCGGATGCCGGCGGCAGCTCGTGGACGGTCTCGGTGACGGCCATCTCCCCGCCCCTGCGGAACGGCTGGAGCCTGCGCCGGTTCTCCACGTGCGCCTCGCTCAGCTCGAACGCGCGGAAGGAGGGCTCGTCCGTCCAGTCGGTGAGGACGTGGTAGACGCTCTTGTCCTCGACCGAACGCAGCAGCTTCTGGCCCCGGTTGGCGGGCTCGCGTGCGATACCGGTGGCCACCTGGCGCCAGGTCTCCTCGAACTCCTGCTCCTTGCCGGGATGGATCTCCATCCGCAGCATGACGCGGAACGGTGGCCGCGAATCAGCCTGCATGGTGTCCGCCTCCAATGCGTGGGAACGGCCCCCACCGTCACCATCCGCGCTCGACATCCGATCGAGGCGCGCTCCGGCTCGGGTCCGGCGCCTGGCGTCACCGCGGCCGGGAGCCCGCGGGCACGTCCCGCAGGAGCCCGGACGGGTGTGCGCCAGGCGCGGGGAGACGTCGGCTCAAGTCCTGCTCGAGGACCGTCTGCCTACCCTCGGACCAGACCCCGACCCCGGAGAGATCACGCCATGGCACACAATCCCGACGGGGGCCTCGCCGGCGCCCCGGACGCTGCTCGCGGGCCCACCCCGGGACCGGCCCCGCCCCCCTCCCCCGCACCGGGGTCGGACGGCTCCGCCACCGGGGCCCCGGCACCCGCGGTGCGCCGCTGGCCGATCGTGCTGCTGCGCGCGGTGGTGACGCTCTTCCTCCTCCTGCTGCTGGTGCAGCCGGTGCTGGCGGGCATGTTCATCAGCGGCGACGTGGACCTGCTCGAACTGCACGAGATCAATTCCCACACCATCACCTTCACCGGCTGGGTCCTGGTGCTGGCGGCGGTCCTGGTGTGGCGGCCCGGACGCGGGCCGCTGTGGCCGGCCGTGCTGGCGCTGCTGCTGAGCTTCGTCATCTCGATGCAGGCGGGTTGGGGGTACGCGCGGGAGCTGGAACTGCACATCCCGATGGGCGTGTTCCTCGTCTCCGCCGGCACCGCGCTCGTCCACTGGGCGTACGCGTACCGACCGGGCCGCGGGAGGCGAGGATGAGCGCGCCACATGAGGACGCCGACGGCGGGCCGCCCGAGCCGGGCCGCGGTCCGGCGCGGCGGCGGCTGCTGGCCCTGGCCACCGGAGCGGGCGCCGCCGCGGCGCTGGGCGGGACCGCCGGATGCGGGGCGCCGCGGGCCGGTGACGGGATCTCCGGCGAACTGCTGCGCAGCACCGCACGGCTGCCCGAGCCGTTCCAGGTGCCGCTGCCGGTGCCACCGGTGGCCGAGCCGGTGCGCACCCGGGGCGGTGCCGCGGTGTACGAGGTGGAGCAGCGCGCCGCCCGGCAGGAGATCCTGCCGGGCCTCAGGACCGAGGTGTGGGGCTACGACGGGCGGTTCCCCGGCCCCACCTTCGTCGGCGAGTCGGAGCGCGAACTGCGGCTGCGGGTGCGCAACGCGCTGGAGATGCCGACCTCCACCCATCTGCACGGCGGTGTGCAGCGGCCGGAGTCCGACGGGCATCCCACGGATCTGGTGCTGCCCGCCGGCTTCCCCGATCCGCGGCACCCCGAGGAGGCCGGGAAGGGCGAGTACAGCGGCTCGGAGATGGTGAAGCCGTCGGAGTGGACGATCTCGCGCGGGCACAAGGAGTACGTCTATCCGCTGAAGCAGCGGGCGACCACGCTGTGGTACCACGACCACCGGATGGACTTCAGCGCCCCGCAGGTGTGGCGCGGCCTGGCCGGGATGTTCCTGGTGCACGACGACGAGGAGAGCGGGCTGCCGCTGCCCGAGGACTCCCGGGACATCCCGCTGATGATCTGCGACCGGGCCTTCGAGGAGGACGGCTCGTTCCGCTACCCGTCGCTCGACCCTTCGCTCGCGGGGAAGCCCGGGGTGCGCGAGAAGTACATGGAGGGGGTGACGGGCGATGTCATCCTGGTCAACGGCGCGCCCTGGCCGGAGCTGGAGGTCAGCGCCGAGCGGTACCGCTTCCGCGTCCTCAACGCCTCCAACGCGCGCCGCTTCCGGCTCGCGCTGGATCCGGGGCCGCGGGAGGGCGCCGCGTTCGTCCAGATCGGCAGCGACGGCGGGCTGCTGGGCGCGCCGCGCGAGCACGAGGAGCTGCCGGTCTCGCCCGCCGAACGGTTCGACGTCGTCATCGACTTCGCGGCGTTCCCGGTGGGCTCGGAGGTGCGGCTCGTCAACACGCTGGGGCACGGCCGCACCCGCGACGTGATGCGGTTCCGGGTGACGCGGCGGGCGAAGCGGGGCGCGGGCGCGCCCCGGGTCCCGCGGCGGCTGGCGGACGTGCAGCGGCTGAAGGCCGGGCAGGCGGTCGTCGACCGGCAGTTCGACTTCCGGCAGAAGCAGGTGCACGGCATGCGGATGTGGACCGTCAACGGGAAGCCGTACGACCCCGGTTCGCCGCTGGCCTCGCCCCGGCTGGACTCGGTGGAACGCTGGCGCTTCACCAGCGACTTCCACCATCCGGTCCATGTCCACCTGGCCAACTTCCAGGTGCTCTCGCGCAGCGGCAAGAAGCCGCTGGACTCGGACGCGGGCTGGAAGGACACGGTGGACGTGCGGCCGTTCGAAGTCGTGGACGTCCTCATCCGGTTCGCCGGCTTCCGCGGGATGTACATGCTGCACTGCCACAACCTGGAGCACGAGGACATGGCGATGATGGCGGACTTCCGCATCGTGTGACCGGTGCCGGGCCCCGGGCCCGGTACCTGACGCCCCGGCCGGCTCCCGGCCGAAGCCCTCGGGGCCGCTCGCGTGCGCGGGCGGCCCCGAGGGCTTCCGGCTGCCCGGCTCCTGCGCTCCGTACCACCGCCCCCGTGTGCTCCGGGACCGCGCGCTGCACCTGCCACGGCGGCGCCTCGAGCGAGCAGCGACCCGCCCCCTAGCCCCCTCCGGCACCGTCGGCCGCGTCAAGGTTGGCGGCGGAAAGGGTTGGGGCTGCGATGCGGGTACTGTTCACGACCTGGGCCTGGCCCTCTCATCTGTACGCGCTGGTGCCACTGGCCTGGGCCTGCCGCAGCGCGGGGCACGAGGTGCTGGTCGTCAGCCAGCCGGAGCTGCTGCCCCTCATCGAGCGGACCGGGCTGCCGGGTGCCGCCGTCGGCAAGGACGTCGACGGGGTCGGCATGGTGCGCGGCTACGTGCTGCCCAGCGAGGACGACCCCACAGCCGACCGGCGGGCACCGCGTGCCGGGAAGGGGCCGCGGGCGCTGCGGATGTTCACCGCGCACGCCGACTCGATGGTCGAGGGCACCGCCGAGACGGCCCGGCGCTGGCAGGCCGATGTGGTGGTGTCCGAACCGACGGCGCTGGCCGGTCCGCTGGCCGCCGCCGCTGCCGGGATTCCCGCGGTACGGCTGCTGTACGGCGCCGATCTGATGGCGCGGGCCCGTCCGCTGCTGCCGGAGGCGCTGGCGCCGCTGGCCGAGCGGGTGGGCGTGGACCCGGAGGGCTACGACCCCTTCGGCGCCGTCACGATCGACCCGTGCCCGCCGGGGTTCCAGGCGCCGGACCCGGCCGGGCACCCGCGGCTGCCCATGCGGTACGTGCCGTTCAACGGGCCGGGCACGCCGCCCGATCCGCCGCTGCCGCCACCGGCACGCGGGGTCCGGCGGGCCGTGGTGACCTGGGGGCACACGATGGCGCGGCTGGACCCGGCGCTGTTCCTGGCCGGGCACGCCGCGCGAGCGCTCGCCACGCTGCCGGGGACCGAGACGGTACTGGCGGTCACGGCGGCGCAGCGGCCGCTGCTGGGCGAGCTGCCCGACGGCGTGCGGGTGGTCACCGACGCACCCCTGCACTCGGTGCTCGGCGGCGCGGACCTGGTGGTGGCGCACGGCGGGGCCGGGACGGTGCTGACCGGCCTGCGCGCGGGTGTGCCGCTGCTGCTCGTACCGCAGTTGCCGGACCATGCGGGGCACGCCGCCCGGGTGCTGGCGGCCGGTGCAGGTGAGGTCCTCACCCGGGACGAGGCGGACGCGGAGCGGCTGCGGGATGCGGCGGCCGGGCTGCTGGACCCCGCGCAGGGCGCCGGGCGGCGCGAGGCGGCACGGGCGCTGCGGGACGGGATGCTGGAGCAGCCCGCTCCCGCGTCGGTGGTCGGAGAGCTGGAGGAGCGGGTGGTCGCATGTGCGGCATAGCGGGCTGGATCGACTTCGCGCGGGAGATGCGCGAGGAGGGCAGCACCGTACGGTCGATGGCTGCCACCCTCGCCAACCGCGGGCCGGACGACGAGGCGGTGTGGACCGACGCGGACGCCGCGCTGGGGCACCGCAGGCTCGCCGTCATCGACGTGGACGACTCCGTCCAGCCGATGACCGCCGAGCACGACGGGCGCACCCTGGCCGTGCTCGTCCACAACGGCGAGATCTACAACTACCGCGAGCTGCGTTCCCGGTTGACGGCTCTGGGCCACCGGTTCCGCACGGCCGGGGACACCGAGGTGGTGCTGCGCGCCTACCTGGAGTGGGGTCCGGAGTGCGTGGAGCGGCTGGACGGCATGTTCGCGTTCGCCGTGTGGGATCCGCGCAGCAGGCAACTGCTGCTGGCCCGCGACCGGCTGGGGATCAAGCCGCTGTACTACGCGCGGACCGCGGACGGCCTGCTCTTCGGCTCCGAGCCCAAGGCGCTGCTGGCCCACCCGTCGCTGGAGTGCGTGGTGGACGCGGAGGGGCTGGCCGAGCTGCTGGCCTACATCGCGACTCCGGGGCACGCCGTCTACCGGGGGATCCGGGAGCTGCCCGCGGGGCACACGGCGCTCCTCAAGCAGGGCGCCGGCGGTGCGGTGCTGACCGAGTCGCGCTACTGGTCGCTGCCCGACCGCGAACACCCCGACACGCTGGAGCAGACCGTCGAGACGGTGCGCGGGCTGCTGCAGGACGCGGTCGGCAGCCATCTGGTCTCGGACGTCCCGCTGTGCACCCTGCTGTCGGGCGGGGTGGACTCCAGCGCGCTGGCGGCGTTCGCCGCCGGCGCCGGGGGCGGGCGGCCGCGCACCTTCGCGGTGGACTTCGAAGGGCACACGGAGCGGTTCCGCAAGGACTTCTGGCACGAGGACCCGGACGCGCCCTACGCGGCCGAGGTCGCCCGGCACGTGGGCACCGACCACGAACCGGTGGTGCTGCGCACCGCCGACCTGGCCGACCAGGTCGTGGACGCGGCGGCGTTGCGGGCCCAGGATCTGCCCCGGCCGATCCCGGACATGGACCGTTCGCTGTATCTGCTGCTGCGCGCGGTGCGGCAGCGCTCCACGGTGGCGCTGATGGGCGAGGTCGCCGACGAACTGTTCGGCGGCTACCAGTCCTTCCGCGACCCGACGCTGGTGGACACCGCGAACTTCCCCTGGGTGACGATGGGGCTGCGGGTGGCGCCGCACGGGATGAGCACCGGGCTGCTGGACCCCGGTCTGCTGCGCAAGATCGACGTGCCGGGCTACTCGGCGCAGCGCTGGGCGGAGACGGTGGCCGAGGTGCCGGCCGTGCCGGGCGAGTCGGAGACCGAGCGGGTGATGCGGCGGGTCGGGCACGCGCATCTCACCCGCTGGCTGCCGCTGCTGCTCTCCCGCGACGACCGGCTGAGCATGGCGGTCGGCCTGGAACTGCGGGTGCCTTACTGCGACCACCGGCTGGTCGAGTACGTCTACAACATCCCCTGGGCGATGAAGACGGCCGACGGCCGCGAGAAGAGCGTGCTGCGCTCGGCCGTCGCCGATCTGCTGCCCGACTCGGTGACCCAGCGCCGCAAGAGCCCCTTCCCCATCACCCAGGATCCGCACTACGGGCAGGTGCTGCGGCAGCGCTTCGACGCGGTCGTCGCCGACCCCGCCAGCCCGGTGCGGCCGCTGCTGGACGGCCCCGCCTGCGCGGAACTGGCCGCCGAGGACCGGCCGATCGCGGTCGACGGGTGGGGCGAGCGCCGCAACGTCGAGATGGTCCTCCAGCTCGACGCATGGCTGCGCCACTACCGCGTCCGGCTGGATCTGTGAGAGCGAACGGAGAGGGGCGAGAATCGATGCTGCTGAGCGATCAGCTCAAGGAGCTGGCCGCGCCGGTGCTGGAGAAGGTGCAGGCCCACCCGTTCTGGTCGGGGCTGCGGGACGGCTCCCTGCCGGGCGAGTCACTGGCGTACTTCGTGGAACAGGACACCGGGCACCTGCTGCCCGCCTACGCACGGGCGCTGGCGCGCACCGCCGCCGCCGCCGAGGCGGACGCGCACACCGCGCTGCTGGGCCGCTCGATCACCGGGACGCTGGAGGCGCGGGACCGGCTGCGCCAGAAGTACGCCGAGTGGGCGGAGGGTGCGGGGCTGCCCGCGGCCGGTACGCCGCAGGCGAGTCCGGTCACCCACGCGCACTGCGCGTTCTTCAACGCCTCCAGCGCCGCCTCCTTCACCGCCGGGGTGGGGGCGCTGCTGCCGATGGTGTGGTTCAACTTCCGGGTCTCCGACGACCTGCTGGAGCGGCACACCGCCGGTTCCCGGTACGCGGAGTGGATCGAGGCGTACCACCCCGGCGCGGGATACGGCTACGCGGTGCGGGCCTTCCTGGGACTGGCCGACGAGCTGGGCGAGACATCGTCGCGGGCCGGACGCGACCTGCTGGTCGAGCACTTCCGCACCGGGATCCGGCACGAGTGGGCGTTCGCCGAGGCCGCCTGGGACCGCCCCGAGTGGCCGGTGTGACCGGCCCGCTTCCGTCTCCCCCACCTGATCACCGCAACCCGAAGGGACAACCGTGAGCACTCAGACCCCGCCCAGGTATCCGTTCGCCTGGACCCCGCCCATGCAGGTGCCCGAAGCGCTGCGACATGTGCACAGCAGCTCCGCGATGGAGGTGACGCTGCCGAGCGGGGACGTGGCGACGCTGGTGACCCGCTACAAGGATGTGCGCGCCCTGTTCGCGGACAAGCGTCTCTCGCGCAACATCGCGCGCCCCGACTGTGCGCGGATCTCCGCGGACAACGATCTGTTCATGGACCCGGAGATCGACCCGGATCCGCCCAAGCACACCCAGGTGCGCTCGCTGGTGACCAAGGCGTTCACCGCCCGCCGGATCGAGGCGCTGCGGCCTTATGTGCAGCGCGTCGCCGACGAGCTGCTGGATGAGATGGCGGCCGGGCCGCGCCCGGTGGAGCTGAACGAGGCGCTGGCGTTCCCGCTGCCGATCATGGTGATCTGCAAGCTGCTGGGCGTGCCGGCCGAGGACCGCGACCAGTTCCGCGAGTACGTCGACGGCTTCCTGTCGGTCACCAAGCTGCCGCCCGAGGAGGTCGGGCAGTGCCGGCAGAACCTGTGGAAGTACCTGGGCGACCTGATCGACGCCAAGCGCGAGAAGCCCGGTGACGACCTGGTGAGCGAGCTGATCCGGGTCCGCGACGAGGAGGACAACCGGCTCAACGACCACGAGTTGCACTTCTGGTGCCAGGGGCTGCTGATCGCCGGCTACGTCACCACGGCCAGCCAGATCGGCACCGGCACGGCCGTGCTGCTGCACCACCCGGAGCTGGTGCGCGAGATCCAGGCGGACTGGTCGCTGGTGCCCTCCACGGTGGAGGAGCTGCTGCGCACCCAGATCATGGGCTCCTCGGTGGGCACCATGCGGTACGCCGTCGAGGACATTCCCCTCTCGGACGGTTCGGTCATCAAGAAGGGCACCAGTGTGCTGCTGTCGGAGGAGGGGGCCAACATGGACCCCGAGGTCTTCGACGAGCCCTTCGAGCTGGACATCCGCCGCCAGGAGAACCACCACATGACCTTCGGCGCAGGCATCCACTACTGCGTGGGCGCCGCACTGGCGCGGATGGAGCTCCAGGTGGCCACCGAGTCGCTGCTGCGGCGCTTCCCCGACATCAGGCTCGCGGCCCCGGCCGAGGAGCTGCCGCGGGCACTGGGCGGATTCATGGAGGGCTTCACCGAGATCCCCGTGGAGTGGTGAGCATGCTCCGCGTGACCGCGAACCCGGAGACCTGTGCGGTCAGCAGTCTGTGCGTGTACCGGCTGCCCGGCGTCTTCGACCAGGACGAGGACGGTCTGGTCGTCGTCCTGGACGAGACACCGGAGGGGCATCTGCACGAGGAGGTCCGCCGGGCGGCCCGCGGCTGCCCGACGAAGTCCATCCACGTCACCGAGGAGTGACCCCCGGACCGGTCCCGGCGCCCGCCTCCCCACGCGCACCGGGACCGGCCGCTCCGCGGCGAGCCGACGGTCATGGACCTGCGGCTAGCGGATGACGTGCGGCAGGAACCGCGCGTACTCGTCGGTGACGAGGCCGGCGGACTCGCGGATGCCCAGGCCGGCGGCCTCCCCGTCCACCACCCAGGTGCCCAGCACCGTGCGGTTGCCGTCGAACTCCGGCAGTGGGCACAGCGCCTGGTAGCAGCACGGCTCGTCGCGCACCGACGGCTCCTGACCCGGCTCGTGCAGTGTGACGCCGGCGCCCTCGCGGCCCAGCAGCGGCTTGGCCGCCCACCCGGTCGTGTCGGCCAGCTCCCGGGGCCCGTCCAGATAGGCGGGCAGCAGATTCGGGTGGCCGGGGAAGAGCTCCCACAGGATCGCCAGCAGCGCCTTGTTGGACAGCAGCATCTTCCACGCCGGTTCGATCCACAGCGTGGTGCCGGTGCCGCCGCCGTTGTCGAGGGTCTCCAGCACGTGCGGGCCGAACCGGTCGGAGGCCAGCCACTCCCACGGGTAGAGCTTGAAGCAGGCCCGCACGAACTTCAGCCGCTGGTCGACGAACCGGCCCGCGAGCCGGTCCCAGCCGATCTCCTCCACCGGTATCGCGACGGTCTCCAGTCCGGCCTGCTCGGCGGTCTCCTGGAGGTAGGCGACCGTCATCAGGTCCTCGCCCAGCTCGTCCCGGGCCGAGTGGGCGAAGTGCACGGGCGCGCCGGGCGGCAGCAGCTGGGCCTGCTTGCGCCATACGTCGACCAGCCGCTCGTGCAGCGAGTTCCACTGGTCGGCGCCGGGGAAGCGGTCCTCCATCCAGAACCACTGCGGGGACGCCGCCTCCACCAGCGAGGTGGGGGTGTCCGCGTTGTACTCCAGCAGTTTCGCCGGCCCGCCGCCCCCGTCATAGCGCAGGTCGAACCTGCCGTAGAGGCTGGGCAGTTCGGCACGCCGCCGCCAGCTCTCGGACACCCGGCGCACCAGGGCCGGGTCGGTGATGCCCAGGTCCGCGAACCGGTCGGCGGTCACGATGTGTTCCGCGGCCCGCAGGCACATGGCGTGCAGCTCCTCCACGACCTCCTCGAGGTCCTCCACCTCGGGCAGGCTGAGGGCGTAGTAGGCGCTCTCGTCCCAATAGGGGCGCAGCGAGCCGTCCGGGTACCGGGTCAGCGGGTAGATGCAGCCCTGCTCCTCGACGGTCTCCTGCCAGCCGGGACGTGGGGCGAGGGTGTGGCGTTCCACGCGGGGCTTCTCCTCTCGTCCGCGCCGTCCGCCTCAGCCGCCGTACCCGCCGCTGGTGCTGTAGCCGCCGCTGGTGCCGTAGCCGTCATCGTCGTCGTCGCAGCCGAAGCCGGCCCGCTCGACGGCGGCCGCGTGGACGAAGGTGCCGCCCATGGCGCGGCCCTCGTCCTCCCGGCCGCCGTAGTACCAGACGCTGCTCGCGCGCTCGGCCTGCTGCCCGGCGGTCCGGGCGGCGGGGAGGGCGGCGGTCGTCGCACCCTGGGTGCCGCACTGGCTCGGGGGCAGGATGCGGTAGCCGCGCACGGCGTCGTAGCTGTCGGGGTCCACGCACCGCCGGTCCGGCTCCGAGGAGTATCCGGACAGGGCGACGGCCAGCGCGCCCATGCTGCCGAGCACCACGGTCGAGGAGCGCAGCCTGCGCCGCCGTCCCGGGGCTTCCCGGTCGCTGTGCGCCGGCTCCGGCGTGCTGGTCATGCGGTCCCCCTGGATACGGCGTCAAGAATCGAACTGCAGCGCACACCCTAATGGGTGCGGTGCGGCGCCGCGGCGGGCCCCGGCGGAGGGGCCGGGTCCGCGCGGGTCCCCCTCTGGGCGGACCAGCTCGGCCCCGGCGGGCCAGGCCCGCCGGGGCACGCGAACGGGCCCGGCGGCTCTCCCGCGGGTTCAGGTGGTGGCGCGGCCGGTCGCGGTGACGGCCTCGGTGGTCCGCACACGCCGACGGCCCGCACCCGGATGGGGAGCGCACCGCCGCTTCCGTGAATCCCGCCCCTGCGGGCAAGATCAGGCGTATGCGAATTCTGGTCCTGGGCGGAACGTGGTTCCTCGGCAAAGAGATCGTCACCGGCGCGCTTCGGCGAGGGTGGGAGGTGACGACGTTCAACCGGGGCCGTTCCGGTCCCGACGCTCCCGGTGTGGCGCCCGTCCACGGTGACCGGACGGACGCTTCGGACCTCGCGCGCCTTGCTGCCGCTGGCTCCTGGGATGCGGTCATCGACACCTCCAGCTCGGACCTCCCTCCCCGTGACGTCCTCCTCGCTACGCGCGCCCTCGCCAGGCAGGCCGCCCGGTGGGTGCACATCTCTACTGTGTCCGTATACGAGGGCTGGCCGCACAATCCCCTCATGGAGGCATCCCCGCTTCTGGAGTGCCCGCCCGATGCTGACGAAACGTATGGGTACACCGGACCGGACGGCTCCCCGACCGAATACGGCTTCCAGAAGGCAGGCGGCGAACGGGCCGTGTCCGGCGTCTTCGGCGAACGGGCCGTGTTCCTGCGCCCCGGGGTGATCCTCGGCCCCGGCGAATACGTCGGCCGCCTTCCCTGGTGGCTTTCCCGCGCCCACCGGGGCGGGCGCATTCTCGCCCCCGCCCCGGCCGATCGGCGCATTCAGCCGGTCGACGTTCGCGACGTGGCTACCTTCGCCCTGGACCAGGCCGCCAGTGCCGGGACCGGCGCATACAACGTGGCCCACCCAGACGGAGTCACCTTCGCCAACTTCATCGCGGGGTGCCTCGACGTGACCGGCGGCGCCGGTCGCCCGGCGTGGGCGCCGGCGGAACTGCTGACCCGGCATGAGGTGAAGCAGTGGACCGAACTCCCCTTGTGGCGCACACACGCCGGGGTGTGGTCAGTCGACTCCTCCAAGGCGGTTGCGGCCGGTCTCGCCTGCCGACCGGTTCGCGAGACGATCGGAGACACCTGGGCATGGCTTCAAGCCGACGGCCGCCCCGTCGCGCATCCGCGTTGGGCTAAGCACGGCATCGCCCCCGAAAAGGAGGCGAAGATCGTTGCCTCTCTCGGGGGCGATGCTTCAGAAGGCTGAGGTCAGCCCTCCAACGCGGCCAGCGGACCCGCGCCGGTTCCGAGCTGGTGGGACGCAGACAGCCGGGTGAAGTCCTCGATGTGCTCTCCCAGGTCGACCGCCACCTGAGTTGTCCGGAACCGGGCGTCGGTCAGCGTACGCCGGACCCGCGCGGTGCGAGCCAGCAGGCCTGGCGACCGCTGGCCCGGCGACACGTCCCACACGGGCGTCATGGCCTCGGCTGCTCCGTCGAGATCACCACGAAGGAGCCGAGCCGTGGCCAGGTCGGCGGCAGCGCCGCCGGTCACACGCGCCGAACGTGTCGCCGCTGGCCGCGCTTCGGCGAGCGCCAGCGACCGCACCGCCGCGACCTCGGCGCCCTGGCCATCGCCCAGCAGCAGGCAAGTTGACGCGTTCGACATTGCCAGCCGCTCGACGGTGAACCCGAACTCGCCGCCCACCTCGTCATGCAGGTCATCGGTGAACCCCTGGCCGTCCGCCTGGGAGATTCCCACGGCCCGGTGCGCGGAGTCGGCATCCCCCAGATGCCCGAAGGCGCGGGCCTCGATCGCAGCCAGGCGGCGACGGGCGACGTCACCGAGCCCGGTGAACGTCTGTGCTTGATGGGCGAGCCGGGCTGCCTCAGCAGGCTGGCCCGTGAAGTACGCGATGTAGGCCAGGGTGCCGCCGGCAAAGGCGCGCAGCGGATCGAACCGTGCGGTTTCCCCATACAGTGCGGCCGAGCGGGACAGGCGCCGGGCACCGTCGAACGACCCGAGGTCGAACGCCGCAGTGGACAGCAGCGCGCACGCCTGCCCGGCGAGGATCAGCAACTCCTGCTGCTGAGTGGGCACCTGTGTACGGTCCCGCAGCTGCTCGGCCTGCTCTCGAAGTGCACGAGCCTCGCGAAAAGCGTCGAACGTCGAGGTGCTGGTGTAACCGCGGGCCATGGAGGTCACGTCGTCGCGCAACTGGTCGAGGGTGATGTCGGAGATGGATTCGGATGCTGCTGCGTTGGCCTCGTTCTGGGCGTCGCGTGCGGTCATGGCGATCTCGTCTTCCAGGTTGAACGTGGGTGTGGGTGTCACAGAGGGAGGCGCATCGAACAGCGCCGCTGCGTCGACCCCGAGAAGGTGCTCCAGCACGGTGCACGCTTCCGCCCCCGGAAGGGTCTGGACGCGCCCGGCCGTCCAGCGCCGAAACTGCGCCTCCGACACCGTCAGGCCCCGAGCCGCTTCATCGAGTACCTGGGTCGCCGCGCGGCGGAAAGCACGCTCGAAGTCCACGTAACGCCAACGCCGTTGATCCACTAAGACCTTCAGCAGCGTCTGAGGGTTCTTACTCATGTCGCTCCCTGGTCTCCCGGTGGTCTCCCGGCGCGTTCGCGCCGACTTCCCTCACCGGAAGGGGAACCGCGAACGCCTCCGCAGCGCAACACCCCAGCGCACAGAACACGTTGATGCTACCCGCGCGCTATCTAGGTCATCTGAAAGAGCGCCAGGTGACACCCCGTACAGCATGGTGACGCCACCTGACCCGGGCGGAATCTGTCAGTCGTCGCTTAAGGCTCCGCAAGCGCAAGCGCCGGAGCGCGGCGGTGTACTGCCCGGTCTCGCCTCACCCCCGAGAGGGGCGGCCTGGCATCCCCTCCATCTCTGACCACCGATGAGGCCCTCATGACCACGCGTGCATCTCAGGAGAAGTCCACCCCAACTAGCGCTACGGACGCAGTGCTGTACGTGTGCGCCGAACGGTCGCCGACCGCATCGACGCTGGCCGATGAGCGTGCCTCGGAGGAGGGGCACGCCTACGCGGAGCGGCATGGGTTGCGGATCGTGGCTGACGTCTGTGATGTGTACGGCGAGCCGGACCCGTGTCACCGCGAGGGCTGGGTGTGGGTGCGGGAGATGGCGGAGTTGGGCACGATCGCGACGGTGATCGTCCGGTGGCTTGCCGTTATCGCGCCCGGATCCGCTCACGAGCTACGCCACCGCGAGATCGAGTGGCTGCGGGAGCGTGGTGTGCAGGTTGTGTATTCGTGGGCGCCGTTGGCGTCGATGACGCTGGGGCGCCCATGAGCGGGCGTCACGTGCGGACCGAGCCGCCGTCACGTCCGGGCCTGGCCGTGTTCGTCCTCGGCGTGCTCGGTCTGACTCCGCCCGCGCTGCTCGTTGGCCCTCAGCTGGTGGACGCCCGCGCCGCGCCGGTCGGGATCGCACGGCCGGACGCCGAGCCCGGCGAGCCCGCAGACCTCGCCGCCGGCGCCATGGACGGTCCGGCTTCGCACATCGATTGCTGGGGCGGCCGCCCCACCCAATGACCCCCGGTGGGTGGGTGTTCCCCATGCCCCGCCCGCCGGTCGATCTCCGTCCCGCTGTGGCTCCCCTCCCACGCCCAGCCGCAGCCCGGGACGGCGCACCCCCGCGTCCCACCCTCGAGGGAGGCGGGACCCGCCCGGCACCAAGACCGGCCGGAGCGGGCCGGGGCCTCGGCGCTGATCATCTGCCGGAGCCCCATCCAGAGAACCGTGCACCACCCGACGAAGGGAAAGCACTGTGACCGTGGAAGCCAGTCGGCGGCGGATGCTGCCGCTGTTAACGTCCGAGCAGATCGGCAGCCTGAAGCCGGACATCGCCGACGTCATCGAGTATCGCAAGTCCGGGCTGTCCCTGAACCACGTGGTCGGCTGCCCGCTGGACTGCGGGTACTGCATCCGCCACATGGAGCGCTACAGCAACTTCGAGATGAAGACCCCGCGGGCCCTCATGCCGGATGACGAGGCTGTGAAGGCGCTCACCGGGCACCGGTACTTCCAGCCCCACGTCACCCCGGTGCAGCTCTTCAACAAGGCGACGGACCCGATGCTCCAGGCGGTGAAGCCGCACACGCTGAACACGCTGCGACTCCTGGACGAGCAAGGGCTGACTAATCACGTGTTGGTGATCACCCGGTGGCGGGTCGACCCCGAGGACTGCGCCGTCTTGAACAGCTTGAAGAACATCAAGCTGACCGTCCTGGTCACCCACTCGAATATCCAGCACGAGGGCATCGAGCCAGTCGACTCCACGATCGCCGCGAGGAGTCTGCGCACCCTGTACGAGCACGCCGAGCGCTACCGCACAGTGCTGTATTGGCGGCCGATCGTTCCCGGCTTGAACGACTCGGATGCCGATATCGCTCGCGCCCGAGAGCTGTCCCGGACCGCGCACGCGACCGTGTTCACGGGCTTGTTCTTCCGGGACGAGATCGCCGCCTACTACCGGGAAAACGGCCTGCCCGAGCCGTACGACACCACCGCGCGGCGCAAGATCATGCCTGAACAGCTCGAATCCCGGATCCTGGCCGCCTTCCGTCGGCCCGGCGACGGACAGGCCCCGTTCGGCCCGTTGTTCCGCAAGACCTCGTGCGCGGTCGCCTACGCGCACGGACGCGCGGACTACAACGGTCACTACGGCATCCGCGAACTCTGCGACATCTGCCCGAAGGCGCAAATCGGATTGTGCGCGAAGGCGTGGAAGGCACCCGATCCGGTGGACGTCGAGATCACGGCCCGCGCTCTGGGGGCAAACGGGCCCATCCAGATCACTGATCGGGCCATCATGGTCCAGGGCTTGAACGAGCCGCCGCGCTACTGCCTCCAGCACGCTTATGGCTACCAGGTCCACGCACGCGAGCACCCTCACCATCACCGCCGTCATGGCCGCGCTGACATCGGCTGGAGCGGTGAGAACGGAATCCCTGCGCAATGAACTTCACCGACTGGCCCCGCCCGCTCTACATCGTGGATGTGGAGGGCAACGGCGCCAACCCGCCGGACCTGGTAGAGGTCGCCCTGATCCCCGTGGAAGACGGCCGCGTCGTACCCGATCAGGCGCGGTCGTGGCTGATCCAGGCGCCCGTATCGATCCCGGCCCGCGTCACCCGTATCCACGGCATCACCAATGCCATGACCGAGGCTGCTCCGCGCTGGTCGCAGGTCGCCGGCGAGGTACGGGCACTGCTGGAGGGCGCGTGGATCGTCGCCCACAGTGCGAGTGTCGAGTACAACGTTCTGACCCGGCACCTGCCCGACTGGCAGCCCGCCGGTGTCGTCGACACTCTGCGCCTGGCCAAGGACGCCGACCCGGGCCAAAAGGGCTACGGCCTTGACCCGCTCACTGCCCGGCACCACATCGACCTGTCCGCAGTCCCCGGCGCCCGGCACCGCGCCGCCTACGACGCCCACGCAACCGGCCTGCTCCTGCTCCAGCTCGCCGACCACTACCCCACATGGGAAGCACTCACGGCGGCCTCCGTGCCGCCAGGACTTCCCGGCCGTCCGACCACTACCGCACCTCAACACGAGGAGACCCTGTGGTAACTCGCATAGCCGTCGCCGGTACCCACTCGACCGGCAAGACGACGCTTCTGCGCCTCCTGGAGACGGAGCTGCGGGCCACCGGCCGCACCGTGGCTCGCACCCCGGCCAGCTTCGCCGCGAAGGCCGCCGAACTCGGCTTCCCCAAGCTCCAGCAACAGAGCGCCGAATGCACGGAATGGATCATCACCGCATCCGCCGCCGCCGCGGCTGAGGCCACCTTGAGCGCTGACGTGGTCCTGGTGGATCGCTCCGCCCTCGACCCGGTGGCGTACTACCTGGCGGCCGTCGAACAAGGCTGCTACGAGCCCGACCCGGCCGCCGTGCACCGGCTCTCCGCTCTCGCCGCCATCCACGCCGGCGGATACGGGCTGCTCGTCGCGACTGTCCTTGACCCGGCCGTACGGCTCGGCGATCACCGTGACCGTGACCTGGAATACCGGGCTTCCGTCGACCGACAGCTTCACCGCCTGCTGTCCGAACTCGACATCCCGCACCAGCGGATGACCAGCACCCCCGACGACCAGGCCGCCGCTGTCAAAGCCGCCCTCACCACGGCGCAGGCTACCCGGTGACCGCTGCGACCCGACCGGCCGGTACCGTCACGATCGCCGGAAAGACTGTCTCCCGGCTCGGGTACGGCACCATGCGTCTGACCGGCCACGGCACGTGGGGCGACCCGCCCGACCCCGACCGCGCCGTACATCTGCTGCGCACTGTCGTGGACGAGGGCATCACCCACCTGGACACCGCCGACGCCTACGGCCCCCACACCGTCGAACACCTCATCCGCCGCGCTCTGTACCCCTGCCCGTCGGATGTGCTGATCGGCACGAAGGTGGGCATGGTCCGCCCGGCGCCGAACGTGTGGAAGCCGCTCGGGCGCCCTGAGTTCCTGCGGGCGATGGTCGAACAGAGTCTTCGGCGTCTGGGTGTTGAGTGCCTGGATCTGTGCTATCTCCACCGGGTCGACCCCACCGTTCCGTTCCTGGACCAGGTCGGCACGCTCGCCGAACTCCAGGGTGAGGGGAAGGTTGCGCATGTGGGTCTGTGCAAGGTGACCCCGGAGCACATCGACACGGCGTCCACCGTTGTCAGGGTCGCTGCTGTGCAGAACAAGCTGAGCATGGCCGTTTCCGGTGACACGGCCACCGTCGAGCACTGCCGCATGCGGGGCATCCCGTACGTGCCCTACGCTCCGCTGGGAGCCGGAGCCTTGGTCGGGGACGTCGGGAAGGCGCTCCGCTGGCTGCTGGACCTCGGCGATCACATCGCCCCTATCCCCGGTACCAGATCCGTGCAGCACCTCGCACAGCTCATCGAAGCAGCACGCGGACGGTGAACAACGAACCGCGCCGGCGGTCCAAGGATGACAAGCGCATCTGCTCCGGCTGACGCCCTCCACCGGGACGACACCTCGCCCCGTGGCCAAGGCGGCGGGTTCTAGTGATCCCCGCAGCACCCTGGATTTCGAGGAGTTGCGGGGATCGTGGATCTTGAGGAATTGAAGGCGAGGTTCTTCGAGGCGCTGGACCGGGAGAGCGGCAGTGTCTCGGGGGCTGCTCGGTCGGTCGGGGTGAACCGTCACACGGCGGCTGACTGGGCGCGGAAGGCCGGTGTGCGTGGTCGTGGGAAGACGGGCACGAGCGGGCATCCGGGGCGGGCGGAGTACGACCGCCTTCGCACGTCCGGGATGCGACGGCGGGATGCTGCGGCACGGGCCGGGGTCCACGAGCGCACTGCCCGGGACTGGGACCGCGGTATCCGGAAGACCGGTAACGCGCGCCTCCACCCCGATGGGCCATGCGGATGAGTCCGGAGACGATCTACCAGGCGATCTACGTCCAGGCCCGTGGCGAGCTGCGCCGCGAGGTCGCACTCGCCCTGCGCACCGGGCGCACCCGCCGCAAACCACACCGCAGTCCAGACCAGTGCACTCGCCGGTTCGTCGACGAGATGGTGATGATCTCCCAGCGTCCTGCCGAGGTCGAGGAAAGGGCGGTTCCCGGCCACTGGGAAGGCGACCTGATCGTCGGCCCCCGCAGCGAGAGCGCGATCGTGACCCTGGTCGAGCGCTCCACCCGCTACATCCTGCTCGGGCATCTGCCCGGCTCGCTGACCTGGGACCAAGGGCTGCGAAATGGCCGCGCACAAGCAGTTCACCGTCGCGACCGGGGTCCCGGTCTACTTCTGCGACCCACACACTCACCCTGGCAGCGCGGATCGAACGAGAACACACAACGGGCTGCTGCGGCAGTACTTCCCCAAGAGCACCGATCTGTCCGTGCACAGCCCCGAAGACCTCGAACACGTCGCCCAGCAACTCAACGGCCGACCACGCAAAACGCTCGGCTGGAGAACCCCAGCCGAGCGCCTGCGTGATCTACTGACGACCACGTAAGCCATCAGGTGTTGCGAGGACCCCGAGAATCCGCCAAAGCCGCCGGGCCCGGTGCGCGTCCCGCCGTCGCGGGGCGGGTCAGCGGGGCGGGTACAGCTCCCGCACCGCCGTCCGCAGGGCCGCCGCCGGGTTGGCGGTGGCACCCTCGGAGCGCCAGGCGACGAACCCGTCCGGGCGGACGAGGACGGCGCCGTCGGCCGCGATGCCGTGCTGCTCGGCCACGGCCCGGTCGTCCGCCGCGGTCAGGGTGGCTCCCGGGCCGCCCACCCGGTGGGCGTCGATCCGCACGCCGGTCTCCGCGGACACGGCCGCGGCCGCCTCCACCCACGCCTGGCCGCCCTCCGCGGTCAGCAGCACCGGCGCCCGGCCGTACAGGTCCAGGGTGGAGATGTCCTCCCCGGCCCGGTCCAGCCCGATGTGCGGGGCGCGGGTGCCGGGCTCGCCGCGCAGCGCGTGCGGCGGCACCGGCGGGCCGTCCCCGTACCGGTAGCCGAAGACGGTGGTGCTGTACGCCTCGGCGGGGTCCGGGCCCTCTCCTTCGCCGTCGCCGTCCGGGCCGGTGCGCTCCTGCATCATCCCGAGGGCCTGCTGGAGGGTCATCCAGGCCACCGGGTGGCGCTCGGTCTGGTAGGTGTCCAGCAGCTCGGGCCCGGACTCGCCGTCCAGGACGGCGGCCAGCTTCCAGGCCAGGTTTCCGGCGTCCTGGATGCCGAGGCTGGCGCCGAACCCGCCGGTGGGCGGCACCAGATGGGCGGCGTCGCCGACGAGGAAGACCCGGCCGCGCCGGTACTCGCGGGCGACCTGCGCGCCGATGATGAAGCTCAGCCACTTGGCGCCGCCGGCCGGGAGCTGCGGGATGATGCGCACGTCCAGGTCGGGCTGGCCGATGGCCGCGCGGACCAGTTCGACCGCCTGCTCCTCGGTGACCGTCTCCAGTGTCTCGCCCTCGGGCATGGCGGTGGCGAAGATCCACCGCTGCTTGCCGTCGTGCGCGAACAGGATGGTGGAGGGCGCGGGTTTGTCGAGGTAGCAGACGCCGACGTCGCGGCCCCGGGCCGCCCGGCTCAGATCCGCCTCGAAGAGCACCGAGAGGGTGGTGGCGAACTCGCCGGGTCCGTCGGTCTCGATGCCCAGCTCGCGCCGGACGGGGCTGCGGCTGCCGTCGGCCGCCACGAGGTAGGCGGCGCGCACGGTGCGCTCCTCGCCGGTGGCGGTGTCCCGGAGCACGGCGGTGACTCCGGCGTCCTCGCCCTCGCCGCTCTCCTCGAAGGACACCAGTTCGGTGCCGAAGGCCAGTTCGGCGCCGAGTTCGGCGGCGCGGCCGCGCAGCAGGTGCTCGAGCCGGTCCTGGTCGATGGGGGCCCACTCGCAGGGGCTGACGCCGCCGGTGGGGTCGGGCTGGTCGGTGGGGCCGCTGAACATCTCGGGCCCGGCGAGGGTCTCGGCCCGGATCATCAGCAACTTGCTGAAGTCGGTGGCGAGACTGGCCTCGGACCAGATGGGCCCCTCCAGCCCGACCTGCCGGTAGAGCTCGACGGTCCGCGGGTTGACGCCGCGCGAGCGCGGGTGGCTCAGCGTGTCGGGGTGGCGCTCGACGACGAGCGAGCGGATGCCGTGCCAGCCGAGGAAGACCGCGGTGGACAGCCCTGTCACCGCTCCTCCGACGATCAGTACCGGAACCTGCTGCGGGGCCTGCTGGTTAGTGCTCATGGGTACGGACTCCTCTCTCGGACGGGCCCGCTCAGGCGGCCTTGCGGCAGATCACGAGCGTGTCGTAGTCGCTCAGCGGCAGCACCTCGGTGGAGGCGAACCCGGCGCGCTCGGCGTGCGCGACGGCCTCGGAGACCGGGTACTCGGAGCCGCCGTCGGTGACCAGCAGCATGTCGAGGCTGATGACCAGGTTCTCGACGTGGTCGGGCTGGTCGTCGAGCATCCGGTCGTAGATCAGCAGCGCGCCCCCGGGATTGACGGCGTGGAAGGCCTTGGTGACCAGTTCGCCGCGCTGCTGCTCGTCCCAGTCGTGCAGCACGTGCCCGAGGGTGACCACGTCGGCGCTGGGCAGCGGGTCGGTGAAGAAGCTGCCGCCGTGGAAGGCGACCTTGCCGGTCAGCCCGTAGGAGGCGACGTGCTCCTCGAACAGCGGCTCCATCGGCGGCAGGTCGAAGACGTGTCCGGCGAGGTGCGGCTGCGCCTTGACGATGATGGAGCACAGGTTGCCGCGCGCGCCGCCGATGTCGAGCACGGAGTTGTGGCTGCTCCAGTCGAACTTGCCCACCAGTTCGGGGCCGACGACGTGGGTGAGCGCGTCCATCATGCCGACGAACTGCCGCAGGATGTGCGGGTTGCGGGTGACTTCCTCGAAGTCGCTGCCCGACTGCTGCTCACCGGTGCGCAGCGCCTCGGTGAGCTTGCCCCAGGCGGGGTAGAGGTTGCGGTTGGAGCGCTCCAGGAAGCCGCCCACGTAGCGGTTGCTGCCGCGCACCAGGTAGGTGCCGGCGCCCTCCGCGTTGCCGAACCTGCCGCCCTCCTCGCGGGTGAGCAGGCCCAGCGCCGCCAGCAGGTTGAGCCAGTCGCCCAGTCCGCGGCCGTGCAGGCCCAGCTCCTTGCGGATCTCCTCCTCGGTCGCGGGGCCCTTCTGGTCGAGGGTGGTGAACAGACCCAGTTCGACAGCGGTCAGCAGCGCCTTCGCGTCGCAGAACGCGTTGCTCAGCCGGATGATTCCGGCCGGGGTGCTGACATCCAGGCTGGTGTGCGTCATGCGCAGGACTCCTTCCGAAACGGCACATGGCCTGGCGCCAGGGCCGCTCCGGGAGGGTCACACCGCGAAGTTGAGCGCCCCTCGAACCGCGGTGGGGACGGCGTCGGGGCCGTGCGCCCCCGCCGGATCTCCAGTGGCCCTCAAGGGGCCGTGGCTACTCATCAGGGGTGCCGAAACCGGCCAAGCCCAGTTGTTCAGAGGGGACATGCATGTATGACGTGAAGATCCCGGTGCTGATCGTCGGCGGTGGTCCCGTCGGGCTCTCCACCGCGCTGTTCAGCGGGCGGCGCGGCGTCCGCACGATGCTGCTGGAGAAGCGGGACAGCACCTCCATGCTCCCCCGCGCCCCGGGCCTGCAGGCCCGCACGATGGAGCTGTTCCGCGCCGCGGGGCTCGGGAAGGAGATCCGCGCCCTGGAGAAGGGGAACTCGCACGCCTACTTCGAGGGCGGGATCATCAAGGTCGACACCTTCTCCGACATCGACAACGCCGAACTGCTGGAGTCCCCGTCGCTGGACGGCCCGACGGTCAGCCCGGAGCGGGTGATGGGCTGCGGGCAGGACCGGTACGAGAAGGTGCTGGTCGCCAAGGCCCGGGAGTACGGCGCCGATGTGCGGTTCAACACCAGGCTGGTCTCCTTCGAGGCCGACGAGGAGGGCGTCACCGCCGTGGCCGAGGAGGCCGCGACGGGGAACCGGATCACCATCCGCGCCGACTACCTGGTCGGCGCCGACGGTGCGGGCAGCCGCGTCCGCAAGGCGCTGGGTGTCGAGCGGACCGGCCGCGGGACCGTCTTCAACGCGCTGAGCATCTACTTCCGGGCGCCGGAGCTGGAGACGCTGCTCAAGGACCGCAAGTTCATCCTGTGCTACGCCTCGGCGGGGGGCTCGCTGATGGGCCTCTCCCGGCTGCACGGCTGCGACCCGTGGCTGGCGGCACCCATCTACTACCCGGAGAAGGGCGAGACGCCGGACGACTACACCGACGAGCGCTGCGTGGAGATCGTCCGCCGCGCGGCCGGCAAGGACATCGACGTCGAGATCATGGACAAGGTGCCCTGGCAGGGCGCCCAGCTGGTCTCCGAGACCTTCCGGGTGGGCCGGGTCTTCCTGGCGGGCGACGCAGCCCATGTGCACCCGCCCGCAGGCGGCTTCGGAGCCAACACCGGCATCCACGACGCGCACAACCTGTCCTGGAAGCTGGCGGCCGTGCACGACGGCTGGGGCACCGACGCGCTGCTGGACACCTACGACGCGGAGCGCCGCCCGCTGGGCACGGCCATGTCCGAGCAGGCCCTGGTGCGCAACCGGATCCGGCACGGCTACGCGACCGAGCAGGACCGGAAGGACTTCGTCGACGACGTGATCATCACGCTCGGCTACCGGTACCGCTCCGCGTCCGTCGTCGGCGCCGAGGGCTCCAAAGTGCTCACCCCCGACTTGGAGCTGACGGGCGAGCCGGGCACCCGCGCGCCGCACGTGTGGCTGACGCGTGCGGGCACTGAAGGCGCTGAGGGCACTGCGGGCGCGGAGCGGATCTCCTCCATCGACCTGTTCTGGGACGGCTTCGTCCTGCTGCACGGCCCGGACGGCGGTGCCTGGGCGAAGGCCGCGGTCAAGGCGGCCGAGCGGCTGGGCGTGCCGCTGCGCACCCACGCGGTGGGCCCGGAGGAGGAGCTGCGGCCCGAGGACCGCGACTGGGCGGCCGCCTACGGGGTGGGGCCGGGCGGCGCCGTGCTGGTGCGGCCGGACGCGTTCGTGGCCTGGCGCTCGGCGGAGGGCACCTCGACGGTGGCCGACCCGGACGCGGTGCTCGACGACGTGCTGGCGCGCGCCTCGGCGGCGGCCTCGTGACCGGGGCGGAGCGGGCCGATGACTGACGAGGTGACGGCCCGGGCCGGACAGGTGCTCGGCCAGGCCATGGCCTTCCAGCCGGCGAAGCTGGTGCTGGCCGGGGTACGGCTGGGGCTGTTCGCGGCGCTGGCCGAGGGGCCGCTGCCGGAGGAGCGGCTGCGTGAGCGGCTGGAGCTGGGGCGGCGCGGCTGCGACCACTTCCTCGCGGCACTGGCCGAACTCGGCTTCCTGGAGCGCACGGCGGACGGCGCGTGGGCCAACACGCGGGTGTCGGGGCAGTTGCTGGTGCCCGGCGATCCGGCGTCGCTCAGCGGGTTCCTGCAGCTCGCCGACCGGGTGATGTATCCGGCGTGGGACCGGCTGGCCGAGGGGCTGCGCAGCGAGGAGCCGCAGGCGGCGACCTATTCCGGCGAGGACATGTTCGATCAGCTCTACGACAGTGAGGAGAAGAAGGACGGGCTGGTGCGGATGGCCGAGGACGCCAGCAGGCCGCTGATCCCCGCGCTGGCGGAGGTCTTCGACTGGGCGTCCTACGGCTCGGTGCTGGAGCTGGGCGGCTGCCGGGGCAATGTGCTGGCCGGTCTGGTGGGCGCCCATCCGCATCTGGAGGCGCGGGTCTTCGACCTGCCGCAGTTGGAGGAGGACTTCGACGCGCACATGGCGGCGCTGGGGACGACAGGGAAGCTCGGTTTCCACGGCGGTGACTTCTTCGCCGGGCCGCTGCCCGAGGCCGATGTGCTGATGCTGGGGCACGCGCTGGTGGACTGGAACGACGACCAGCGCGCGCAGTTGGTGAAGAACGCCTTCGCCGGAGTGCGCCCCGGTGGCGCCTTCCTGGTGTGGGACCCGGTGATCGTCCCGGGCGAGGAGAGCTATCTGCGCAATCTGCTGCGCAGCCTCAACCTCCAGTTGATGACCCCGCACGGGAAGGGGTACACGCTGGCGCAGTGCACGGGGTGGATGCGCGACGCGGGCTTCGCCCGGGTCGAGCACCGCTCGCTGGGCCACGACGTCACCCTGGTGATCGCCCACAAGGGCGGCTGACCCGCGGTCCTCGCACGTCCGCCCGCCCCCGCGCCGGGGGCGGGCGGACGTGCGTGCGCAACAGGGGGATCCGGGAGCTGAGCTGGGCGGATATCACTCCATGGTGAGCACCAGCTTGCCGTCCAGTCCGCCGGCTTCCCCGGTCCGGTGAGCCTCGGCCGCCTCGGCGAGCGGGAAGGGCCTGTGGAGAGGCACCTCCAGGGTGCCGCGGCGCAGCAGCGCCAGGGCCTCGTCGAGCGCGGCGCCGGTGCGCCGGAGGCCGTCCCCGCCGCCGGAGAACCTGGCCCCGTGCGCCTGCGCGGCCTGCGGGGAGGCGAGGGTGAGGACCCGTGCGGCGCCGCCGCGGGCGAGCCGGACGGAGTCGCCCAGCACGTCGGCTCCCGAGACGTCCAGTACGGCGTCCACCCCATGCGGCGCGGCGGCCGCCACCCGCTCGGGCCAGCCCTCGCCGTAGCGGACGGGGGTGGCCCCCAGTCGGCTCAGCCGCTGGTGGACCCGCTCCGCTGCGGTGCCGACCACCTGCGCGCCCCGGGCGAGCGCGAACTGGACGGCGAGGTTGCCGACGGCGCCGCCCGCGCCGTGCACGAGCAGGGTCTCCCCCGCGGCGACGCCCAGTTCCTCCAGTGCGCGGTAGGCGGCCTCCGCGGCGGAGGGCAGCCCGGCGGCGCGGTGCACCTCCAGGTCGTCGGGGCGCAGCCGCAGCATGTCGAGGTCGGCGACGAGCAGCGTGGCGTAGGCCTGCGAGGCGTGGCCGAAGACCTCGTCGCCCGGCTCCAGGCTGCTGACACCGTCGCCCACCGCCTCGACGGTCCCCGCGAACTCCGACCCGGGGATGTGCGGCAGCGGCACCGGCATGACGGCGGCCAGGGAGCCGCTGCGCAGCTTCCAGTCCAGCGGGTTGACGCCCGCGGCCCGGACGGCGACGCGCACCTGGTCGGGGTCCGGTTCGGGGATGTCGATACCGGTGGGCCGGAGCACTTCGGGGCCGCCGTACGCGGCGAAGGCGATGGCCTCGGGCATGGCGAGCACCTGCTTCCTGTGCGTGGGGGGAACGGAACTCCCCGCCCCGCGTTCCCGGCACGCCCCTTCCCATGCCCGCCCGCCGGCCGGCACTCCCGCCGGTCGGGCGCGGGGCTGGTCGTTCCGGGCCGGTCGGGTACCGGCCCGCCGAGGGGTCAGCCCGCCTCGTCCCGCAGCCGCCGCAGGTGCCGCTCCTGGAGTTCGCGGCTGCGCCGGGCGAAGTCCAGCAGGAGCTCCAGTTCGGGCAGTGAGTAGCGCTCCAGGAGGGCCGCGCCTTCCTGCGCGAGCGGGCCGTAGAGGTCGCCGGCGCCGCGCTGGATCTGCTCGGTGGCGCGGACGACGGACTTGCGGCGGTCGTGCGGATCCGGCTCGCGGGTGAGGTAGCCGAGCCGGGCCAGCCTGTCGAGCATCGCGGTGACGCTGCCGGTGGTCAGGCCGAGCGCGGTGCCCAGCTGGCTGGGGGTGGCGCTGTCGCGCTGGGTGAGGACGTCGAGGCAGTGCAGGTCGGTGCGGTTGACGCCGAGCCGGTCGGCGGCGGCGGCGTCCACCGCGTCGGTCGCGCCCTGCAGGGCGCGGACCTCGGCGCCGAGCTGCTGCCGCAGCTCGTTCTCCTTCGGTTCGCGCGGCGGGACATCCCGTTCACTTGACATACAAGTATCTCGACTCTCAAACTAAAGGCGTCCGGTTACCTTGGCTTCCAAGATAACCGGTTCCCAAGTAATCCCACCATCGGGTTGTTGCCCGGGTTCCGGAAAGGAACACTGCGATGAGCAACCAGCACACGGAGCACACACCGGACCGTGCAGAAGAGCAGGTCGAGCAGGTCGAGCAGGTCGAGGCCTTCTACACCAATGTGAAGCGGCTGGGCCACTGGACCCGGTCCCGCACGATCGAGGTGCGCACCCGGCGCTCCTCCGTCCACCTCGACCTGCGCTCGGCGCAGCTCCCCGAGGGCGAGATCGAGCTGCGGCTGCACAGCGAGCGCAGCACCCTCAAGCTCCTGCTCCCCGAGGACGCGGTCCTCCAGGAGTCCGAGCTGACTCTGGTCGGACGCTGCAAGGTCAAGGACCGCGAACGGCACACCGAGCACCACGGCCGCGTCGTGCGGCTCACCGGGACGCTCCAGCACGGCGAGATCCGCGTCGCCCGCGGCGGAGTCGCCACGCTCAGCGCGATGTTCTCCCGCGAGTTCCTCGACGACGCCCGCACCGCGCACCGGGACGGCACCGAACCGGTACTGCCCGACCCCGGCAAGGAGCACGGGACACCGTAGACCGGGCAGCAGCGCGGGCCGCGGACGAGCCCGCCGGCCTGAGCTCTCCAACCGCCCTTGAGCACGCGCCCGTAGCCTGCCCCTCCGGCACCGGAAGCCGCCGGTCAGGGCTGGTGCGGCCGGTCGTCCGGACGACCGGCCGCATCACTCGGTACCTCCCGGTACCGCCCGGCACACGCAGGGGGCGCCCGCATGACTCCGGAGCAGGTCCAGTCCTTCTTCGCGGCGCTCGCCGCCGTCCTGGTGCTCGGCCGGCTGCTGGGCGCGGCGGCGCGCCGGCTCGGACAGCCCCCGGTGGTGGGCGAACTGCTCGCCGGGGTGCTCCTGGGGCCCACCCTCTTCGGCGGCGCGGTGGCCCGCTTCCTCTTTCCGGCCGACATCCGGCCGCTGCTCGCGGCACTGGCGGACCTGGGACTGGTGCTGTTCATGCTCCTGGTCGGCTACGAGTTGGACCTGACCCGGCTGCGCGGCACCGAACGCCTCGCGGTCTCCGTGTCCCTGTGCTCGGTGCTGGTGCCGCTGCTGCTGGGCGGGCTGCTGGCACTGCACCTCGCCGACCGGCACGCCACCGGCGGCCGCGCCGCGTTCGTGCTCTTCCTCGGCGCCGCGATGGCGGTCACCGCCTTCCCCGTGCTGGCCCGCATCCTCGCCGACAGCGGGCTGGGGCGCACCCGGATCGGCGGCATCGCGCTCGCCTGCGCCGCGCTCGACGACGTCCTCGCCTGGTCCCTGCTGGCGGTCGTCGCCACCGTCGCGGGCGGCGGCGGCCAGTGGCGGATGCTGCTGGCGCCCGGCTATCTGGCCCTCATGCTGCTCGTCGTACGGCCCGGTCTGCGGTGGCTCTTCCACCGGCCCGGCACCGCGCGCCGGGCCGGCTGGCAGGGGTGGACACGCGACCATGTGACCCCCGACCAGCTCGTCGTGGTCCTGGCCGGGCTGCTGCTCTCGTCGCTGGCCACCGCCTGGCTGGGTGCCCACTTCGCCTTCGGTGCCTTCCTGTTCGGCGCCGTGCTGCCCCGCGACACCTCCCGGCAGCTGCGCCTCCAGCTCACCGACCGGCTGGAATACCTCACCCGGCTCCTGCTGCTGCCGGCCTTCTTCGTCGTCGCCGGGCTCCAGGTGGACCTCTCCCGCACCGGAGTCCGCGGCCTGGGCGAACTCGGGCTGATCCTGCTGACCGCGGTGACCGGCAAGTTCGCCGGCGCCTACGCGGGCGCCCGGCTCAACCGGGTGCCGCCCGTGCAGAGCGGACTGCTGGCCGCGCTGCTGAACACCCGCGGCCTGACGGAGCTCGTCATCCTGACCGTAGGACTGCAACTGGGCGTCCTGGACCGCGAGCTGTACGGCCTGCTGGTCGTCATGGCCCTGCTCACCACCGCCATGACGGGCCCGCTGCTGCAGTTACTCGGCCGCCACCGCGGCGGCCTGGCGACGCTGGGCGACTTCGCCCACCCCGCGGAGCGCCCCCGGAGCGCCCGCGCCTCCCGTACGGCCTCCCGGAAGGGCTGAGCGGGCGGTGACCTCCAGGCCGGTACCGCCCGTCCCGTCGCCCCCCGGCGGATCGCGGGCACCATGGCTCCGTCCGTCTCGCCCTGCCAGACTGGCCGCCGAGTCGGCCTGAGACCCGGGGGGACAGGTGTGAACGCTGTGTGGGCGAGCGTGGTCGCAGTGGTCGGGACGCTGCTGGGGGCCCTGACCACCGGTCTGTTGCAGCGCTGGGTGACCTCCCGCGCTGAACGAGCGGCCCGGTTGCAGAGACTTCAGGAGGCCGCGACGGGCCTGGCGGACGCGTTGACCGACTACCGCGGGCGGCTCTACTGGGAGACGCGGCCGGCATCTCGGGCCGGGGCGACGCCCGAGCAGGAGGAGGCCACCCACGAGAGCTGGGCGGCCCGGTCGCGGGTGAACTACGCGATCAACCGGCTGCTCCTGGCCACGCAGGACGAACGCATCCTCCGGCTCGCGACCGAGGCCCGCAACGCGACATTCGACGTGCAGACCGGCACGTGCGCGCCGCCTGACGCCCGGGAGCAGCAGTTCGCCTTCCTGGCGACGGTCGCCGAGGCGTCGCGGAGCTGAGGAGCTGCCCCCGCGGCCGGCCGGCAGCAGACCGCCTGCTCGGGACTCCCGTTCGACGCGCCCTTCTCGAGATCGAAAAGACAACAGCTTCGAAGGCCGGTCAGGCTCGGAGAGCACCGACGCGAGCGGCGAGGCCGCGGAGATCCGATGTCGTACGTCCGGAGAGCAGCAGGCCGGAGATGAGGGCTTGGACGGCGGGGCGTGCATGGATCTCTTGCGGGGCACAGCGTTCGGCCGCCAGAAGGCTGGAGATGCACGCGTCTCTGCGCCCCCATCGGTTGTGGGCGTGGGCCATGTCCGTATACAGGCGAGCGCGTCGCTCGGTGGTGGGCAGCGCGGCGGGGTCGATGGCGTGTGCTGCGGCCAGTGCCCGTGCTGGGTCCCCGACGCTGTTCTCGGCTGAGACCAGATGCAGTTGCACGGTTGCGGGGCTGAAGCCGCCAAGGTCCCTCAGCCGGGTGTCCCCAAGGCCGGAGGCGAGAGCGGCAGCTTCGGCGGTGAGCTCACGCATCCCATCTGGGTCTCCCTTCCAGGCGGCGGTGTAGGCGGCAGACTGCACCAGCAGTCCCCGCAGTGCGGTGCCCGACCGGCCGACCTCACGCAGCTCGGGCGATTCGGCAGCGTTGAGCGCGAGGGTGAGTGCTTGGTCCTGCCACCCTGCTTTGCGTGCGAGGACGGCGAGTTGGCGTGCCGACTCGGCGACAACGAGTGGATCCCCGGCTGCCGCCGCCAGCTGCCGGGCCCGGTCGGCGGCCATCCACCCCAGTTGCTGCTCGTCCAACTTGGTCAGGAGCCGGGTTGCAAGGAGATAGCTGCGGCCCAGCAGAGCGTGGTCCTTACTGTGGGCAGCGTGTGCTGTGCTGATGAGGCGCGGCAGGCGTACGGCGAGGCTGGCATACCCGCATGTGCGGTAGTCACGGTGCGCGTGGTGGAGCTCGGCGATCACGTGCTCATGATTCTGGCTCGTGGCGGGGCTGCCGAGCCCGAGCATCGCGTCCCGCAGCCGTGCGACGAGGATCTCACCCATCTGAGCTTCGTGGGCCTGCGCAGGGGTCTCGCCGGGCGGACCCCCGACGTTCACCGCAGCAGCAGCAGCGCTGGCTGCGAGAAACTGCCGACGCCTCACGCTCTCACCGTCCTCCCTGCCCTTCAGCGTAGGCGCGGGAATGCGGGGATAGCGGCTGGTCGGTTCAGTGTGTCGGCCCGGCTGATGGGAGTCGGGGAGCGGGCCGGGAGCTCCGGACGGGATGTCGAGGGCGTCAGCGAAGGCTCGGAAGGCATCGACCGTCATCGGGGAGATGCCGCGTTCCAGACGCGAGAGCTGCGCGGCTGAGTACCCGGTCTTCTGGCCCAGTTGCTCCAGCGTGACGCCCTGCTCCCGTCTGATGACGCGAATCAATTGGCCCGAGGCCAAGTGCTCCCTCGATGGGGTGGACCGTAAACAGATGACCGGCGGCGTCACCCTGGCTGGACGCACCCTCCCGGAGCGCAGCACCGTGACCGCGCCGCACACCGCCGAGGCGCACGTGCGTCGGCAGCGGGCGTAGCTCCTGCACCGTCAGGAGTTGCCGACCCACTCCGAGCAGCGCCCGCACCCTGCGGCGGCGGCGCGATTCCTGGGAGCACGGCGTCAGCCAAGGGCGGCCTCCGCCAGGAGGTCGAGCTGGGCCGGTGCGGCGGTGCAGGGGAAGACCAGCAGCTCGTCGCAGCCGGCCGCGGCGTAGGCGGCGGCCGTCTCGCGCAGGGAGTCCGCGTCGGTGATGACGGCCTTGGCGGCCATCTCCGCCTTCGGGCCGATGAACGCGTAGTAGGCGCGCAGATAGCGCTCGGCGGTGGCGCGCGCCTCCGGACCCAGGCAGGCGTAGACGAGCGCGACCAGCCGCGGGCTGTCGCTGCGGCCCTCGGCGCGCCAGGCGGCGCGGGCCTGCTGTGCCAGGTCGGCGTAGGCCGTGGCCGAGCTGCCGCCCGCGATCCAGCCGCCCGCGTGCCGCGCTGCCCGGCGCATGGCGGCCGGGGTGTGCCCGCCAACGATCAGTTCGGGGCCCGGTGCCGCCGGGAAGGGGCCGATGCCCGCGACGCCGGTGTCGGTCTCCTTGCCGTCCCAGACGTTGCGCAGTTCGGTCAGCAGCGCGTCCAGCCGACGCCCCCGGTCGTGGTATGCGGCGCCGGTCGCCTGGAAGTCGTCCTCGCGGCCGCCCGCCGCGGCGCCGACCACCAGCCGGCCGCCGGAGATCTCGTGCAGGGTGGCGAGTTGCTTGGCCAGCAGCGCGGTGCCGGGCCGGTAGGCGGCCAGCAGGACGCTGGTCGTCAGCCGGATCCGCTCGGTGACGGCCGCGGCCGCGGTGAGCGCGGTGAGGGGTTCGTAGCTGTCGTAGACGAGCCGGTCCAGGACGCCCAGCGCCGAGAAGCCGTGCTCCTCGGCGCGGGCCGCCCACCGGACGAGGCGCCGCCCGTCGACGTCGGGCACGGTGGTGGGCAGGCCCACTCCAATCTCCACAGTCGGTCTCCTTGGGTCGTCGGGGCTGGCGGCGTGCCGTCAGGACGTGGCGGCCGCCGGTTTGCGGGCGGCCAGGAGCGTGTTGCCCAGCGGCAGCGGCCGGGAGGTCACCCCGGTGAATCCGGCCTGCTCCATCCACCCGGCGCAGTGGTCGGGGTGGTATCCGGCTCCCGCCGGGGTCATGACCAGCATGTGCAGGCTGGCGATCAGCGAGGCCAGTTCGGGCTTGTCGCCGTTCATCGGGTCGTAGACGAGCAGCGCCCCGCCCTCGTGCACGGCCGCGTACGCCTTCTCGATCAGCGCGCGGCGCTCGTCGCGGGAGAAGTCGGCCAGGACGTGGCCGATGACGACGACGTCGGCGGGCGGCAGCGGGTCGGTGAAGAAGTCGCCGCCGACGAAGCCGGTCCGGTCGGCCACCCCCAGGTCCGCGGTGTGCTCGGCGCAGGGTCCGGCGTTCTGCGGCCGGTCGAAGACGGTGGCCGTCAGCCCGGGGCGCTCGCGTACGATGCGCGCCGCCAGGTTGCCGCGGGCGCCGCCCACGTCGGTGAGGGTGGCGTACCCGGACCAGTCGAGCGCCGCCAGCAGATGCGGGATCAGCGGCTGGCTGAGCGAGTCCTGCATGGCCAGGAACATCCGGCGGGCCTGCGGATCGCTGAGCATGGCCTCGAAGTCGCCCTCGGCCTGGGGTTCCCCGGTGCGCAGCGCCTCGGTGAGCCGGCCCCAGGCCGGGTAGAGGACGAACCCCGCGCCCTCCAGGAAGCCGCCCTGGTAGTCGGGGCCGCGGACCAGGTGCTGCTGGGCGGTGTCGCTGTTGCGGTAGCGGCCGTACTGCCGCTCCAGCAGGCCGACGGCGGTCAGCGCGTCGAAGAAGTCGGAGGCGGCCCGCGGGTGCAGACCCAGCGCGGCGCGCAGCTCCTCGGCCTCCGCGCTGCCGTCGGCGGTCTGCGCGAGGGCGGAGAAGACGCCCAGCTCCAGTGCGCTCAGCAGCAGTTTGGAGGCTGCGAAGCCGAGCCCCAGCCGGGCCAGCTCCGAGGTCTGGGGGGTGTCGAGGGTGGCGGACTCGGGTGCCGGGGGCAGCGAGGTCATGCGCGGTCACCTTCCTTGACGGTCGCGGGCGCGGTGCCCTCGGGTGGTTCGTCCGCGCCCTCGGGGGCCAGCCCGCGGGCCACGGCGTGCCGCCGCAAGGCCAGGGCGCCGCCGACGGACAGCGCCAGCACCGCGAGCAGCAGGTAGTACAGCGCCTCGGGAATCACGTCGATCAGCCGGACGAGGCCGCTGCCCGCGCCGCCGCCGAGCGCCGCGAACAGCCACAGCAGCCCCAGCATGTGCGCGATGAACCGGCGCGGCAGGACGTCGGCCACGGCGGCGATGCCGACGGCGGCGACGATCAGTTCGCCGCAGGCGTGCATCAGATAGACCACCAGCAGCCACAGCGGGGAGACCTTGGTGTCGCCGGAGGCCAGCCCGGCGGCCACCGCCATGATCAGGAAGCTGACGCCGGTCAGCAGCAGGCCGGCGGAGAACTTGGCCGGGACGCCGCCACGTCCGCCGCTGTGCTTGAGCAGCAGCCAGGCGAACACCGGTGCCAGCACCAGGATGAACAGTGGGGTGGCCGACTGCAGCCAGCTGACCGGGACTTCGAATCCGAGCACGTCGCGGTCGGTGGAGTTCTTGGCGAACAGCGTGAGCGAGGAACCGTCCTGGGCGATGAGCGACCAGAACAGCGTGGAGCCGAGGAAGATCCACAGGAAGGCGCGCAGCCTCCTGCGGTCCGGCGGCCCCAGTTCGGGGCTGCGGTAGAGCACGGTGTAGGCGACGACGGGCGCGACGATGGTGACCATGCCGACCAGGGCGATGCCGCTGCCCGCCGTCAGCGCGCCGCCCGCGGCCATCCCGGACAGCAGCAGCACGAGGACGGCCGCGACGGCGCCGGTCCGGCGCTTGACGCGGCGGGCCGATGCCGCGTCCAGCGGTCGGCCGGGCAGCTCGCCCACCCCCTGGAACTGCGGCCGGGCCAGCGCCACCTGGATGGTGCCGATCAGCATCGCGGTGCCCGAGACGGCGAAGCCGAGCCGCCAGTCGACGCGCTCGCCGAGGAACCCCGCGATCAGCGGCGAGGTGAGCGCGCTGACCTGGATGCCGACGTAGATCAGCGAGATGCCCGCCTCGCGGCGGCCGCCGTCCTTGAACATCAGGTTGAGCAGGGCCTGGTGGTTGGGCTTGTACAGGCCCATGCCGACGGCCAGCAGGACGAGCGCGAGCGGCGTCAGCCACAGCAGCGGGGTGGCGAGCGCGAAGTGGCCCGCGGTGGTGACGGCGGCGCCCAGCACCAGGGTGCGCCGCGGGCCGAGCAGCCGGTCGGCGACCCAGCCGCCGGGCAGGCAGAGCATGAACGCCAGCCCGATCCAGGCGCCGAACAGCGCGGCGGCGTCCGCCTTGGCGAGCCCGAGCCCGCCCTCGTCGCGGGGCGCGACGGCGAACAGCACGAGGATCGCCTGCATGCCGAAGAAGCCGAAGCGCTCCCACAGGTCACTCATGAACAGGGTGCGGAACCAGTTGGGCCAGGGCCGCAGCGAGGTGGTGGCGGCCGGTGCGCCGTCCGCCGCGGGGGCCGGTTGCTGAGCCGTCATGCCGCCGGGCCTCCCTGGGGAGCCGCCTCGGCGGCGCCGGAGCGTGCCAGTCGCAGCTGCGGGTGGAAGGCGAGGTAGAGGCCGCCGACGGCGTTCTGCTCGCTCATCGGGGCCTGCTTCTGCTCGTGGACCTTGTTCAGGTTGGCGAGCGGGTTGGGGTCGCCGCTCTCGGCGCCGTTCAGATGGGCGTGCACGCTGGCGTACACGTCCTGTGCGTCCTCCATGTCCGCGATACCGGTGATGATCCGGTCGAAGGCGTCCTGGAGGTTGAGGTTCTCGCGCTGCGCGGAGGTGAGCTTCTGCGCGTTGTAGAAGTGGTGCTCCTTGCCGCGGTAGCTCTCGTAGAAGACCGAGACCAGCACCAGCAGCCGCTCGTAGGCGTGCTGGTAGACGGTGTTGAAGAACTGCCAGGCCTCTTCCTCCTCGACCTCGCCGCGGATGACGCTGCCGAGTGCGGCGCTGGCCAGCATCGCGCTGTAGGTGGCCAGGTGGACTCCGGTGGACAACAGCGGGTCGAGGAAGCACGC
The DNA here is from genome assembly GCF_042869575.1 of Streptomyces sp. NPDC006925. Lineage (NCBI taxonomy): Bacteria > Bacillati > Actinomycetota > Actinomycetes > Kitasatosporales > Streptomycetaceae > Streptomyces > Streptomyces sp. NPDC006925. The sequence continues at coordinate 210,274 of NZ_JBIAGB010000008.1, forward strand.
GGCGTCGCCGCACATCAGATAGCCCGGGCGGCCGAAGTTCTCCGCGGTGTAGGAGTAGTCCTGCTCGACCTTCATCTCACCGACCTGCTCGGCGCCGCCGAGCAGGTCGGTGACGGCCGGGCACTCGGCCAGCACCTGGTCGTAGACCTCTTGGACGCCGCCGAGGCGGTTGCGCTTCTCGTTGAAGATGTCCCGCCCGGTGACCAGGCCGATGCTGGTGGTGCCGTCGTGCAGCGGGATCACCCAGAACCAGCCGTCGGGTGCCGAGCAGACGGCGATGGCGCCCTCGGGGCCCCGGTCGAGCGGCTTGACGTTCTTCCAGTACGACCAGGCGGCCACGTTGCGGAAGATCTCGTGGTACTGGCGGTTCTTGACGTGCCGCGCCGCCATGACGCCGCCGCGCCCGGAGGCGTCGATGACGTAGTCGAAGGCGATGCGGCCGCTCCGGTCCGGGTCCTTGGTGCCGGCCCAGCGGGCGGCGACCGGCCGCTCCCCGTCGAACTCCAGCTCCTTGACGGTGACGTTCTCCACCACCTCGACGCCCAGGGAGGCGGCGTGCCGCAGCAGCAGCTCGTCGAACTCGGAGCGGACGACCTGCCAGGCGTTGGTGCCGTCGTCGCCCAGGCTGTCGAACTTGACCTCCCACTCCTCCGGGCCCCAGAAGAAGTAGGCACCGCCCTTGGGCTGGAAGCCGTGGGACTGCACCTTGTCCCAGACGCCGAGGAGTTCGAGTATCGGGCGGCACGAGGGGAGGATCGACTCGCCGATGTGGTAGCGGGGGAACTGGTCCCGTTCCAGCAGGGTGACCTCGAAGCCCTGCTTGGCCAGCAGTCCGGCCGCCGTGGACCCGGCAGGCCCGCCCCCGATGACGAGGATCTGGGTGGAACCGCGCATGAACTTCTCCATTCCTCCGGGGCCCAGGACAGATCGGGTGGAAGGCTCGGACCCTCCCGGGCACGGTGCGCCGGGCTGCCGGAGGAGCGGTGGAGACGGCCTCAATGCCCGGCTGCGTCGGCGGCGTTCCCCACGGGACCCCGGCGCCCCCGCGATCCCCGGCGTTCTCCCATCGATCCCCGGCGATACCCCGGCCCCCGCGATCCCCGGCGTTCTCCCGCATCGCGCGCGGGCGCCGGGGGCAGGCACAGCCGGTTCGAGAGCGGGTGGAGTCGGAACGGGGCCGCTCCAGCGGGGCTCGAGCGGGGTGGAGTCTGCTGGGCGGCGCCCGGGAGCGGCCCGGGTCAGTCGAAGCGAAGGAGACCACCATGCGTGCAAGAGCCATCCGCACCCTGGCCGTCAGCACGGCGAGCGCGGCGGTGCTGTCCGTCGGGCTGGTGGCGGGCGCCCCGAGCAGCGGCGCGCAGCCGGCCGCGGCCAAGGCGCCGTCGACGGCCGAGATCGTGCGGTACGGGCAGCCGAGCCTCTACACCCGGAACATCGACAAGATGCTGGACTTCTACCACGAGGCGTTCGGCTTCCAGGTCGACTTCCGCTTCCCGGCAGAGGGGGACGCCGTCTTCGGCACGGTCAGCCTCGGCGACAGCTACTACCTCACGTTCGCCACCTACGACGTGATCAAGCAGTCCACGCCGCTGCGGCACATCGGCCGCTCGCTGCGCAAGCAGTCCGAGATCGTGGTGATCACCAGCGATGTGGACGCGCTGTACGCCAAGGCCCGGCAGGCGGGCGCGCGGGGGCTCATGGCGCCCAAGGACCAGCCCTGGGGCGAGCGGTCGGCCTACGTCGCCGACCCGGAGGGCAACCTGGTGCAGCTCTCCACGCACAACGAGTCCTGAGCCGCGCCGGGCGGTCCGGGACAGCGGCGGAGGGGGTACGCGGACCGGGCGTACCCCCTCCGGCTGTCCGGGCCCGCACGTTCAGGCCGCGCGGCCCGCGGGTGCGGGCTGCACCTCCTCGTCCCAGTCGACGCGGTAGGAGTAGACCGGCTCGGTCGCCTTGACGCCGAGCTTGAGGAAGAACGGCAGCACCAGGTCGCGCAGGGCGCGCTGGAAGCCGTTGGCCGCCGCCTTCTGGTTGCCGGTCCGGCGCCCCTCCTTGATGATCTTCTCGACCCGGTCCTTGCGGATGTCCTGGAACGCCGCGAAGGCCCGCTCCACCTGGGGGATGTCCCGCAGGCACTTGGCCAGCACGATCGCGTCCTCCATCGCCATCGAGGCGCCCTGGCCGACGTGCGGCGAGGTGGCGTGCGCGGCGTCGCCGACCAGGCAGACCCGCCCCTTGTGCCAGGTGGGCAGCGAGGGCATGTCGTAGATGGGGTAGCCGATGATGCCGTCGGCGGTCTCCTCGATCAGCTGCGGCACCGGGTAGTGGTCCTTGCGGTGCCGCTCCAGCAGCCGGCGCTGCCACTCCTGGTGCTCGACGGCCTCGATCTCGCCGCGCGCGGGCTCCCGCTCGTGGTGGTAGTTCTCGAACCAGTAGATCTCCCCGCCGGGGGTGGTCTGGTGGCCGAAGAACCCCTCCAGGCAGAACGACATCCGCATGGTGCCGTCCTCGGGCGCCCCGTGCCGGGAGTGGGTGTACCCGGCGGTGCCGATCACTCCGGTGTAGGCGGGCTTGGGGGCGTTGGGCAGCACGGTGTAGCGGGTCTTGGAGTGGATCCCGTCGCAGCCGACGAGGAAGTCGCCCTCGGCGGTGGTGCCGTCGCGGAAGCGGACCGACACGCCCTCGTCCGTCTCGGTGACGCTCTCGAAGAACTTGCCGAACTCCATCGGCACGCCGCGCTCGACCGCCGCCTCGCGCAGCGCCTGGTTGAGCCGTCCCCGCGTCAGCAGCACGGTCTCGGCCGGATTCTGGCCGAGCTGCCGGCCCTTGTGGTTGAGGAAGGCGGTGTTGCGGGTGAGTGTTCCGCTTCCGGAGACCTCCTCGGCGATGCCCAGGGTCTCCAGGACGGCGATCCCGTTGGGCGCCAGGTTCAGAAAGGCCCCCGCGTCGTCCCTCGGCTTCTCGCTGCCCTCGTAGACGACGGCGTCCACGCCGATGCGCTGGAGGAACATGGCCAGGACGGGCCCGGCGATACCGCAGCCGATCAACAGCGCTCTGCGGGGTCGTACGGACTGGGTGCCGCTCATGGATCAACCTCGTTCTCTGCGGGGTGCGTTGGTGTGCGGGTCGGTGCGGTCGTGCAGGTTTCGAGTGTCGCCGATCGATGCCCGTCCGTCAGTCGATATCCAGACGTGGCAGGATTCGTTCCACCGGACGCGGCAGCCACCAGGCGCGCGGCCCCAGCAGCCGCAGCACGGCGGGGACGAGCAGGCAGCGGATGACGACGGCGTCCATGAAGATCGCGACGGCCAGCCCGAAGCCGAACTGGCGGAGCATCCGGTCGTCGCTGAGGAAGAACGAGCCGAAGACCACGATCATGATGGCTCCGGCTGCGGTGACGACGGCGCCGGTGCGGGCCAGTCCCTCGCGGACGGCCGCGGTGTGGTCGCCGGTGCGCAGCCACTCCTCGCGCATCCGGGAGAGCAGGAAGACCTCGTAGTCCATGGAGAGCCCGAAGACGATCGCGAAGATCATCACGGGCAGGTACGCCTCGATGGGCCCCGCCTGCTCGCCCAGCCAGCCGTTCTGGAACACCAGGGTGATGGCGCCCAGCGCGGCGCCGATGGACAGCAGGTTGAGCAGCGCGGCCTTCAGCGGGATCAGCAGCGAGCGGAAGACGGCGGCCAGCAGCAGCATGGACAGCCCCACGACGATGGCCACGAACAGCGGCATCCGGGAGGCGACCGTGTCGGAGTAGTCGATGACCGAGGCGGTGGCGCCGCCCAGCAGATAGTCGGCGCCGGTGCGCTCCGAGAGGCCGGGCAGCACCTCCTCGCGCAGCTGGTGCACCAGGTCGGTGGTCGCCTCGTCCTGCGGCGCCGTCTTCGGATAGGCCAGCACGGTGGCCGCCTCGCCGTCCCCTGTCGGGATGACCCCGCTGCTGCCCGCGATGCCGGGGGTGTCGCGCAGTGCCGTCGTCAGGGCGCGGGCCGCCTCCCGGACGTCGCCGCCCGAACCGTCGTCCTCCCGCGGCGCGACGGCGATCACCAGCGGGCCGTTGACGCCCGGGCCGAATCCGTCGGCGAGCCGGTCGTAGGCCTCCCGGCTGGTGCTGCCCTGCGCGTCGTTGCCCGCGTCGGCGAAGCCGAGCCGCATACCGAGCATCGGCGCGGCCAGCGCGCCGAGCGCGACCACGGCCAGCACCAGCACGGCGACCGGGCGGCGCTGCACGGCCGCGCCCAGCCGGCGCCAGCCCGCGCCCTCCTCGGACTTGCCCCGCTCGGCGCGTTTGGCGGCGCGGGCCCGGAACTGCCGCTCGAAGCGCTTGCCGAAGACGGCCAGCAGCGCGGGCAGCAGGGTCAGCGAGGCGAGCATCGTGACCAGGATGGTCAGCGCCACCGCCAGCGCGGCCCCGCGCAGCGCGCCCAGGCCCAGCGCGACCAGCCCCAGCAGAGCGATGATCACGGTGCAGCCGGCGACGGCGACGGTCCGCCCGGCGGTCTGCAGGGCCCGCCGCGCCGCCTCGGCGGTCTCGGCGCCGCTGGTGAGTTCGGTGCGGTACCGGGCGAAGACGAGCAGCGCGTAGTCGATGCCGACGCCGAGGCCGACGAGCATCATCACGTACGGCGCCCAGGTGGCGACGGTGAACAGATGGGAGACGAGCACGATGGCGCCGAGGGTGGTGCCCACGGCGAACAGCGCGGTGATGACGGGCAGTCCGGCGGCGACCACGGTGCCGAACATGAAGACGAGGATGACCAGCGCCGCGAGGATGCCGGCTCCCTCCGCCGCGCCGCCGGAGTCGGCCGCGAGTTCGCCGGCCGCCTCGCCGCCGAGCTCGACGCGCACGCCGTCGCCCGCCGCGGTGCGGGCGGTGTCCAGGATGCGCCGGGTGTCGGAGACCTCCATCTCCTCGGCGGGCCGGTCGAGGGTCACGGTGGCGAAGGCCGTGGTGCCGTCCGGGGAGAGCGAGGAGCGGTCGGCGAAGGCGCCGCGCACCTCGTCGACCGCTGGCAGGTCCGCGACCTTCGCCTCCATGGCGCCGACGGCCCGGCGGACCGCCTTCCCGCGCAGGCCGTCCGGGTCGTGCAGCACGATCTCCAGGGAGCCGCCGCCCTGCCCGGAGCCGTGCTCCTCCAGCAGCTCGACGGTGCGCTGGGTCTCGGTCCCGGGGATGGAGTAGTCGTCGCGGTAGCGGTCCCCGGCGCTGGAGGCCGCCGCCCATGTTCCGGCGAGCACCACGGCCCACAGGACCAGCGCGGTCCATCGGTGGCGGTGCGCGAAGACGGCGGATCTGGCGAACAGTCCACCGCCGTCCGGCTGTGCTGCCGGGGCGGTGGAGTGGGTACGGGGTGGCGTGCCGGTCACGGTTCCTCCTCGGGCACGCGGTCGGCTGGTCCGCGGCCGTGCGTACAGCCTGGCCAGAGCCGCTGGAGAACGGCTCGAGCGAGGTTGTAGCCGCTCCGGGACGCGCCGGGCAAGGGGCAGCGGCGCGCGCTCCACCGCCACTCCAGGGACAGTCGAGTCAAGCGCCGGACGCTGGCCGGATGACCGGCCACCATGGTCCGATGACCAGCGAACCGGACAACGAGCAGCGGCCGCGCCGGGCCGGGAAGAAGAAGCGCGACGCCGACGGCCGGCCGCCCTCGCGCGGCCGGCGGATCCGCCGCCGCGCCCTGCTGGCCGCGGGCGGCACGCTGGGCGCGGGAGTGGTGGTGGGCGGTGCCTATGCCGTCAACTTCGCGGTCGTCTACGGCAACCGCAAGCTGACCAACGTCGGCGATCTGACGTTCGAGAACGCGCTGCGCATCCCCCGGCTGCTGGAGGGGCGCAAGAGCGGCGGGGACCGGCTGTTCGAGCTCACCGCGCGGCCGGGCAGGAGCGAGCTGCTGCCCGGCAAGCAGACCCCGACCTGGGGCATCAACGGCGCCTTTCTGGCACCCACGCTGCGGGCCCGGCGCGGGGAGACGGTGCGGGTCGCCTACGACAACCGGCTGCCGGAGGCCACCACACTGCACTGGCACGGCATGCACCTGCCGGCGGTGATGGACGGCGGCCCGCACCAGACGGTGCAGCCGGGCGCCGTCTGGAAGCCGCACTGGAAGATCGAGCAGCCCGCCTCGACGCTCTGGTACCACCCGCACCCGCACGGGGCCACGGCCGAGCACGTGACACGCGGCATCGCGGGCATGTTCCTGGTGGACGACGAGAAGGATGCCGAGGAGCGCACGGGACTGCCGCGCGACTACGGGGTGGACGACATCCCGCTGATCGTGCAGGACCGCAGCTTCGCGGACGACGGCACGATGGAGTTGCGCGGCGCCTCCACCCTGGAGAGTTTCGCCGGGGTGGGCAGCGTGGGGGTGCTGGGCGACACGATCCTGGTCAACGGGGTGCACGATCCGCATCTGAGGGTGAGCACCACGCTGGTGCGGCTGCGGGTGCTGAACGCCTCCAACGCGCGCGTCTACAACTTCGGCTTCACCGACAACCGCGAGTTCCACCTGGTGGCCCAGGAGAACGGGCTGCTGGAGCGGCCGGTGCCGCTGCGGCGGCTGCAGCTCATGGCCGCCGAGCGCGCGGAGATCGTGGTGCGGATGGAGCCGGGCAGGAACGCGCTGCTGCGCAGCTTCCCGCCCGACCTGGGGCTCAGCTTCCCCACCGACCGGATGGACGGCGGCGAGGACACCTTCGACATCCTCCAGCTCCGCCCCGCGCGGAAGCTGACCAGGTCGCAGCCGCTGCCCGAGCGGCTGCGGGACGTGCCGCGCCCGGTCGAGGTGCCGAAGGACGCGACCGTGCGCAGGTTCCGGATGAACGGGACCCAGATCAACGGCAAGGCCATGGAGATGGCGCGGGTGGACGTGATCGCCCCCGCCGAAGCGGTTGAGGTGTGGGAGTTCACCGGCTCGAGCGATGGGATGCACAGCATCCATGTGCACGGCACCGGCTTCAACGTCCTGGAGTACCGGGGGCGGAAACCGCCCGCGCGGCTGCGGGGCCAGAAGGACACCGTCCACGTACCGGCGGGCGGCACGGTGCGGCTCGCGGTTCCGATGCCGCGCTGGGTGGACACCGAGTACCCCTACATGTACCACTGCCACGTCCTCACCCATGAGGACCAGGGCATGATGGGGCAGTTCACGATCGCCCGGCCCGGCTCCGAGTCCCAGGCCCCCCGCTGGATCTCCGACCACCACTGACCACGTGAAGAGCGTCCGCGGCGACCGGCCGCGGCACGCGCATCCGTCGAGATCCCGGAGGCCGAGATGAACAGCAGCAGCACTCCCCCGCCCGGACCGCGCACCGCGCTGGTGACCGGGGCCAACCGCGGACTCGGGCAGGCGGTGGCCGCCGCGCTGCACGAGGCCGGGCATCGGGTGGTGGTCGCCGCCCGGGACGCGGAGGCCGCCGCGAAGGCGGCCGCCGAACTGGGCGAGGGAGCACGGTCCGCGGTGCTGGACGTGACCGAGGCCGGGGCGGCCGAGCGGGCCGCCGCGCAGCTGGGCCCGGTCGACATCCTGGTCAACAACGCGGGCGTGCAGCTGGACTGGGGGGAGCGGCCAACCGCGCTGGACCTGTCGCTGGTCGAGCGCACCTTGGAGGTGAACCTGCTGGGCACCTGGCGGGTCTGCCAGTCCTTCGTCCCCGGCATGGTGGCACGGGGCTGGGGGCGGGTGGTCAACATCTCCAGCGGCACCGGCTCGTTCAGCAACGGGATCGCCGCCATGTGCCCGGCCTACTCGGTCTCCAAGACGTCCCTGAACGCGCTGACCGTGATGCTCGCCGAGGAGACCCGGGACACGGGGGTGCTGGTCAACGCGATCAACCCGGGGCTGGTGCGCACCCGGATGCGGCCGACGGCCGAGCAGAGTCCGCAGGAGGCGGCGCGGGACGTGCTGCGCGCCGCGACACTGCCCGACGACGGGCCCTCGGGGGTGTTCTTCCGCCGGGACGCCGTCATCGGCTGGTAGCGCTGCCCGTTTCCCGCCCGTTTCGGTGCCGGTGTCGCTGCCCGTTCCCGTGCCCGTGCCACCTCTGCCATCACATTTGACACATCCTTGAGCCCGCCGCAGGCGGTCACTTGTTCGCTGGGGACCGGAATTGCCCGTTCGACACGAGGAAGTGTCCGTATGCGCAACTGGAACAGGCGCCGGTTCATCAGCACGGCAGGTGGGGCAGCCGGTGCGGCTCTGCTCGCCGGGGCCGCACCGGCCGCCGCCGCTCCGGCCCAGCAGGCCGACTCGGCCGAACCGCTCCGCATCGTGACCGGCGAGGAGGACTTCATCTGCCCGAGCACGGCTCCCCCGGGGGCGACCGTCTTCCAGGTGACCGCCACCAGCTACCGGACCGGGTTCCTCGGACTGGTCCGGCTGCGCGACGGACACGAGGAGGGCGCCTTCCGCGAACTGCTGTACGCGCTCTTCTCGGCGCGGACCCCGCAGGAGACCATCGAGGCGACCCGCGGCCTCATGGCCACCGCCGAGTTGTACGGCGGGGCCGCCGTCCACCCGGGCGCGGTCTCCTACATCACCCCGGTGCTGGGGCCGGGCAGTTATCTGGTGCTGGAGTACCGGGACTTCCAAGGGCCGCTGGGCCGCGAGCCGGAGCGGGGGCAGGAGCACGTGCGCACGCTGACCGTCACGGAGCCGGTCACCGCCACGGACGCGGCGGCGGCCACCGGGAGCACGGCGACGCTGACCACGCGGGAGACCGCGGAGGGGCCGCGGTTCGAACTGCACGGGCAGCCCAGGGCCGGATCCCCGGTCCGGTGCGTCAACCACGTGACGCAGCCCGACGAGGCGATCATCTATCGCGTCCCGGACGACTCGGTCACCGAGGAGGACGTGCACGCGTTCTTCAATAGTGACATGAGCATGACACCTCCGTTCAGCATCAACGCTCCGCTGGGCACACCGCCGATCTCCCCCGATGGAGACATCTGGGTCACCATGCCGACCCAGCCCGGCCGATATGTGGCCGCCTCCTGGGTCGGCAGCCTGGAGGACGGCCGGCCGATGGCCGCGCACGGCCAGCATCTGATCTTCCACGTCACGACCTGACCCCGTACGCGGAAGGCGGCGGCCGCACCCGGCGGCCGCCGCAACCGGCCACAGGGCGGCACCGCACTCCGCGGCACGGCTCCCGCGGCCGGAACACGCCGGAGCCCCGGCCCCCCGTCGGGGCGGGGGGCCGGGGCTCGCTGCGTGCGCGGTCAGCCGCGCGCGGCGCGGCGCCTCATGTGCGGGTGTCCAGGAAGGAGGTGATGTGCCGGCCCGCCCGGAAGACCGGGTCGGCGACGATCTCGCGCAGCAGCGGGATGGTCGTGTGCACCCCCGGCCCGGCGATCCGGAACTCGGCCAGCGCCCGGTCCATCCGATCCAGCGCCTCGTCGCGCTCGGGTGCCCAGCAGACGACCTTCGCCAGCAGCGAGTCGTACTGCGGTGGCACCTTCCAGCCGGCCCGGCCGTGGGTGTCCACCCGCACGAACGGGCCGCCCGGCGGGACGAACTCCGCCAGGGTGCCGGGCGCCGGCGCGAAGTCCCGTTCCGGGTCCTCCGCGTTGACCCGGCACTCGACCGCGACGCCGCGCGGCACCAGGTCCTCCTGGGACATCCGCAGCGCCTCCCCGGAGGCGACCCGGATCTGCTCGGCGACCAGGTCGACCCCGTACACCGCCTCGGTGACCGGATGCTCCACCTGGATACGGCAGTTCATCTCCATGAAGGAGAAGCCCTCGTCGTGCACCAGGAACTCGAAGGTCCCGGCACCCGTGTAGCCGATGGCCCGGGCCCCGCGCACCGCGGCACGCGCCATGGCCGAGCGCAACTGCGGGTGCAGGCCCGGACCGGGACTCTCCTCGACCAGCTTCTGGTGCCGCCGCTGCACCGAGCAGTCCCGCTCGCCCAGGTGCAGCACGGTGCCGTGCCCGTCGGCGAGCACCTGCACCTCGATATGGCGGGCGCTGTCGCAGTACCGCTCCATGTAGACCCGGTTGTCGCCGAAGACGGCCTGCGCGGTCGCCCGCGTCTGCCGGTAGGCGGGCAGCAGGTCGGAGGCGCCGCGCACCACGGTCATCCCCCGCCCGCCGCCCCCGGCCGCGGCCTTGATGATGAGCGGATAGCCGATCCGGGACGCCAGGTCGGACGCCTCGGCGGCGCTGTCGACGGTGCCGGGGCTGCCGGGCAGCACCGGCAGCCCCGCGTCCGTCATCAGAGACCGGGCGACGGCCTTGTCGCCCAGCCTGGCCAGCACCTCGGGGCGCGGCCCGATGAAGGTCAGCCCGTTCTCCGCGCAGATCTCCGCGAAGTCCGGGTCCTCGGAGAGGAATCCGTACCCCGGGTGCACCGCGTCGGCGCCGGTGCGCAGCGCCGCCTCGACCACGGCGGGCGCCGAGAGGTACGACTTGCGGGGCGCCCCGGGCCCGATCTGCACCGCGGCGTCCGCCGCGTGCACATGGCTGCTGTCCCGGTCGGCCGTCGAGTGCACGGCCACGGTGCGGATGCCCAGCTCGCGGCAGGTCCGCATGACACGGATCGCGATCTCGCCCCGGTTGGCCACCAGGACGGTGCCGAATCCCACCGTCACACCCCCTCGTCCGAGCCGTCGGCGGGGGTGTCGTCGGGGTCGATCAGCACCAGCGGCTCGCCGTACTCGACGGGCTCGCCGTCCCCGACCAGTACCTCCACCACCCGGCCGCGCCGGGTGGCCGCCAGCGGGTTCATCAGCTTCATCGCCTCGATGATGCCGAGCTGCTGGCCCTCCTCCACATGGTCGCCCGGCTGGACGAAGGCGGGCGCGCCGGGCGCGGGAGCGGCGTAGAAGGTGCCGACGAGCGGCGCGCACTCCCGGTGCCCCTCCAGGACCTCTTCCCCGGCGCCCCCCGCGGCGCCGGGGTCGCCGTGCGGACCGAGCACGGCCTGCGCCGCCGCGGGGGCCCGCTCGTTGTCCCACTCGACCTCGACGCTGGCGGCACCGAGCGCGATCCGCACCCGGCGGGGTTTGTCGGGCCCTACGCGGACCACTTCGGCGATGCTCCGGCAGATGTCGGTCAGGGCCAGGCCGCTGTTGTCGTAGTCCAGGCCGGCGAGCGCATCGTCGGTCTGGGCGCGCGGACTGTCCTGGGTGAGTTCACTCATGAGTGCCTCTCGGTAGTACGTTGCCTTGCGACCTGTGTGCGCCGCGATGGGACCGGGCCACGGCGGCGGCGGGTGGAGGGTGCCGCCCGGCCAGGGCCCGAGGGCGCCGTCCCGGCCGTCGTGCCCGGCGTGTTCGAGTGGCCCGCCGGACACCGCTAGCCGTCCGCGAGGCCGAAGGAGCGGAAGCGGCGCCGCCGCGCGGGCACCGGGTCGGCCGTCCCCTCGGCGTCCGGCGCGGTCCGCAGCTCGCGCAGCGCCGCGACGACGGCGCGCCGCACGGCGTCGCTCAGCGCCGCGGTGTCCGTGTGACCGCCGCCCTCGGGTTCGGGTATCACCCCGTCCACCACGCCGAGCCGCAGCAGCGAGGCCGCGTCCAGCGCCAACTCGTCGGCGGCGACGGCGGCCTCCGCGGCGTTCTTCCAGAGGATGGCCGCGCAGCCTTCCGGACTGATCACCGAATAGGTCGCGTTGGCGCAGATCAGCACCCGGTCGGCGACGCCCAGCGCGAGCGCCCCACCGCTGCCGCCCTCCCCGGTGACCACGGCGACGACGGGCACCGGCAACGACCCCATCAGCCGCAGGTTCTCGGCGATGGCGCCGGACTGGCCCCTCTCCTCGGCGGTCAGCCCCGGGTAGGCGCCCGGGGTGTCGATCAGGGTGACGACGGGCAGGTCCAGCTTGGCCGCCAGCCGCATCAGCCGCCCCGCCTTGCGGTAGCCGGCGGGCGAGGGCATGCCGAAGTTGCGGCCGACCAGCTCGGCGGTGTTGTGGCCCTTCTGGTGCCCCACGACCATCACCGGCAAGCCGTCCAGGCAGCCGATCCCGCCGACGATCGCCGGGCACTCCTCGCCCGCCCGGTCGCCGTGCAGTTCGACGAAGCCGTCCAGCCAGAAGCCGATGTGCTCCAGCGCGGTGGGCCGCCCGGACTCCCGGGCGAGCTGGACGCAGTCCCAGGCGGGCAGCTGGTCCAGCAACTGGCTGTCGCGGACCACCGGATCCTGCTCGCCGCTCCCCCATGCCGCCGCCGGGCGGTCGGTGACGGTCAGCAGCCGGGCGAGCCGGGCGCGCAGTTCGCCCCGCTCCCACACGTCGTCCACCAGCCCGTGCTCGCGCAGGAACTCGGCGGTCTGGAACCCGTCGGGCAACTGCTGGCGGATGGTCTGCTCGATGACGCGCGGCCCGGCGAACCCCATCCGGGCGCCGGGCTCGGCGACCACCACGTCCGAGAGCGTGGCGAAGGACGCGGCGACCCCGCCGTAGGTCGGGTCGGTGACCAGGGTGACGGTCAGCAGCCCGGCCTCGTCCAACTGGGACAGCGCGTTGCTGGTCTTGGCCATCTGCATCAGGGACAGCGCTCCCTCCTGCATACGGGCTCCGCCGGACGCGGTGACCAGCAGCAGCGGGGTGCGGTCCCGCAGCGCGTGCTCGGCGGCGGTGGTGACCGCCTCGCCAGCCGCGACGCCCAGGCTGCCGCCGAAGAAGCGGAAGTCCATGACGGCGGCGGTCAGCGGGCGCCCCTCGATCCTGCCCCGCACCGCCAGGACCGCGTCCTGTTGGCCCGTGCGGTGGCGGGTCTGCTGGAGCCGTTCGGCGTAGGGGCGCTGATCCACGAAGTCGAGGGGATTGTGCTGGGTCGCGGGGACGTCGAGGTGCTGGACGCTGCCCTCGTCGAAGAGCTGCGCTATCCGCGCGGGCGCGTCCAGGCGGGCGTGCGCTCCGCACTCGGGGCACACGTGCAGCAGCCGCTTGTACCGCTTTCCATAGACGAGGGAGCGGCAGTTGGTGCACGAGACCCAGGAAGGCTGTTCCGTCGGCGGCGCGCCGGTGGGCGCGGTGGAAGTTGTCATGGGTGTCCCTTGCGTTCGCGGCGGCGCGCGGCGGTCAGTAGGTGGCTTCTACCTCGTAGATGCCGAACGGGACCTGCAGGCGGGTGTCCCGGTAGGGGCGCAGCGGCGCCGTGTCGTCCTTGTGCCCGGCGCCCTCCTCCCAGGCCCGGAAGGCCGCCGTGTCCGACCAGCGGCTGACGACGACGAGCGCGGTCGGGTCGGCGGGGGAGCGCAGCAGCTCGTTGCCGAGCATCCCGGGCACTTCCGCCATCCGCTTGCTGACCCGGTGGTACGCGGCGCGCACCGCGGCCAGCTGCTCGTCGTCGTAGGCCGCCTGGTACACCAGTACGCGGACCTCAGTGGGCATCCGTGCCCGCCTTGCCCGGTACGTGGGCGACGACGGTCATCGTGTTGAAGGAGCCCTGGGAGCGGAAGGGGTGCAGCCGCTCGCGGTGGGCGAGATGCGCGTCGCTGGTCTCGAACTCGCGGAACCCGGGCTCGTCCACCCAGTCGCTGACGATGTAGTAGGTGGACTCCTCGTCGGCCGACTTGGAGAGCCACTGGCCCAGGCAGGCGGGGTGGCCGGTGACGGCCTCGGTGCTGCCCCGCCACGTCTTCTCGAAGTCGGCCTCCATACCGGGGTTGATCTGCATCCGCAGCAGCACCCGGAACTGTCCCTCGGTCCTGGTTTCCGTGCTCATCAGGAAATCCCTCCGTCCACGCCGATGGTGGCGCCGGTCACGTAGCAGGAGAGGTCGCTGGCCAGCCAGAGGATGGCGCCGGCGACCTCGTCGGGGGTGCCGAGCCGGCCCAGCGCAGTCTTGGCGCTGTACCGCTCGATCATGAGCTTCTGCTGTTCCTCGGGCATCTTGTGCAGGTTCTCGGTCTCGATGACGCCGAGTGCGACGACGTTGAAGCGGATGCCCTTGCTGCCGAACTCCTTGGCCAGCGAGCGGTTCAGGCCGACCAGGGCGGCCTTGGTCGCGGTGTAGTGGGACCGCAGCGGGATGCCCGCCTCGACGGCCTTGGAGCCGATGCTGACCACCGAGGCGCCCTCGTCCAGCAGCGGCAGTGCGGCCTGGATGACCAGGTGGACGCCGGTGAGGTTGGTGTCGACGATGCGCCGCCACTCGTCCAACGGCAGTTCGGTGTAGGGGATGTGGCTGATGGCGCCGGCGTTGTTGACCACCAGGTCGAGGCGGCCCCAGCGGGTGCGGGCCTCGTCGATCAGGGCGCCGACGCTGTCGGGGTCGGAGACGTCGGCGCAGACCACGTGGTGGTCGCCGTCGGTCTCCTTGAGCGCGGCCTCCAGCGAGGCCACGGCCTCGCTCTCGTTCCGGTAGCAGGTCAGCACGTCGGCGCCGGCCTCGGCCAGGGCGAGCGCGACGCCCCGCCCCACTCCCCTGGTGCCTCCGGTGACCAGGGCCTTCTTGCCCTTGAGGCCGAGATCCATGGGTTCCTCCTTGAACGGTTCGGACGGTGGGATGTCACAGCAGCAGCGTGAGCGCGGCGCAGTTGGCGACCAGGGCGAGGACGGTCAGCGCGCTGCGGCGCTGGTTCCAGGCGCCCCAGCGCCACCGCGGATCCCGCTCGGCGAAGTCGGCGGGCAGGTTGTCCGGGTCGAGCGAGCGCACCCATCGGTTGACGGGGACGTTCTTGGTGAGCGAGATGACGACGGTGGCGGCCGCCAGTACGGCGGCCGCCGCGAACAGGCCGCGGGCCGCCGCGTGCGGACTGGCCGCCAGCAGCCAGCCGTCCCCGGCGAGGGTGCCGAGCAGGCAGATCGGCATGGCCGGGTCGTAGCGGGTGGCGAAGAAGGCGTGCGCGTGCACGTACCGGTCGGCGGGCAGCGCCGCCAGCAGCGGCCAGCCGCCGAGCTGGGTACCGAACAGCACGCCGGCGGCCAGCCCGTTGAGCAGGACGACGAGCGGTGCGAGGTAGGCGATCACTTCCGCTCCGCCGCTGCCTTCGCTCCGGGCGCCTTCGCCGCTGCCGCCGCTTCTGCCGCCTTTTCGACTTTCCCCTTGATGAGGTTCATCTGCACCGGGGTGTTGCGGTTGAGGCGCTCGGTCATGCCCTCGTCGGTGACGGGAGCGGCGTCCTTCATGTGGAAGTCCTGCACCCAGCGCATCCGCACGGCGTCGCCCTCGGGCAGGTACTCCCAGTAGATGTTCATGTACTCGAAGGGCCCGGTCTCCACCCGGTGGGCCCGCACCTGGCGCGCCGCGGGGTCGACGACCCGCTTGGAGACCCAGCTCCAGACGTTGCCGTTCTCGTCGGGGTGCATGGTGAGCCGGAAGAGGTACTCCCGGCCTTCGTCCACGTCCTTCTCCTCCAGCACCTCGACAGCCGCGTACTCGCTGTAGAGCTGCGTCCAGGACCTGAGGTCGTTCGTCATGTCCCAGACCAGGTCCATGGGCGCGTCGATGACGATGCTGTTGTCGGTGTGGCCCGCCATGGCGGTCCCTCCTCACTTCTCGTTGTCTCCCGGCACGTCCTGCTGCGGGTGGCCCAGCACGAGCGCCGCGTTGAAGCCGCCGTGGCCGCGCGCGACGACCAGCGCGGTGCGCAGTCCGGCCCGGCGGGGCTCGCCGAGCACCAGGTCGATCTCGTATCCGGACGCGGGCGCCGCCGGGCCCGCGGTGTGCGGGACGACCTGGTCGCGCAGCGCCAGCAGCGCGGTGGCGGCGTCCAGTGCCGCGCCACCGCCGTAGAGCCGTCCGGTCAGCGTCTTGGGCGCGGTCACCGGCACCCCGCGCGGTCCGAACACCTCGGCCAGCGCCGCGGCTTCGGCACGGTCGGCCTCCGGGACACCGAGCGCGTCGGCGAAGACCACGTCCACCGCGGCCGCGTCCAGTCCGGCGTCCGCGAGTGCGGAGCGCACGGTGCGGGCCAGCACCGGTCCGCGGTCGGAGCCCGGCGGCGGGTCGAACGCGGCGGCGTAGCCGAGCACCCGGCCGTAGCCGGGTCCGGCGCCGCGGGCCTCGGCCGCGTCGGCATCCTCGACGACGAGCAGCGCTCCGCCCTCGCCGGGCAGGTATCCCGACGCTTCGGCGTCGAAGGGCAGATAGGCACGCGCCGGGTCCTGCACGGTGGACAGCTGCCCGGTGGTCAGCTGCGCGGTCAGCCCGTAGGGGCAGAGCGAGGCGTCGGTGCCGCCCGTCATCACCAGCTTGGCGCCGGTGCGGATCAGCCGCCGGGCCTGGCCGATCGCGTCCAGCCCGCCGGCCTGTTCGCAGCACAGCACCCCGCAGGGTCCGCGCAGCCCGTGCCGGATGGAGATCTGGCCGGTGGTGGCCGCGTAGAACCAGGCGATGGACTGATAGGCGCCCACCCAGTCGGGGGCGTGCTGGTAGAGGTTCTCCATCTCGTGCTGGCCGAACTCGGTGCCGCCCGAGGAGCTGGAGGTGACCACGGCCATCTCGTACTCGGGCAGTTCGGCGGGGACGACCCCGGCGTCGGCGATGGCGGCCTCCGCGGCGGCCAGTCCCAGATGGGTCCAGCGGTCGGTCTGCGAGATGAGCCGGCTGGGGACCCGTTCCTTGGCCACGAACCCGGGCACCTGGCCGGCCAGCTTCACCGGGTAGGGCGCCGGGTCGAACAGGGTGATCCGGTCGATGGCGGAGCGGCCGGCCAGCACCGCGCTCCAGTGCTCCTCGGTGCCGATGCCGGTGGGCGCCAGGACGCCGAGGCCGGTGACCACGGGGGCGCGGACCGGGGTGGTGACGCCGGTCGCGGAGACCGGCGCCTGGCTGGTGGCGGTCGGAGGTGTCATGCCGCTCTCCCCTCCCCCCGGTGGTCGACGACTCCGGGCCGGGCGAGCACGGTGGCGCTCTGGAAGCCGCCGAACCCGCTGCCGACGCTGAGCACCACGTCCATCGGGTGCTCGCGTGCGGTCCGCGGGACGTAGTCCAGGTCGCATTCGGGGTCGGGGTGGTGCAGGTTGGCAGTGGGCGGTACGACCTGCCGGTCGAGCGCCAGCGCGCAGGCCGCCACCTCGATCGAGCCGATGGCGCCCAGCGAGTGGCCCACCATGGACTTGATGGAGCTGACCGGGATCCGGTAGGCGTGCTCCCCGAGGCTGCGTTTGAAGGCGGCCGTCTCGTGCCGGTCGTTCTGCTTGGTGCCGGAGCCGTGCGCGTTGATGTAGTCGACGGCGGTCGGGTCGAGCCGGGCCCGGTCCAGGCAGACCCGGATGGCCTCGGCCATCTCGCGTCCGTTGGCCTTCAGCCCGGTCATGTGGAAGGCGTTGCTGCGGCCCGCGTAGCCGACGATCTCCCCGTAGACGCGCGCCCCGCGCGCCTCGGCCGCCGACTTCTCCTCCAGGACGAGCACGGCGGCGCCCTCGCCCAGGACGAAGCCGTCCCGCTGGGCGTCGAAGGGGCGGGAGGCGTGCTCGGGGTCGTCGTTGTTGGGCGAGGTGGCCTTGATGGCGTCGAAGCAGGCCGAGGTGATCGGGGAGAGCGGCGCGTCCGTCGCCCCGGCCAGCACCACGTCGGAGCTGCCCTCCTCGATGAGCTGCACGCCGTGTCCGATGGAGTCCAGGCCCGAGGTGCAGCCGGTGGAGATCAGTGCGACCGGCCCCTCGGCGGCGACCTCCCAGGCCACCTCCACGGCGAGGGTGGAGGGCACCATGTAGCCGTACAGGTGCGGCATCCCGTAGGTGTGGTCGACCAGCCAGTGCTTCCCGGCGTCGCTGAGCAGGACGTACTCCTCCTCCAGGCCCATGGTGCAGCCCACGGCGCTGCCGATGCTCACCCCGGTGCGGGCCGGGTCGGCGGCGGCGAAGTCGTATCCGCTGTCCTCGACGGCCTCCCGGGCGCTGACGACGGCGAACTGGGCGGCCCGGTCCATCCGTCGGATCTGCCGCGCGTCCAGCCCGGCGGCCACCGGGTCGAAGTCGGCCTCGGCCGCCATCCGGGAGCGGAAGCCGGCGGGGTCGAACAAGGAGATCCGGCGGGTGGCGGTGCGGCCGTCGGACAGCAGCTTCCAGAACGCCTCCCGACCCACCCCGCCGGGCGCGACCACCCCGACCCCGGTGACCACCGCACGGCGGCCGGCGGCTGCCCCGGTGGTCACGAGGCACCGCCGACCGACGGGTTGGGCTGCTGGGGCCGGGCCACCTGCTCGGTGTCCACGTGTCCCAGGTCGGGGCGGGGCGCCAGCGGCGAGAGGTGGAAGGCGGCGTGCGCGCTCTCGGTGCCGGTGTTCACCAGCCGGTGGCGCACCCCGATGGGCACCAGCAGCGAGTCGCCCGGCCCGAGCTGCACGACCTGCCCGTCCATCGTCATCTCCAGCCGCCCGGTGACGACGTGCAGGAACTCCTCGGAGTAGGGGTGGTAGTGCTCGGTGACGTGCTCGCCCGGCGCCAGGTTCAGCACCCCGCCGAATCCGCTGGTGCATCCCGTGGTCTTCGGGCTGAGCGTGGTCCTGATGTCGCCGCCGCGCCGGGTGTTGGCCTCGACGTCGTCGGCGTGCACCCGGACGGTGCGCGTGATCTCGGTGGTCACTGACCCCGCCTCCTCATCGGCTGTCATGGGCTGGCGCTCCGCCGGGCGGCCGGTGTCTCGCCCCCGGCGTCCCGCGGGCCGCAGCGCGGTGCACCGTCGCAGCCGGGCCTAGACGGCTGCTCGAACCGGCGTCGACGCGGCGGAGCCGTGCGGGGACGCAGCGGCAAAGCCGCGCGCGGGTGCCGCCGGGGTGCGAGGGGCCCTCGAGCCACCGGCGAGCGCGGTGCGGCGAGATGGCGCCCGCGGGGGGGACCCCCCGCGTCCGCGACCTGCGAGGAGCAGCCCATGCCGTTCGCCGCCATCACCTACGACATCAAGGCGGGCCACGAGAAGGAGATCTCGGAGATCTTCGGCAACTTCCGGCGGGTGAACTCACCCGTCGTGCGGGACGGTGCGGGCGGCGAGACCGCGCGCATCCTGTCCACCGCGGTCTTCATCCGGGACGCCACGATGGTGCGGGTCATCGAGTACGAGGGCGACCTGGACGCCGTCGCCCGCCACATGGCCACCCAGCCCGGGGTGCGGGAGGTGGAGGAGAAGCTGGCCCCCTACCTGTCCCGGCCCCGGAGGACCGACACCGTCGAGGGGTTCGTCGCCACGTTCCGCCGCTCCCTGCTGACCTGCATGGCGCAGATGTCGGTCCGGGACCTCCCCGCCGCCTGACCCGGCCGCCCGGGACCCCCTTCGACCCGTATTCGACGTACAACGGGAGGAACTCTCCGTGCCCACACGCAGAAACCTGCTCCGGGCCGCCACCGCGGCCGGGGTGGCGGCGGCCGCACCGGGCGGTCTCGCCGCCGGGGCGCACGCGGCGGCCCCGCGCCTTCGCGGCCGGACGGCCGGAAAGGCCCCTTCGGCCGGGGCGCCGTTCACCGTGCCGCTGGACGTGCAGCGGCCGATCCGGCCGATCCGGCTGGCGGGCCACGACTTCTACCGGCTCACGACCCGGGAGGCGGACGTCGGTCTGCTGCCCGGCACCACGACCCGGATCCGCTCCTTCAACGGCCGGATCAGCCCGCTGATCATGGCCGAGCAGGGCAGGCCCGTGCTCGTCGAGCAGGTCAACCGGATGGACGTGCCCTTCTCGATGCACCTGCACGGCGGGCACACCCCGCAGCGCTACGACGGGCACCCCATGTACCAGCTCGAACCCGGCGAGCGGCGGCTCTTCCGCTACCCGAACGAGCAGGACGCGGCGACGCTGTGGCTGCACGACCACTCGCACGAGCAGCACGCCGAGAACATCTACCGCGGGCTGGCGGCCACCTACCTCCTCACCGACGAGTTCGAGCGGCGCCTCCCGCTGCCCAAGGGGCGCTACGACGTGGCGTTGCAGCTGCGCGACGCGCAGTTCGCGGACGACGGCGCGCTGGTGTGGGACCTGCACGGCTTCGGGGAGCGGCACACGGTGCTGGTCAACGGGCGGCCCCGGCCCTACTTCGAGGTGGCGGCACGCAAGTACCGGCTGCGGCTGGTCAACACCTCCAACGAGCGGGTGTTCAGCCTCCAGTTGGGCGAGGGCGAGGAGTTCACCCACATCGGGACCGACGGGGGGCTGCTCCCCGCGCCCGTCCCCACCCGGATGCTGCAGCTGTGGCCCGGTGAACGGCAGGAGATCGTCGTCGACTTCGCCCGCTACGGAGTGGGCCGCCGGCTGGTGCTCGGCAACGCGCACCCCTACGAGGGCGAGGCGCCGGAGGTGATGCGGTTCGACGTGGTCCGCCGGGCGAGCGACCCCAGCGAGGTGCCCGGGACCCTGCGACCGGTGCCGGACCTGGGCACCTCCGCGGTCGAACGGGAGTTCACCATGGCGTTCGACCCGAGGACGGGCCAACACCTGATCAACGGCAAGCCGTTCGACATGCACCGGGTGGACATCCGGCCCCGGCTCGGTGTCGCCGAGACCTGGAAGATCGTCAACGGCGACGGTGAGCTGGGCATCCCGCACTCGATGCATCCCCACCTGGACGGGTTCCGGATCCTGGACCGGAACGGGAAGCCGCCCGCGGCCGGCGAGGCCGGGCTGAAGGACGTGGTGGCGGTGCCCGCGGGCGAGTCGGTACGGATCCAGGTGCGCTTCACCGAGCACACGGGGCTGTACATGTACCACTGCCACATGCTCAGCCACGCGCAGATGGGCATGATGGGCCAGATGGAGATCGTCCGCTGACGGCACTCCCGGGGGAACCTCCCGGCCCCGGCATCCGCGATACGCCCGCAGCGCCCCGGACCGAGGTCCGGGGCGCTGCGGGTTTCCGGTGCCGGACACGGACCCGGCGCTGGGCCACCGGGCGGGCCGCGACCCAGGACGCGGGAGGCCGCGGCCCGGCGGGCCGGGCCGCGGCCGAGGGTCACAGCGCCGTCACCGCCACCGCGTTCAGCAGCAGCGCCGCCACCGCCAGAGCGGTGCGCAGCAGATGCCAGCGGCGCCACAGCGGCCGCGGGTCCTCCCAGTCCGCGGGCAGCACCCGCGGGTCGTCCACCGCCTTGACCCGGCGGTTGATGGGGACGTTGCACAGGTGGGAGACGGCGGAGACGCCCAGCAGCAGGACCGCGGCGGCGGCGAACAGCCCCCGGGCCGCGCCGTCGTCGGCGATCAGGGCCAGCGCGACGGCGAGCCCCGTGGAGGTGAGGACGACGATCGGCATCGTCGGGTCCCAGTTGCGGCCCAGCAGTTTGTGGGCGTGCACGTAGGTGCCGGTCTCCATGGCGAACAGCGCCGGAAGGACGCTGAGCGCCACGGCGAAGAGGACCCCCGCCGTGACGCCGCTGCCGAGGAGAACGGCCACTCCGAGGACAGCGTCCACCCTCATCGGGTCAGCTCCCGGCGGGGTGCGTGTCCACCGTCAGCTGTGCGACGGACCGCATCGTGGCGTCGCGGAAGTAGGCCGCGAACGCCTCGGGAGAGGACGTCTCGCGCCGCTCGGCGAGGTAGGGCTGGAGCTTCTCCTCCAGGACGTGGACGCCTTTCTGCCGGGCCATGTGGGCGCCGACGGCGGCGAAGTCGCCCTCGTAGTGGATGACGCGCACCATCACGTCGTCCTTGATGAAGACGCCGGTGCCCAGCAGCCGTCCGGCCGCCTCGCCGTCGTCGCCGGCCAGGTCGGGCGTGTCGACGCGCTTGAAGTGGGCGAAGATCTCCGCGATCTCGTCCTCGTACCCGGGCTTGACCCGGTAGGTGATCGCCGCGTAGGGCATCAGATTCCTCCATCGACTGTGAGCGTGGCACCGGTGACGTAGCGGGCGGTGTCCCCCGCGAGGTAGAGGACCGCGCCGGCCACGTCCGCCGCGGTGCCCAGCCGGCCCAGTGCCGTCATTCCGGCGAGGCGCTCGACGAGTTGCGGGGGCAGCCCCGCGCCCGGCTCGTCCTCGGTCGCGGTGACGCCGGGCGCGACGGTGTTGACCCGGATCCCCCGGTCGCCGACCTCCTTGCTCAGCGCCCGGCCGAAGCCCACCAGCGCCGCCTTGGAGGCGGAGTAGTGGGTGCCCAGCGGGCGCCCGCGCAGCGCCACCGAGGCGCCGACGTTGACGATCGAGGCGCCGTCGGCCAGCAGGTCGTGCACCGCCCGGGTGACCAGGTAGGCGGAGGTGACGTTGGAGTCCATCAGCCGGTGCCACTCGGCCTCGTCCAGGTCGGCGAACTTGCTGTGGCCGTCGACGCCGACGTTGTTGACGAGCACGTCCAGGCCGCCCAGCTGCGTGCGGCACTCCTCGGCGAGCCGGGCGGCGTCCTGCCCGTCGGTGACGTCGGCGGCCACCAGGTGGTGTCCGTCGCCGCGGGCCGCCAGCGCGGCCGTCAGGCTGTGCGCGTCGTCACCGGTGGTGCGGTGGGCGACGACGGTCCGGGCGCCCGCCTCGGCGAACGCCAGAGCCGTGGTCCGGCCGATGCCCCGGGTGCCGCCGGTGACCAGGACCCGTTTGCCGGCCAGCCCCGGCCCCGGCAGCACACCGGTGGCCGTACCGGCGGCGCTCATACCGCATCGGGCAGGTTGGCATTGATCATCTTGAGCAGCAGCCGCGGTGTCTCGGCCTCCACCACGGCGTCGTCGGACAGTTCGACGCCGTACTCGCGCTTGATGACGCCGGTCACCTGGAGCAGCGCGAGCGAGTCGTAGCCCAGTTCGAGGAACGGGGTGTCCAGCACCGCCTCGTCGGAGACGTCCGCGTCCTCGGCCTCGCCCGCGCACTCCAGCAGCTTCTCGGCCAGCTCACGCTGGGTGAACTCGCTCACTGGATCCTCCCTCCGTCTTTCGTCCACACGTAGAACGGGTTCGCCATCGCGTCCTTGGGTTCCTTCCAGTCCGGGTCGTAGGGCGACACGCACTGCGCGAGGCGGGTGTTGATGTCGTCGTAGAGAGGGTGACTGCGGGCGCGGTAGAGGTTGGGGGTGATGTCGTCGTCCGCCTCCACGAGGTGGAAGTACAGGTCGTGGAAGCTGAAGAGCGTCCGCCGCGCGACCCCCACCATGTGGGGCAGCTCGGTCCCGTCCGACTCCTCGAAGATGCTGGCGATGGAGTCGGCCCTGCCCGGCTCCATCCGCGCCACTATGAGCGTCCGGTGTGCCACCGTCGGCCTCCTTGGGGAAGGTGTGGAGCAGCCCGTCCCGGTCGGTCGGCGGGCCTGGCGGGCAGCGTGCCAGCGGCCTCTGGAGCCCCGCTCAATCCCACCGCGACCCCGGTGCGCCGCCCGCCCCCTCGCTTTCCACGTCCCGCGCTGCCGGGGCCGGTCCGGCGCGGTCAGCGCAGCGGACCGGTGGTCACCGTGTTCCGCAGGGCCGCCTCCTGGGAGAGCAGCAGCGGCCTGCCGACCATCCGGCCCTCCCGACGGACACCGCTGGCGTGGGCGCCGTATCCGCCGCAGGGCAGATTGCCGTCCTCGGCGTCGAAGGGGGTGGCGTCGTGCAGCACGACGGCCGTGCCCAGCGTCCGCCCGGTCAGCCGCGGCTCGCCGAGGACCGCCGCGTACATCCCGCGCTCCAGCTCCAGGGGGTGCCGGGCCCAGCAGCGCAGCATCTCCGGGTCCTCGTAGGGGACGACGCAGAAGAGCGGACCGGAGAGAGCGGGCGGATGGAAGCCGGGGTCCTCGTCGAAGACCAGCAGGGAGGGCTCGACCTGCATCCGCTCCGGGTCCGCCCCGCCCCCGGCCACCACCCGGTCGGCGTGCTCGGTCAGGAAGCGGGCCGCGCCCTCCACGGCCTCCCCGTAGGTGAGGGCGGTGAGCACGGCGTCGGGCCAGCCACGGGCACCCACCGTCAGCACGGACAGTTCGGCGCGCAACCGGTCGACCAGCGCGTCCAGCCGCAGCCGGTGGACGAACAGCACGTCGGGGCAGAGCCGGTGCTGACCGGAGTTGTAGAGCCGGGCGCGCAGCACCGCCCGGCAGGCGGCGTCCGGTTCGGCCCGGGGGCCGACGACCAGCGGGTTGGGCGCGGGCCCGGACAGCAGGAAGAGCGGGCCGTCGCCGATCTCGGTCATCAGCTTGCCGGCCGCCGAGGCGGAGCCGGTGAAGACGACGGCGTCGGACTCCGCGCAGACGGGCGTGAAGTCGCGCTGCGCGGCGTCGGTGAACCGTATCCGCGCGGCCAGCGCGGGGTCGAGGCCGCGGCTGACGGTCCGGTGCACCTCCAGGGCCGTCTCCCGGATCCGGGGCGTGGGCCGGACGACGACCTCGTCGCAGTAGAGCGCGGGCACCAGGCAGTGGCGGACGTAGGAGTAGAGCGCCGTGTCCTGCGGAAGCACGACGGAGACCCGGGTCAGCTGCGGCACTCCGGTGCGGGCCAGCTCCCAGGGCGCCCCCGCCACCGCGCGCAGCGAGCGCAGCAGTTCGTCGCGGGCACTGGCGCAGGTGGCGAGCCGGGTCAGGGCCGCCAGCAGCTCGGCGCGGCCGTCCAGCAGCGCGGCAGCCGCGCCGGTGGCCCTCTCGTGCGCCGCCTCGAGATCGGGCCACGGGCGGGTGACGGATTCCAGCACGGGCATGGAGGGCTGGGTCATGGAGGACTCCTCGGACACGGGCGGGTCCGCTCCCACCGGCTGCTTCAACCGGCGCTCGACCCCGCCGGGTTACCTTTCCCTGCGGCTCACCGCCGCATTTCCGAGGAATCACCGATTTCGTGTATGTCAGCTCTGTGACGGTGATTTCAGCGTAGGGGGGACGGAGGCGGGGTGTCGAGAGGGCCGCCTCGGACCGGGCGGCCGGACCAGGAGGGGACCCGTCCATGACGCTGACCGCCCGCACCGGACCCGCCGCCCGCACCCGGCCCGCGGAACCACCGGGGGAGACCGCGCCCTGGGAGGGGCGACCGCTGACCGACCACTGGGACGCCGTCCGCGCCCTGGTGCGCTCCGCGCACCGGCGGCGGGCCGGACCGGGCCCCGGCGACGGGCGGGACCCGGCCGGCTTCGTGCCGTACGCCGAACTCCCGGCCCTCGACGGACCGCTGCGCGGCTATCTGGCGGCGGCCGGGACGCGGGTCACCCGGCTGCCCGACCACCGGGGCGTCCGCTGGCAGTTGTTCGACCACTGCGCCGCCTCCGAGGGCCGCACGGCGCAGCCGGACGCGGCGCTGCTGCTCGTCGCGCGGGCCGTGCAGCACGCGCGGCGCACCGGCCGGCGGATCGCCCTGCTGGCGCCCTCGTCCGGCAACCTGGCGAGCACACTGCGCGAGGCGCTGCTGCGCGCCCACCGGTACGGACTGGCCCACCCGGACCAGGTGCGGGTGATCGCGCTGGTGCCCGCCGCCTCCCGGCACAAGGTGGCCGACTCGCCGCTGGCCCGCCACCCGGAGCTGCGGCGGCGCAACCCCCTGGTCGTCCACCACGGTGCGGAGCCGGGCTCGGTGCACGAACTGGCCGCCGCCTACTGCCGGGCGCACGCCCGTGCCCTGCACACCGGGACAGGAACCGCGCTGTGGTACGTCCGCGACCCCGTCGAGCACCGGGCAGCGGCCGCACTGCGCGCGTTCGTGGAGCGGGACGCGCTGGGCGCGGCGCCCGGGGCCGGCCGAGTGCACGCGCAGTCCGCCGACACCGGATCCGCGGTGCTGGGGCACCACGCGGGCAGCGCTGCCCTGACGGCGGACGGCGCCGCGGACGCGGCCGAGCCACGCCCGCTGCTGGTGCAGCAGCCGCGCACCTGCGGTCTGGTGCTCCGGCTGCTGACCGGCTCGTGCTCCCTGGAGGGCGCGCCCCGGTACCGGTACGACGCGGCGCGCCGCCTGTACCACCAGGCGGTGGGCACCCCCGACCCGCACTTCCCCCGCACGGCGCACCACCCCGAGGAGGTCGTGGAACCCGCCTTCTTCACCCGGGCGCCCGGCACGGCACCGGAGGTGAGCGCGCTGCTGCGCGCCCACGGGGGCACCGGGATCGTCGTCTCCCGCTACGAGTGCCTGGCCCGCTATCCGTCCCTGCGCGCCCAGCTGGCCCCGGCCGGTGTCGCACTGCCCGCCGACCCGGCCCGGCTGGCCGACTGGTCGCTGGTGATGGCGCTGACCGGAGCCCTGAACGCGGCAGAGCGCGGCCTGCCGGCCGCTCCGGAGGTGGTGGTGCACCGCACCGCTGCGCACAGCCCGGCGGACCGCGCCCCGGTACCCGGCGCACTGGCCCGGTACGCGGACTCCGCGGACGAACTGCACGCCGTACTGACCGGGGCGCTCGACGACCGCGGGTGGTCGCGATGACGGGCGCCGGGAGCCGTCCCACCACCGGTGGGCCGGGCCGACCCACCGCGGTGCCCGGCGAGGCCGTGCGCGCCCGCCGGGCCGCCGCGGGCCTCCCCGCGCAGGGACCGCTGCCCGCACGGCCGTTCGTGCTGCCGCGGGTCCGCTACGACGAGCTCTTCCGTACCGCGGCGGCGCTGCTGGCGCTGGTGCGCCGGGCGGTGCTGGCGCTCGGACCCACCTGGCCCGAACGGCTCGTCGCACTCGGCGCCGACCCGGCCGACCATCCCCCGCACTCGGGACTGGAGACGGTGGAGACCGACTGCTGTGC
Source organism: Streptomyces sp. NPDC006925 (assembly GCF_042869575.1). Lineage (NCBI taxonomy): Bacteria > Bacillati > Actinomycetota > Actinomycetes > Kitasatosporales > Streptomycetaceae > Streptomyces > Streptomyces sp. NPDC006925. Next base: position 236,736 of record NZ_JBIAGB010000008.1, read on the forward strand.
CCTGCTGGCCGGTGCCGACTTCCTGGTCGGTGCGGCCGGGCCGCAGCTGCTGGGTCTGGACACCGGCGGGACGCCCGGAAGCCCGCGGGAGACCGGGGTGCTCACCCGCGCGTGGCAGCGCGCCGCGGCCGGGCTGCCGGAGGCGCCGCTGTTCGGGCACGATCCGCGGACGGTACGCGCCGCCGCGCTCGCCGAACTCTGCGCACGGCGGGGACTGCCGCGCACGGTGGCCCTCATCGGTCCCGGATTCCACCCCGACGAGCTGCGCGATCTGCGGGCGCACGGTTTCACCGCCGACCTGCTGCCCCGCCCCGGCCCCCGGGACGGTCCGGGCCGCCGCAGCTACGCGCTGGGGCTGCTCGGCGGCGCGCCCGCGACGGCCGGCGGAGCCGCTGCCCTGCCGAAGGCGCACCGTGCGGGCCTGCTGCTGCCGCGGCCGAGCAGCGGGCTGCTGGCCGACAAGCGGGCCCTCGCGCTGGTCTCCGAAGGACTGCCCTGGATGACCAGGGGCGAGCGGACGCTGGTGGAACGCCGGCTGCCCTGGACCCGGATCACCCTGGCCGGGCGCACCACCTGGCACGGCACCGAACGGGATCTGCCGGGCCTGGTGCTCGCCGAGCCCGAACGGTTCGTGCTCAAGCGGGCGGTCGCGGGAACCGGGCCGGTCGTGGCCGGTCACGCGACGGAGCCGGAGGTCTGGGCGGCGGCGGTGCGGCGCGCCTTCGGCCTCGGCGACAGCGTGGTGCAGGAGTACGTGCCACCGGCGCCCCACCCGGTGGAGCTGAGCGACGGCGCGGCCGTGCGAACCGTGCACGGCGCCGCTGCCGTGCTCAGCCCGCTGCTGTTCGCCGGGCGGCCGGGCGGGTGCCGGGTCAGCTTCCCGGCGCCCGGCGTCCCGGCGTCCGGCGCCGGGCCCTCCCGTCTCCCGGCCGACGCCGTGCTGGCGGGCCGGGAGACGGCCGGCTGACGCCGTCAGCCGCCGCGCAGCGCCCTCAGCGGCCCCCCGCTGCCGCTGAAGGCCGCGTCGCGTGCGGCGCCGGTCAGCTCCAGTTCGACCGAGGAGTCGAGCACGGCGCACTGGAGGCGCTGCAGGTCGGGTGAGGGGTCCAGGCCCAGCTCGCGGGAGAGGACGCCGCGCAGCCGCTGGTAGACCTCCAGTGCGTTGCCGCGTCTGCCCGAGCGGTAGAGCGCGAGCATGAGCTGCGCCTGGACGCCCTCGTGCAGCGGATGCTGGGCGGCGAGCCCGGAGAGTTCGCCCACCAGCTCGTGGTGCCGGCCCAGGCTGAGGTCGACCTCGATGCGCTGGTTGAGGATGCCCAGCCGGGACTCCTCCAGCCGGGTCGCCTCGATCTCCAGCAGCGGACCGCACTGCACGTCCACCAGCGCGGGCCCGCGCCACAGCTCCAGGGCCCGGCGGAAGGAGGCGGAGGCGCCGACGCAGTCGCCGGCCTCCAGCGCCCGGTGTCCCGCACCGGAGAGCCGCTCGAACTCGCAGACGTCGACCATTCCGCCCTGGGTGTCGAGCAGATAGCCGCCGGACTCGGTGATCAGCACGCTCTTGGCGCCGTGCGGCAGATCGGGGTGGTGCCGGTCGCCCAGGGCGGCCGCGATGAGGTTGCGCAGCTGCAGCACATACGTCTGGAGCGTGGTCTGCACGCTGCGCGGCGGGGCCTCCCCCCACAGTTCCTCCACCAGGGAGGCGACGGAGACCACTTGGTCCGGGTAGAGCGCCAGCAGGGCCAGCACCTTTCTCGGTTTGACCGCGGTCGGGACGACGGAGACCCCCGACTGGACGACCCGGCAGGGTCCCAGCACACTGATGTCCATCTCTCGCTCCCTTCGGGTGCGTTCTCGGACTGCTTCGGACTAGGTGGACGGCTCGGACAGTGGTGCGGCGCCCTGCTTCGGGCCGCTGCGGCGCAGTTGTGCCGCCAGCAGCTCGGGCAGCGCGGTGTCGCGTACGAAGAAGTGGCCTCCCGGGACCGGGTGCTGCGCGAACGGGCCGCTCGCCCAGCGGCGCCATTCTGCGACGGCGGTGGCCGGGGCCGCCTCGTCCCGGACACCGGCGAACACGTGCACGGGGCAGTCGAGCGGGGTGTCCCAGTCCGGGTCCGCCGCGCCGCCGAGCGCGCGCAGGCTGGCGGCGAGCCGCAGGTCGTCGCGCATCGTGGAGAGCAGGGTGCGCAGCCAGTCCGGACGCTCGAACATGTACGAGGGCAGCGTGCCGTACCGGTTGAGCGCGGCCAACAGCGCCGTGTCGGGCAGGTCGTGCTGGTCGGTCAGCGGGGTCGGCAGGTGCGGCGGCGGGCAGGCTCCCAGCCCGACCAGCACCGGCGCCGCCCGGCCCGCGCGGCGTACCCGCTGCGCGAAGCGGTAGGCCACCAGCGCGCCGAGGCTGTGCCCGTAGAGCGCGTAGGGCTGGTCCAGCAGCGGACCGAGCTGCGCGTCGAGTTCGTCCAGCAGCACGGGCGCCTCGGTGATGCGCGGCTCACGCAGCCGGGTCTCCCGGCCGGGGAGCCGGACGGGCAGCACGCACACACTCGGGTCGAACCCGCGGCGCCAGCGCGCGAAGGTGAGCGCGCCGGCACCGGCGTGGTGGAAGCAGAACAGTCGCAGTCCGCCGTCGGCGGGCTCCCGCCCCGTGGCGGACGGTGTGCCCGTCGTGCGTGGTTCGGGAGGTGCCGCGAGATACGCGTTCATCCCTCCCCCCTTCCCCCGTCCCGATGACGGGGCCGGTCGTCGAGGGCCAGATCCTCACGACCGGCGCTGGACGACAGCTTGAAGCGGGGTGGAACCGGCCCGGGGAGGGCCCCTACCCCGCGAGGCCCGCTGCCGCGCCTGCCTCGACGCCGCGCCAGGCGGCCAGTGCGTCCTCGCCCCGGAGAATGGCCTGGTGCAGGCGGTCGATCCGGGGCGAGGGCTCCAGGCCCAGCTCCTCGACGAGGGTGGCGCGCAGCCGCCGGAAGGCGACCAGCGCGTCGGAGGAGCGGCCGTCCTGATGGAAAGCGACCATGAGCAGCGCGTGCAGGTTCTCGTAGAGCGGGTAGCGGCCGCGCAGGGCGCACAGCTCGCCCAGCACCTCGCGGTGCCGCCCCAGCCGCAGATCCGCGTCGATCCGCCGCTCCAGCGCGCCCAGCCTGCTCTCCTCCAGCCGGGTGGCCTCGATGGCGAGGTGCTTGCCGTGCGGCAGGTCGGCGAGCGCGGGACCGCGCCACAGTGCGAGTGCCTCGTCCAGCAGCCGCGCGGCCTTGGCCATGTCCCCGGCCTCGTAGGCCGCGTGCCCGTTGCGGGTGAGCTGCGCGAACTGCAGCGCGTCGACGTCGGCGTCGGCGATCTCCAGCTGGTAGCCGCCGTGCCGGGTGACGAGGATGTGCTTGTCGCCGGGCCCGAGCGGGTCGCGCGGCGCGGCGCCGGTCGCGGGCAGGGGGGCCTGGTCGCCGAGCGCCGCACGGAGCCTGCGGCGCAGTTGCAGGATGTAGGTCTGGAGCGTGGTGGGGGCGCTGCGCGGGGGCCCGGCGCCCCAGACCTCCTCCATGAGGTCGGCCACCGGGACGATGTGCCGGCTGCGGAGCGCGAGCAGGGCCAGGATCTGCCGCGGCTTGGCCGCGCTCGGCGCGATCGAGGCGCCGGCCGTCTCGGCGTGCAGAGTTCCCAGTACCCTGATGCGCATCCGAGCCTCCCCGTTGGCGGTTCCCGCTGGTGGTGTCGCTGCTTCGGTCACTGCGTACGGTTGGGAGAATCGCATCCGTACGCGCCGTGCGACAGTGAGTAACTCACGATCTCGGCGCGGATATCCGGCGGAACCGGGCATGAGATTTTCACATGGAGGGTCGTGAAGCCTCCACTGGCCCGAGCCCCGGGGGCCGCTCACACTGCTGTCCTGCGCATCGGACCCTCACGATCGGGCCACTCCCCACAGCACCGCGTCGCCCCATGAGTCCACGGGGGGCCATGGGTTCCTCTCTCCAGACGGGAGACCACGATGTCAGGTCACGCGCTCGCCAAGGTCACCGCACCCCGCACTCCGGGGGCCGCGCACTCGCTCGACCAGGACTGGCGTTTCGCCGAACTGACCGCGCAATGCTGCCTCGACCCCGCCCTCGCACTGCGCTACGCGGTCGAACCGCGCGGCGTGCTGGCCGAGTTCGGGATCGCCACCGACACGGCGACACCCGTCCCCGCCCTGCCCGCCGGACTGGGCAGCGAGGTGACGATCACCAGCCTCAACCCGAGCGACACCGTCGGGCACACCACCGACTGCTCGAGCTGGACCTACGCACCGCCGAACGAGCCGGCACCGGCCGGCGTTCCGGTCTCCCCCGCGGCATCGACACGCTGAACCGCGCCCGAGCCGACCGAACGGGGGAAACGGAATGGAGACCGGCACCACACCACCGAGACCGGGGTTCCGCAAGCACCTGCGGCCCGCCGTCGTACCGGGCGACGCCACCTACCTCGTCTCCGAACAGGGGGTCACCGCCGTGGAAGGCGCGGCGATGGCCGCCCTGGCACCACTGCTCGACGGCAGCCGGGACCTGGCGCAGCTGGCCCGGGAGACCCGCGGGGTGCTCTCGCCCGGCCAGCTCGGCAGCATCCTGGGGCAGTTGGCTCAGGCCGACCTGGTCGCCGACTTCGCCCCGGCGGCCGGGCCGGCCGGCCCGGCCGCCGGCAGCCCCGGGCACTCCGACGCCACGTCCGCGTTCTGGGAGTCCGCCGGACTCGACGGGACGCGGGCCGACGCCGAACTGTCCGCCGGCCGGGTCCGGCTGCTGACCGTCGGCGGCGACGAGGACCGACAGGCCGCCCGGGACGCCTTCCGGGCGGCCGGGATCGCACCGGCCCGGCCGGGCGAGGCCGACGCGCACACCCTCACCGTGGTGCTGTGCGAGGACTACCTCACCCCCGCGCTGGCCGACATCGACGCGGCCCAGCGCCGCACCGGCCGGCCCTGGCTGCTGGCCAAGCCCTCCGGCGTCCAGCCGTGGCTCGGCCCGATCTTCCAGCCCGGCACCGGCGCCTGCTGGCACTGCCTGCACCACCGGCTGCGCCACCACCGCTCCGCGCACAGCTACGTGGGCCGTGCGCTGGGCCTCCCGGCGCCGGTCACCCCGCCGCGCGCGCACATCGCCGCCAGCCGGGCCAGCGCCCTCCACCTGCTGGCCCTGCAGGCGGCGACCTGGCTGGGCGGCTTCCGGGACGGCCGGCAGTCGTCGGTGTGGACCCTGGACAGCCTGCGCGGCGAGGGGAGACACCATCCGGTGGAGCGCCGCCCGCAGTGCCCGGTCTGCGGCGATCCGACGCTGGTCGCGGCCCGGGCACGGCAACCCGTGGTGCTCCGCTCCCGCCCCAAGGTGCCCACCGGAGGCGGCCACCGGTCGGTCTCCGCACGGGAGATGCTGCGGCGGCATGAACACCTGGTGAGCGAGGTCACCGGGGTGGTGCGGCTGCTCAACCGCGACCCGCGCTGCCCGGAGGACCTCAACGCCTTCGTGTCCGGCAGCAATCCGGCGCTGCTCGGCGACGGGGTGCACACGCTGCGCTCGGCGCTGCGCAGCCACAGCGCCGGCAAGGGCGTCACCGAGCTCGACGCGAAGGTCGGGGCGCTGTGCGAGGCGCTGGAGAGGTACTCCGGCACCTTCCAGGGGGACGAGGAGCGGATCCCGGGACGGTACGCGGAGCTGGGCGCCGCCGCGGTGCACCCCAACACCCTCCAGCTGTACGACGAGCGGCAGTTCGCCCGTCGGCGGGAGTGGAACGCAGTGCACTCGCCGTTCCAGTTCGTCTGCGACCCGTTCGACGAGAACGCGGTGGTCGACTGGACGCCCGTGTGGTCGCTGACCGAGCGGCGGCACCGGCTGCTGCCCACCGCGATGCTCTACTTCGCCACCCCGCGGCGGGCCGGCGATCCGGAGCCGGTGCGGGCCGACTCCAACGGCAACGCGGCGGGCAGCAGCCTGGAGGACGCCGTCCTGCAGGGCTTCTACGAGCTGGTGGAGCGCGACGCGGTGGCCCTGTGGTGGTACAACCGCACCCTCCAGCCGCAGGTGGACCCGGAGTCCTTCGGCGAGGAGTGGATCGCACGGATGCGCGCCTCCTACGCCGCGCTCGGCCGGGAATTCTGGGTGCTGGATGTGACCTCGGACCTGGGGATCCCGGTGATGTGCGCGGTCTCCCGGCGCGCCCGCCGCCTCGGCGGGAAGGGGCCGGAGGAGCGCGAGGACCTCGTGTTCGGCTTCGGCTGCCACCCGGACCCGGCCCTGGCGCTGCGCCGGGCGCTGACCGAGATGACACAGATGCTGCCCGCGGTGCTGGACACCCGCAACAGCTTCGAGGACCCGGTCTTCCGCGACTGGTGCACCCGGCGCACCCTCGCCGACCAGCCCTATCTCGCGCCGGACCCGGAGGCCCGCACCCTGGGCGCCGCCGACTTCGGATACGCCCCCCGCGCCGATCTGCGCGAGGACGTGGAGGACGCGGTCGGGCTGCTGGGCCGGCACGGGATGGAGCTGCTGGTGCTGGACCAGACGCGGCCCGACCTGGGCATCCCGGTGGTGAAGGTACTGGTGCCGGGACTGCGGCACTTCTGGGCACGCTTCGCACCGGGGAGGCTCTACGACGTACCGGTCCGGCTCGGACGCCGCGCCGAGCCGGTCGACTACGACGGGCTGAACCCCATCCCGGTGTTCGTCTAGCCGCGTTCCGGTGTTCGTCCAGCCGATGGTGGCACCCGATCCCCTCGCCTATGCTGTGCACACCTTCGGCGGGGCGAGGGGAGAGCGCGAGTGAGCTCAGGGGGAAAACGAATCTCTTTACATCGGCAACGAAACGGCACGCGGCAGCCACTCGCCTACGGGGTCGACGCCGCGATGGCGCCCCGGATCGTGCTGGTGGTCTTCGTCGTCGCCATGGCCGGAATCCTGGGTGCCGCGGTGCTGCACCTGCTGACCGTCGGCGGGTCGCCGATACAGATCCTGGTCGGCACGGCGGCGATCGCGGTGATGTTCTGCACCCAGGTGGCCCGCACCACCCAGCGGGGCATGCGGCTGCACCGCACCCACCAGTTCTGGGTGCTGGGCGTGCAGATCGTCTGCACCTTCCTGCCGATGCTGCTGATGGGCACGGCCTGGGTCGGGCTGCCGGGGCTGCTGGCGGGCTCGCTGCTGCTCACCCTGCGGCCGCCCTGGTCCTGGCTGGGGGTCGCCGGGTGTGTGGCCAGCGTCCTGGCCGTCACCTGGTTCTCGGGCTGGGCACCGCTGCGGGTGGCCTACAACGGGGTGTCGGCGCTGACGACGTGCGCCGTGGTCTACGGGCTGACCAAGCTGTCCGAGATCGTCCTCCAACTGCGTGCGGCACAACAGGAGATCGCCCGGCTGGCGGTGGAGGAGGAGCGGCTGCGCTTCGCCCGGGACCTGCACGACCTGCTGGGCTACAGCCTGTCGGCGATCACCCTGCGCAGCGAGCTGGCGCACCGGCTGGTGGACGCCGACCCGCCGCGCGCCCAGAGCGAGGTGGCGCATGTGCTGGAGATCTCCCGGCAGGCGCTGGCCGATGTCCGCTCGGTGGCGCGCAGCTACCGGAACATCTCGCTGCCCGCCGAGATCTCCTCGGCCGTCTCGGTCTTCGAGGCCGCCGGGATCGACGCGGAGGTCGACTCGACGCTGGAGAGCGTCCCGGAGACGGTGGGCACCGTGCTGGCCACGGTGCTGCGGGAAGGCGTCACCAACATCCTGCGGCACAGCAAGGTGCGCCGCTGCCAGATCACGGTGTGCGGCGACGCGGACTGCGCCGTGCTGCGGCTGGTCAACGACGGCGTGCAGCCGCTGCCCGATCCGCGGGACCCCACGACGCCGCGCCCGGACGACGAGGGAGGCAGCGGGCTCGGCAATCTGGCCGCGCGGGTGAACGCGATCGGCGGCACCCTGCGGGCCGGTCTGCGGGAGGACGGCTGCTTCCGGCTGGAGGCGCGCATCCCGCCCCCTTCCCCCGGCCGTCCGGCGGGCCGGGAGGCCGGGCCCGGGCGGTGCGCGGACCGCGCGCCGGGCGGGCCGCACGGCACGGCCCGGGCGGCGGCGGTCTCCGGTGCGGCTACAGCCAGCCCTGCTCCCGGGCGATCCGCAGAGCGTCCACCCGGTTTCGGGCCCCCAGCTTGATGACGATGGCCGTCAGGTAGTTGCGCACGGTCCCCACGGACAGGAAGAGCCGCCCGGCGATGTCGGCGGCCTCGGCGCCCTCGGCCGCCAGCCGCAGCACCTCGGTCTCCCGGGAGGTGAGCGGGTTCTCCCGGGCCGACCAGGCGTCCAGGGCCAGTTCGGGGTCGATGACCCGCTCGCCGGCGCGTATCCGGCGGATGGCGTCGGCCAGCTTGCTCGGCGGCGCGTCCTTGAGCAGGAAGCCCGAGACGTGGGCCTCCAGGGCGCGGCGCAGGTTGCCGGGCTGGCCCAGGCTGGTGAGGATCAGGGTGCGGCAGGCGGGCAGCTTCTCGTGCACCTCGGCGGCCGCGGTCAGCCCGTCCACGCCCGGCAGGTCGATGTCGATGACGGCGACGTCGGGGCGGTGCGCGAGGACAGCCGGCAGGATGGCGCTGCCGGAGTCGATCTCGGCGACGATCTCGATGTCCTTCTCGATGTCGAGCAGCGCCACCAGAGCACCGCGCACCATGTGCATGTCCTCGGCGAGCACCACTGAGATCATCGTCGAGTTCCCCCGCGGACTCGGCCGGCCGGACTGGCGTTAGCGAGGCGAGAATACCGCGCCCCGTCACATGCAACACCGACTCGACCACGATTCGAGTCCAGAGTTCAACAGTCCGTTACATGGCTCAGGATTCCGCCACACCCACGCCTGCCCGCCCCTACCCCCCGCCGCGCCGCTCGGCGACCGAGGTCCCCGAGGACTACGCGCTGCTGCGCGCCGAGGAACCCGTCGCCGCCGTCACGCTCCCCAGCGGCGATCCGGGACACCTGGTCAGCCGCTACGACGACGTACGGACCCTGCTCGCCGACCCCCGCTGCTCGCGGGCGGCGACGGTGGCGCCCGAGGCGCCGAAGCTCACGGCCGTCCCGTTCGACGCGGGCGGCCTGTTCACCATGGACCCGCCCGAACACACCCGGCTGCGCGGTCTGGTCGCCCGCGCCTTCACCCCGCGCCGGGTGGAGCGGATGCGGCCCCGGCTGGAGGAGCTGGCCGTGGAGCTGGCCGACGCCATGGCCGCCGGGGACGGTGCCGGGGGCTCCCCCACCGATCTGAACGCGGCCTTCGCCTTCCCGTTCCCGATGGCCGTGATCTGTGAGCTGCTGGGGGTGCCCTTCGCGGACCGGGAGCGCTTCCGCACCTGGTCGGACGCGGTGCTGTCACTGACGGCGCATCCGCCGGAGGAGATGCTGCGGCACAAGCAGGCGCTGCTGGCCTATCTGGCGGACCTGGTGGCGGACAAGCGGCGTGCTCCCGGCACCGATCTGCTGAGCGCGCTGGTCGGCGTCCGGGACGAGGAGGGCCGGCCCGACGAGCGGGAACTGCTGGTGCTGGCGATGACGTTGCTGGTCGCCGGGCACGAGACCACGGTCGGGGTGCTGGGCACCTCCGTGCTGACCCTGCTGCGGCAGCCGGAGCGGCTCGGCCTGGTGCCGGACGGGGAGGAGGCGACGGCCGCGCTGGTGGAGGAGCTGCTGCGGCTGAACCCGATCGGGGACGGCGGGCCGCTGCGGGTCACCACGGAGCCGGTGGAGGTGGCCGGCCGGGTGCTGCCGCCGAACAGCGCCGTGATCGCGTCCGTCTGCTCAGCCAACCGGGACGGCAGCCGGTACACCGATCCGGACCGCTTCGACCCGGACCGCACCGGTGATCCGGCCCAGCCGCCGCACCTGGCCTTCGGACACGGTCCGCACTACTGCCTGGGCGCGCCGCTGGCGCGCGCCGAACTGGCCGTCGCGCTGCGGGTGCTGGCCGACCGCTTTCCCGCACTGCGGCTGGCGGTGCCCGTCGAGGAGGTCACCATGCACCGGGGGCTGCTGGTCAACCGGTTGACGGAGCTGCCCGTCCGGTGGGACTGAGCGCGGCGCCGCGGGGTCCGGCGGGAGCCGGGCCCCGGATGCGGGAGCCGTCGCGGGCCCGCGGCCCGTATCCGAAGGCGCGGTCGACGGCGATGTGGGCGAGCCAGCCGCAGGCCGCGACGCGCAGCGGACGGCTGTCCAGGACACGCGCGGTGCCGTAGAGCAGGAGCGGCACTCCCGGCGAGTGCAGCACGTTGTAGGAGCGGACCGCGTACCGGGGCAGCGGGTCGAACGCGGGGGCCGCGGCGATGCCGTGCAGCAGCGCGAGGTCGGGCAGCACCGCACAGGTCCACAGCACGCGGCTACGGGGCCCGCCCAGCCGGGCGCCCGCGTACAGCGCCGCGACCCCGACCGTGCCGCTGAGTATCCGCCCCCGCGGGGTGCACCACGTCCAGCCCCTCATGTCCGCACCCGGCCCCGGCCGCCGCGGCGCACTCCCGCGACCGCCTCCAGCACCGCCCGCCGCACCGGGTGGACGCCCAGGCCGCGGAGCGCGGAGCCGAGCAGCAGCGGGCGGACGCGGCCCAGGTGGGCCGGGGCCCCGTGCTCGTCGTCGACCACGAGCAGCCTGCAGCGCGCCGCGGGGTCCCGCAGCAGCGCGGCCGCGTCGGCGAGCGGCACGACCTCGTCCCGCAGCGCGGCGACGTAGGTGACCGGGAGGTGCGCGAGGCGGGCCAGCTCCGGCGGTGCGAGCGCCCAGTCCCGCAGTGCGGGCAGCACATCGGCGGGCGGATGTCCGGTCAGCCGCGCGAGGGTGTGCGCCGTCGTGGCCGGGATGCGGGCGTGCTGCCCGGCGTCCCGGAAGAAGTGCCGTACCGGCGCGCCCACGGTGGAGACGCCGGTGATCCGGCGGTCGGTCAGCGCGGCCCGCAGCGCCAGATGGCCGCCGAAGCTGAGCGCCACGGCATGCGTGCGGCCGACGTCCGCGCGGTCGGCAAGGTGGTCGAGCAGGGCACCGAGCATGGCGGGGGCCGCGGTGTCGTAGGGCAGGGTGTTCTCCCCCACGCCGGGCAGTTCGGTGACGGCCACGGCGGTGCCCAGCGTGGCGGCGCGGGCCAGCAGCGGGGCCCACTGCTCCTTGACCGAGACGATGCCGCCGCACACCAGGATCAGGGGACGCGGGGCGCTGCGGGAGAGCCCGGCCGTCCAGGCGGTGAACCGGCCGGTGCCGCCGGGCGGTTCGATCTCCGCCCGGCCGATGTCAGGGCGGGTGGACCGCCAGCGGTCGAAGGAGCTCACGCACAGCCGTTGGGCCCGTTCCCGCGCCGGACCGTCCGGGTGGGGGAAGCGGGCCAGCGCGTAGTGGCGGACCGCGTCCAGGTGCCTGCCGCGCGCGGCGAGCGCGTCACCCGCGCGGCTCCACACGGCGGGCCAGGAGTCGGGGCCCTCGCCGTAGGCGCTGCGGACGCGGGTGAGGACGGCGCGGCAGCGGTCGGCCGGGATGCCCTGCGCGCGGGCGTGCAGCGGTGCGAGCGCCCGGAGTTCGGCCAGACCGGGCGGGCCGGTCAGTGCTGCGGTATCGCTCATACGGGTGTCACCTCGCTGGGCGTGGGCGGCTGTTCCCGCCGGGCGGCGGGGCGCCGGCCGGGGAAGTAGGCGGGGGCCAGCACCCGGCGGCGCAGCGCGGGGCTCGTGTCCAGCGCGCGGTAGACGGTCCGGCGCAGCGCTGTCGCGGCGGGCGCCGTGAGCGCGAACATCCGCTCCTGCCGCAGCTGGAGCGCGCGCGAGCGGCGCACGTCCGGCTCCCGGCGCCGCTGGAAGAGGTCCAGCGCGGTGCGCAGGGCGCGGCCGCGGGCCCGCCGGTCGCGGCCCAGCGCCTCGGCGGCCAGCGGCGCGAGCGCGACCGCGTCGGCCAGCGCGTGGTTGACGCCCTGGCCGAGGACGGGCGAGAGGGTGTGCGCGGCATCGCCCACCAGGACGACGCCGGGCGCCGACCAGTGCGGCACATCGGCGGTGAAGATGTCCAGCAGCGCCGTGTCCGACCACGCCCGCAGACTGCCGCGGGCCGCTTCCCCGGCCTCGGGGGCCAGTCGGCCGATGCGGGCGCACAGCAGGTCGAGGCCGCCCGCGCGCAGCGCCCGCAGCCCGCCCTTGGGGATGTTGAGGCCGACCCGGACGGTGCCGTCCGCGCAGGGCAGGAACAGGCCGTGGCTGTCCCCGGCGATCCGCACCCGGTAGACGCGGCGATCCCAGCCTGCGGGGAAGGGCAGCTTCAGCCACACCACGTCGCGCTCCAGCGGCCGATGCCGCACCCGCTCCTGGAGTCCGGACAGCCGGCGCACGGCGCTGTGGCGGCCGTCCGCGCCGACGGTCAGCGGCGCCTCGACTCGCACGGTGCCGGTGGGGGTGCGCGCCCGTACGCCGGCCACGGCCGGGCCGTCGACCAGCAGTCCGACCGCGGTGGCGGGCTCCAGCACCGTGCAGGAGCCCGGCTGCCGGGCGGTCTGCTCGGCGAGCGCCGCCAGCAGCGCGTCCTGCGGCAGTTCGGCGGGGTGCCGGTAGCGGTAGGGGAAGTCGGCGAACCGCAGGTCGAGCACGCGGCGGCCCGCGTCCTGGATCTCCAGCCGGTCCACCCGGTGCGCTGCCCCGCGGACCCGCTCCCAGACGCCGAGTCCGGCCAGCAGCCGCACGCCGTCCGGTGAGACGGACTCGCCGCGGAAGGCCGGGCCCGTGCCGCGGGCCGGGTCGCGCTTCTCCAACAGCACGACGTCGAGGCCCAGCCGGGTCAGCGCCAGGGCCAGGGCCCGGCCGCCGGGGCCGCCGCCGACCACGCACACGTCGGCGCTCAGCGCGCTCCCGGCGGCTGTCCCGTCACTGCGCACGGTGCCCCTCCTCCGTCCCGTCGACCAGCGCGGCGATGAGCCCGTCGTCCAGCATGGTGGCGGCCGCGGTGTCGTCGGTGTCGCCGAAGCCGGCGTCGAAGTGGGCGACGCTGACGGTGTAGGCGCGGTCCACCAGACTGGTGTGGAAGGCCCATTCGGCGCCGGTGCCCGGCTCCCCGTCGGGCCGCAGCACCTGCACGTTGTGGTCCTGCGGGCTGAAGCCGAACTCGGTGAAGCGGAACCGCATGCCCTGTCCGATGGCCTTGCTGTACGCCTCCTTCAGGGTCCACAGCCGCACCAGCGCCGCGTTGCGCCGCTCCTCGGCGATCTGCGCGAGGGCGCTGCGCTCGTACGGTGTGCAGACCTGCTTCTCGGTGCCCAGGCCCAGCATGGGGCGGTCCTTCGCCTCGGCGTCCACCCCGATCCAGCCGCGCCGGGTGAGGCCGACGAGCAGCAGGTTCTCGGTGTGGCTGAGACTGATGTCGATCTGGTCCAGGCCGCGCAGATAGGGGCGGCCACCGGGCTTGTAGGCCAGCTCGACCGCCTCGGGCGCGGCCTCGACGACCGCGCACGCGACGTGTTTGAGCAGCAGCCGGGACGCCACGAAGCGGGCCCGCACCTGCGGGTGGCCCATCGCCCGGAAGCGGGCGTGGTCCCGGCCCAGCAGCGGGCGCAGCCGCGGGTGGTCGAGGTCGGCGGGCAGCCATTCCGGCAGCCGCCCGTACACGACGACGCTGCCGTGCCGCGCGACGGCATCACGGACCCGCTCCCAGGGTCCGTGCGGTCCGTCCATCCGCACCGGCCGGGCGAACGGCTCCGCCGTCCTGCCGTCCACCGCGGGACCCAAGGTGATCGCCATGCCAGCCCTCCAGGCGCGTCGCCGCGCCGTCGGTCGCGTCCACCGCGCGGTGGGCCGCCGGGCCCGGCGCGCGGATGCCCGGCGGCGCCTGCCGGGCGGTCGGGGTGCTCACGCGGTCACCGCCGCGGACCAGATGTCGCGCAGGCTGCGCGCCTGGAGTACGGCGTCCACCGGCACCGGACGGTCGAGTGTCTGCTCCAGCAGCCCGATCAGCCGCAGCAGGTGTACGGAGTCCCACCCGGCCAGCTCGGTCAGCTCCAGCTCGGCGTCGGCGGGTGCCAGCGCCGTGCCGAGGTGGGTGTTGGCGAGCTCGATCAGCTCCTCGACGGTGCGCATGCCTCCACCTCCGCCCCGTCAGCGGTCGGCTCGGTCGGCTGTACGGGGTCGCCGGTCAGCCGCAGCCGCAGCGTGACGTGTCCGGGGACCGGCGGGAGCGTCCGGAGCGGATGCTCGAACCGCACCTCGCCCGCGGCGCGGGACCCCGCGCCGCTCTCCTCACCGGTCTCCGCGTCGTCCCCGCGGTCGGTCCCCGCCGCGGCACCGGCGGCCGGGCCGGTCGCCGTGCCCCTGCCGGTGCCGCTGTCCGGGTGGGCACCGGGGCCGCCGACGGTCCGGAAGCCGTGCCGGGGACAGAGCGTCCGCACGGCCGCGTTGGCCCGGGTGGGGCGCCAGACGGCGTGCACGGCGGTCAGCCCGGCCTCCCGCGCCGCCGCCAGCAGCCCGCCGAGCACGGCCTCCTCGATACCGCGGCCCAGCACCCGACAGCTCAGCAGCAGGTTCTCCATCCGCAGCCGGTCGCCGTCGATCCGCGCGAAGACGGCACCGACCACGCCCTCGTCCCCGAACCGGTCGGCAGCACGCACCGCCAGCACCGCTGCGCCGGGCGCGGCGGCGCGCTGCCGCACCTGCTCGGCGTCCAGCCGCTCCCCGGTCAGGTTGAACCGGTTGGTGCGCAGGGTGAGCTGGGCCAGTCTGGCGAGTTCGTGTTCCCTGGCGGGCGAGACCTCCACCCGCAGCTCCAGGGTGTCCAGAAAGGCGCGGTGGTCGGCGGAGGCGGCCTCGGAGCTCGCCCGCGCCGCGCGCCGGGCGTAGCGCACCGGCCGGAGCCGGTCCTCGTCGGTGAGCGCCGGGGTGTCGAACCAGCCGTCCGCGAGCAGGCGTTCGGTGTGCAGCGCGGGCTCCGCTTCCAGCTCGACCACGGCGGCACCGGGCACCCCCGCGCGCACGCTCTCCCGCTCGAAGGGCGTGTCGTCGGCGAAGACGACCGCCTCCGGGGAGAGGCCAAGCCGCTCGGCGACGGTGCGCACGCCCTCGGCCTTGGAGCCCCAGTCGGCGACCACGGTCGCGAAGTCGTCCGGGCGCAACGGGAACTCGGGGTGCTCGGCCAGGGCCCGGCGGACGGCCCCGTCGTCGTTCCGGCTGCAGACGGCGAGCAGCACACCCTGCGAGGCGAGCTGTTTGACGGTGCGCTGGAAGGCGCCGAAGGCCGCGCCGCGCAGCGTACCGGCTGCCGTGACGCCCTCGGGCCCGTCCTCGGCCAGCACGCCGTCCCACAGGGTGCCGTCCAGGTCGAGCACCAGGCACTTCTTGGCTTCGCCGCGCAGCCCGCGGATCAGATGGGCGGCCTCGCGGGCGTAGTGGGCCAGCAGTTCGGCGGTGCAGTGCGCGTCGGCGTAGGCGCCCAGGCGCGGCTCGTCGGCGCGGACGCCCGCGCTGGTGACCGGTTCCAGATCGAGGACGGCGAGCCCGGCGGACGGCCGGGCCATGTGCAGCAGGTCGGCGTTGAACTGCTTCCACAGGCCGCCCAGTTCGGCGCGCTGGGTGAGGGAGGTGAGCTGGTGGGTGAAGCGGCGCAGCAGCGGCACGGTGTTCAGCACCAGGGTCGCTCCCCTCGGCGCGGAGTCCGCGTGCACCTGGGCCAGTTCGCCGAGCACCCTGCGCAGGCGCTCCGCGGCGACGCTCACCTCCAGCGGCTGCCACGGGGCCTCGACCTTGTCCCAGACGGTGAGCGGGTCCAGCACACACAGGGTGACCTCGGGCGCGTGCGCGTAGAGCGGGGAGCTCGGGTCGGCCAGGTCGCCCAGGTAGCCGCCGCTGCCGCATACCCGGGTGCGGGCCAGGATGCCGTGCCGGGCGAGCTGCGCGGTCAGTGCGGGCAGCACTTCCCCGACCGTGCCCCGCCCGGTGACGGCGACGCGGACGACGGGGGTGTCCGGGTGGTGGGCGAGGACGTCCTCGGGGTCGAGGGGGGCGAGCACCCGGCCGGCGAAGTCGAACGCGTCCCGGTCCGCGGCGGCCAGCAGTGCCCGGACGGCCGGGTACTCGGCCGCGAGCCTGCCCCGGGCGTGCAGGGTGCGCAGCGCGGCGCCCGGGGCCGGTGCGGGATCTCGGTCAGGCATCGGACGCCTCCACGGTGAAGCCGGCCCGGATCCACTTGCTGGACTCCACGGAGAGGACCAGGGCGCGCTGAGCAGGGGTGAGCAGCGGGAGCAGGCGGTCGAGTTGGTGGAGGACCAGCGCGTTGCCGGTGTTGCCGGTCTCCGCGACACAGGAGACCGGCTCCCACTCGAGCCCGCGGCCCAGCTCACTCGTGATCCGCTCGGTCATCCGGCCGCCGAGCTGGGGCGGCAGCAGGTAGTCGACGCTCTCGGGGGGCCAGTCCGCCGCGGTCAGCAGCGCGTCCCGCAGCTCGCGGGCCAGTTCCGGCACCCGCTGCTCGACGGCTTTGTAGTCCTCGCTCACCGGCGTGCGGGGGGCCGTGCCGGACCGCAGGTCCGCGGCGCCGAACCACTCGACGCGCTGCCCCGGAGGGAGTCCGAGCCCGGCCAGCCGGTGTTCGAGGTGGGTGAGCGCCGCCCGGGCGCCGGGCCGCGGCCTGCCGCTGACGACGGCCGCACCCGCGCCGTCGCCGAACAGTACGTAGTTGACCAGCGCGGCCGGCGGCAGGTCCCGGAAGTCCTGGCCCAGGTCCAGATGCTTGCTGCACACGTCGCCGCCGACCACCAGGCCCAGCCCGGCCGGGCCGAGCGACAGCAGGGCGCGGGCCACGGCGAACGCCTGGACCGCGCCGCCGCACCCGGACTGGAGCTGGTAGGCGGCGGCTCCCCGGATGCCGAGCCGGTCGGCCAGCAGGGCCGCGGTGCTGGGCATCAGCGCGTCCGGGGTGGCGGTCGCCAGCACGATGAAGCCCACCTCGGACGGGTCGGCACCGGCGTTGGCCAGGGCCCGGTCCGCCGCGTCGGTGCACAGGTCCTCCAGTGTCCAGCGCGCCCGGCCGGTGTCCAGGTCGACGGCGAAGTGCCGGGTCCGGGTGCCGATGAAGGTCTCCACCCAGGCGGAGGGGATGCCCAGGCGCTCGGCGAGCCGGTCGTTGCCGACCGGTTCGCCGGGCAGCGCCGTTCCGGTGCCCAGCAGATGCACGAGCGGCGGACCCGCGCCCGGGGCCCTCACACGGCCGCCGGTGCCGGCAGGCCGCGCAGGTACGCGGCGAGGGAACCGATGCTCACCAGACCGGCGATCATCTCGGGCAGCGACAGCTCGCCCAGCTCGGGAAAGCGCATCTCCAGCCGGTACTTGAGCTCCATCAGCATCACCGAGTCGAAGCCCAGGTCGTCGTAGAAGCGCACGTCCTCGCCGAGGTCCTCCGGCGCGCTGCCGGTCATCTCGGCCACCACGGCGCGGACTCCGGCCCCGAAGTCCGGCGGCGCCGCCGCACCGAGCGGCTCCGCACCGGACGGCTCCGCACCGGACCGCTGCCCGGGCGTGCCGTGCGGGCCCGGGCCAGTGGCGGTATCGGCGCTGCTCGTCCCGGTGGCGGTGCCCGGGCCGGTGCCGCCGTCCGGGTACGTGCCCGGGCCGGGCCCGGTCTCGTCGGCGTGCTGTACCGGCGCAGGGGCCGGGGGCGGCTGCCGCCAGGAGCGCCACCGGGTGGCGAAGACGTGCGGTGCCATCCGTACGGTGCGCCGGTCGGCGGCGGCGTACAGCCGCTCCCAGCGCGGGTCGAGGCCGTCCTCGTACAGCCGGGCCACCAGCGCGGCGAGGTCCCGGGGACCGGAGTCGGCGCCGCGGCAGGGAGTGAGCACCGGGAGACCGCGCGCGGCGCCGATCCGGCGCAGCACGGGCGCCAGTACGGGCTCCGGGCCGATCTCCACCAGGTGCGTGGGCGGATCGGCGCACAGCGAGCCGACGGCGTCCGCGAACCGGACGGTCGCGGGGATCTGCGCCGTCCAGTACGCGGCGTCCGGCGCGGCCCCCTCGGGCAGCGGTCCGCCGTGCACCGTGGAGTGGAACGGGATGCGCGGCGGCACGGCTGGCAACCCCTCGGCGGCGTCCGCGAAGTCGGCCAGCACCGGCTCCATCAGCGGTGAGTGGAAGGCGTGCGCGACCGGCAGCGGGGTGCAGCCGAAGCCGCGCCGCGCCAGCCGCTCCCGGACCCGGGCCAGGCCCGCCAGGGTGCCGGAGAGCACGGTGGCGCCGGGAGCCTCGACGGCGGCGACCGCGCACCGCGGCTCGGCCTCGACGGCGGCCTGCGCCTCCGCGGCGGCAGCCCGGGTGGCGAGCATTCCGCCGCCTGCGGGCAGCGCCTCCATCAGCGTGCCGCGCCGGGCCACCAGACGGGCGGCGTCGGCCAGTTCCAGCCCTCCGGCGACCACCGCGGCCGCGAACTCGCCGATGCCGTACCCGAGCACCGCGCAAGGCCGCACTCCCAGCTCCCGCAGGCAGGCGGCGAGCGCGTACTCGACGGCGAACAGCGCGGGCTGGGCGAGGCCGGTGCGGTGCACACGGGCGCTGCGGGACAGGAGCAGCTCGTGCACCGGCTCACCGGTCCAGGGGCGCAGCGCGGCCGACGCCTCCCGCAGGAAGCCGCGGTAGAGCGGCGAGCCCGCGTACAGCGCGGCTGTCATACCGGGGTGCTGGGAGCCCTGGCCGGGGAAGACGAAGGCCACCGCGGGCTCTTCGGACGGGGTGGCCCGGTCCGGTACGGCCTCCGCCGCGGCCCGCAGTTCCCCGGCCAGCTCCCGCGGGGTGCCGGCCACCGCGGCGAACCGGACCGGCCGCGCGGCCCGCACCCGGTTGCTCGTCCGGCACAGCGCCGCCACGTCCCGCTCGGGCAGGTCCTCGGCCGCGGCCGCCTGGACGCGGAGGTTGACGCGCAGCGCGTCCGGGGTGTCGGCGGAGAGGGTGAACACCCCGGCGGAGAACGACTCTCCGGCCGCCGACGACTCTCCGACCGCCGACGCTTCTCCGGCCGTCGGCCTCGGCTGCGGCGGCGGCCCCAGGACGAGGTGCGCGTTGGTGCCGCCCATGCCGAAGCTGGAGACGCCGACCCGGAGGCCGGGCCCGTGGGCGGCCAGCTCCAGCGGTTCGGTCAGCAGCTCCATCCGTCGCCGGGCCAGGCCCAGTCGCTCGTTCTCGGCGCCCGCGGCCGGTCCCGGCGGCACGATGCCGTGGTGCACCGCCAGCACCGCCTTCACCAGCCCCGCCATCCCCGCGGCGCCCTCGGTGTGGCCGACGGCGCTCTTCGCGGAGCCGACCGCGAGCGGCGCGGTGCGGGGCCCCTGCCGGGCGCCCAGCGCGTCGTCGAGCGCGAGCACTTCGATGAGGTCGCCGAGCGCGGTGCCGGTGCCGTGCGCCTCCACGTACCGGATCTGCCCGGGCTCGGCGCCCGCACGCAGCCGCGCGGCGGTGACCACGTCCCGCTGCGCGGCGCGGTGCGGCGCCATGATGCCGTTGCTGCGGCCGTCCTGGTTGAGGGCGCTGCCGTGCAGCACGGCGTACACCGGGTCGGCGCGCCGCACCGCGTCGTCCAGCCTGCGCAGCACCAGTACGCCCACACCCTCGCCGCGGCCGATGCCGTCGGCCGCGGCCGTGAACGGTTTGCACCGGCCGTCGGCAGCGGCGAGTCCGGCCTGCCGGTAGATCCGGTCCAGCGCGGTGCCGATGACGATGTTGACGCCGCAGGCCAGCGCCAGCTCGCACTCGTCGGCCTGCAGCGCGGCGCACGCCAGGTGCACCGCCACCAGCGACGAGGAGCAGGCGGTGTCCACGGTGAGGCTGGGGCCGCGCAGGTCGAACTGGTAGGCGAGCCGGTTGGCCAGCATGGAGCGCCCGCTGCCGGTGCCGGTGCGCGGGGTGATCCCGGCCGGGTCGGCCAGCGCCAGCCGGGCCCAGTCGTCGGACATCGCACCGACGTAGCTGCCGGTGCGGCTGCCCGCCAGCCGGGACGGCTCCAGCCCGCTGTCCTCGACCGCCCGCCAGGCGCACTGCAGCAGCAGCCGCTGCTGCGGGTCCATCGCGGTGGCCTCGGCGGTGGGGATGCCGAGGAATCCGGGGTCGAAGGCGTCGGCGTCGGCCAGGAACGCGCCCGGCGCGGCGCCCCGGAAGCGGGAGGGCGGCGGGGCGCCGACGGCGTGCGCGGTGCCGTTGAGCAGCCGCCAGTACCCGGCCGGGTCGGGCGCCCCGGGGAAGGCGCAGTCCAGGCCGACCACGGCGACGGCCCGCGGGTTCGTCCCGGGCGCCGGGGCACCGGTCCCGGCACCCGGCTGCGGCACGGCGTCCTGAAGCGGCGCGGCGTCCTGGTGCGGCATCGTCACACCTCCGCCGGTCCGTCGGCGCGGGCGGTTCCGCCGCGCGCGTACTCGTCGGCCAGGCAGCGGGCCAGCGCCTCGACCGTCGGATGGTCCCAGGCGACGGTGGGCTCCATGAAGAGCGCGAACTCGTCCTCGATGTCGCCGTAGAGGCTCAGCGCGGCCACGGAGTCCAGCCCGTACTCCGCGAAGGGCGTGCGCGGGTCGATGTCCTCGGCGGGGCGGCCCAGGAACTCCGCGAGGCGGTCGGTCAGCCACCGCGCGAACTCGCGCTCCCCCAGCTCCGCGGGGAGCGCCGCCCGGGTCGGGCCCGGCGGACGGCTCCCCGGCAGATATGGGACCCGGGCCCCGGTCGGTTGCGGCATCATGGCATGCTCCTCAGCCGGCGAGCGGGGTGTCGTACAGGTCGTAGCTGCGTCCCTCGTGGTAGCGCGCGAGCACCTCGTCCAACAGGTGCCCCTCCCCCTCGGAGGGCAGCTCGGGCAGCGGGCGACCGAGCCGTTTGACGAGCCGGGCGAGGGCGGCGGTCAGCCACCCGGGGTCGGCGAGGAAGCCGGCACCGGCCGACTGCGGCCCGGGGCTCCTGGCGGGGCTCCGGCGCCGGCCCCCGTCCGGGTCCCGGCCCTGCTGGCGCCACACCCCGAGGCAGGCGGCGGCCGCCAACAGCAGCGCGTAGCGGTCCGCGCCCGCGTAGGCGCGGGGGCTGGCCAGTACGGTGCGGTCCCTGGCGGGCATGGCCGCGCACTCCTCCTGGAGGGCGCGCAGCTCCGCCTCCAGCTCGCCCGCCAGCGCGGTCAGCGCCGGGCGGTAGGCGCCGGTGCGCGCGCCGTCGGCCGCCAATTCCCCGGCGGCTCCCACCAGGGAGCAGGCCAGCGAGTCCGACGTGGCCACGAGGGCGAGCCGTGCCGGGTCCAGCGGCGGCAGCGGATCCCGGATCCGGAACAGCCCGTCGGGCGCGGGCGGGCCGCCGTACCACGCGGTGCGGGCCAGCCGGGGCAGCTGCGGGATGATCGTCGCCTGGCAGGCAGCGGTGCCCGCATGGCCCAGGCTGATCATCGGCAGGTCCCGTACGTGCTTCTGGAAGGCGCCGTACTCGCCGCCGCGCACATAGAAGTTGGCGCCCAGCACGACGGACAGGTCGTAGGTGGTCTCCGTCAGCAGCTTGGGCAGCAGATACTTGACTGCTGCCGCGTACACGCTGGTCTCCGCTGGCAGCAGGTGGACGGCACGGGTGGCGGCCAGCGCCAGGCAGTCGCAGATCAGCAGGTCGGTGAAGGCACCGACGAGGGTGGCGCGGGCGTGCGGGATCTCCAGCACCGAGCGGTTGTAGAGCTGCCGGTCGAGGGCGAAGCCCACGGCGGTGCGCAGCGCCGTGTCGCCTCCGCCCAGGATCATCGACGGGACGACGCTGCGGGTGATCTGGAAGGATCTGAGCGCCAGTTCGACGCCGTCGCCCACCTCTCCGACGAGCGCGTCGCCGCCGACGGGGCAGTCGGTGAACTCGATGCCCGCGTTCTGGCAGCCGCGCACCCCGACGGTGTGGTAGCGCGGCAGATAGCGCAGCCGTCCGGCGGGGAGGCGGTCCTTCTCGACCAGCAGCACGGAATGGCTGCGGCTGCCCGCAGCCTCGTCGGTCCGGCTGAAGAGGACGAGCGCCTCGGCCCGTACGACGTTGTTGATGACCTGCTTGACGCCGTCGAGCCGGAACCCGCCGTCGGCGGTGGGAGTGGCGCGGAACTCGTTCCGTACGAAGTCGTTGCCGTGCGCCAGCTCGTGATACGCAATGGCCAGCCGACCGCCGTTCAACAGGAGTTCGGCGACCCGGCGGCGCTGGTCCTCGGTCCCGGCCGCCCAGACCGCCACGGCCGCCAGGAACGTGGTGGCGCCGTAGCCCAGGCCCAGGCTGGCGTCCCGGCGGAAGACGGTGCGCAGCACCCGGCCCAGGGTGTCGATCCGGTCGAGCCGGCCGCCCCGCTCCCGGGGCACGAACTCGGCGTTGAGCCGGAAGGCGGTGAGCACGTCCTCCGCTTCGGCGAGCAGTTCCCCGCGCTCGTCGGCGGCCAGCAGGGCTGCGGTGCCCAGCGGGTTGCCCGGATCGTCCGGAGCACCGAAGCGGCGTTCCAGATCGGCGATCCGGTGCTGGACCCGGAGCTCCTCGTCGGCCCCGGTGGCCTCGCCCTCGGCCTTGCGCTCGGTCGGCGTCAGCATGGCGGTCCCTCCGCTGTGCGGCAGGGGAACAGCGAGAACAGCTCCCCCGCCGCGTACTGTGCGGCCATCCGTTCCAGCAGCCGCTCGTACAGCGGCTCCCGCGCCTCCTCCTCCACCCCCCGGGGCCGCGGCAACGGCCCCGTACTGCCGGGTACAGCCTCCTCCAGCCCGCTCGAGAGCCGGTCCAGGACCGCATGGAGCCACAGCGGCGACGGTGCGGCCCTTCCTTCGCCGTCCCCGCCGTCCCCGCCGTCCCCGCCGTCTCCGCCGTCCCCGCCGTACCGCCACAGCCCCAGCGCGCAGGCGGCAGCCAGGCAGCCGCTGTAGCCGCGGGCCAGGTCGAAGCTCTCCACGGGGGCACCGCCGGGCAGCAGCCGGGCAGCGCCCATCCGGGTGTGCAGCGCGCGGCAGGCGGCGGTGAGGGTGCGGGCCGCGCGCGCCGCGGGCACCAGCCGGACGTCGTCCGCGGCGGCGCGGGCGAGTACCGCGGTACTTCCGGGAAGCGAGGCGGCGAGCGCGCTGCCGTGCCGGGCCAGCAGGCTCAGCGCCTCCGGCCGCAGCGGAGGCAGCGGCCGGTCCGGGGAGAAGGTGGCGGCCTCCCACGCCCCGTGCCGGGCCGGGCCGCTGCCGGCCGGTGCCGCGAACCCGCGTGCCAGCGTGCGGAACTGGGCGGTGAGCGCGTACAGGTTCACCATCGTGTTGCCGTCGAAGATCCCCACGATGCGGTGGTCGCGCTCCAGCTTCTGGAAGCGCCCGTGCGCGTGGTGGTCGCTGAGGAACGCGCGCGCCCCCAGCACACCGCGCAGCCGCAGCAGGATCCGGTCCACCGTCGTGGGCACCAGGTACTTGGCGACCGCGGAGGTGACACTCAGTTCCTCGGGCAGCGTGTGGATGCTGCGGGCCGCGACCAGGCTGAGCGCCTCGACGGCCAGCAGGTCGGCGTAGCACTCCGCCAGCGTCCGCCGCACCAGGGGCAGGTCCAGCATCCGCCGCCCGTACAGTTCGCGCCCCGCGGCGAAACCGTAGGCCAGCCGCAGCCCGTGGTCGGCGGCGCCCAGCGACAGCCCGGTGCACAGCGAGCGGGTGATCTGCAGCGCCTTCAGCACGGTTTCGGGGCCCTCACCCTCCCGGCCGACCAGCCCGTCCCGGCCGACCGGCGCCGCGTCGAAGGCGATACCGCTGATGTCGGCACCGCGGATGCCCAGCGTGCGCACCTTGGGCAGCGGGCGCCAGGTGCCGTGCGGCAACCGCGCCTTGTCCACGAGCAGCAGGCTGAAGCCCCGCGGCCCGCCCTCCGGCGCGGTGCGGGC
The DNA here is from genome assembly GCF_042869575.1 of Streptomyces sp. NPDC006925. NCBI lineage: Bacteria > Bacillati > Actinomycetota > Actinomycetes > Kitasatosporales > Streptomycetaceae > Streptomyces > Streptomyces sp. NPDC006925. The sequence goes on from NZ_JBIAGB010000008.1 coordinate 260,571, forward strand.
CAGCAGGCACACCAGCCGGCCCCGGGTGGCGTTGTTGATCAGCCACTTCTCGCCGGTGATGCGGTAGCCCTCCGGCACCGCCTCGGCCACGACCTCGCCCGCCATCAGGTCACTGCCGTGGGCGCGTTCGGTGAGCCCGAGCGAGACCAGTTCCCCGGCGCGCACCAGGCCGGCCAGCCGCGCGGTCCCCGCGTTCTCCTCGGCGACCCAGACGCAGACGGCGCCCAGGAAGGTCTTGCCGTGCGCCACGGCACTGGTCAGATCCCGCCGGGCCAGGGTGCGGACCACCTCCAGGAGCTGCGGCAGCCCGGTGAGCGCGCCGCCGTACCGCGCGGGTACGTAGTAGTGCTGCACTCCGATCCGGTCGAGTGCGGCGCAGGCGGCCGCCGGGAACTCCTCGGCGGCGTCCCGGCGGGCGGCGGCCGCGTAGCCGAGCGGCCCCGTACCGTCCTCGGGGTCGCCGAGCAGGGCGTCCAGGCGCTCGGCCAGCGGCAGCCCCGCGGCCGGTTCCGGGTGCGCCGTTTCGGGTGCCGGTTCCTCGGGGCCGGGTGCGGGTGCCGGGTCCGACGGTTCCTCGTGTTCCTCCGGTTCCTCCGTGTCCGCCGGTTCCTCGTGTTCCTCCGTGTCCGCCGGTTCCTCCGTGTCCGCCGACGAAGCGGCCCCGGGGACGCGCTCCTCCGCGGACCCGGACGACGGTGCCGGTGCCGGTGCCGGTGCCGGTGCCGGTGCCGGTGCGGATGCGGGGGGCGGGGAACCGGCCGCGGACGGGCCACGCTGCGGCGTCCGCCGCCCGCGCACCACCGTCACCCTCGCTCCCGCGCGCCGCGGCGGCTGTCGGCCCGCGCGTCGGCCGCGGCCTCCACGAGCTTGCGCACCTCGGGCGCGACCACCTCGTGCAGCGGATGGATCTGGCCCTCCAGGAACATCTGCCGCATGGCGCGGCGCTGCAGCTTGCCGCTGGTGGTCCGGCGCACCGTGCCGGGGCGCACCAGCAGCACGTTCTCGGCGGCGACCTCGAACTCGCTGGCCACGCGCTGCTGCACGTCCGCCGCCAGGGACGCCAGCCGGGTGTCGTAGCTGCGGCTGGTGCGCACTTCCTGGACGACGACCACGTGGTCGCGCTCCGACTCCACCGAGAACGCGGCGCTGGACCCGAAGAGGGCGCTGACCTGCTGCACGCTGCGCTCGATGTCCTGCGGGTACAGATTGCGCCCGGAGACGATCATGATGTCCTTGAGCCGCCCGGTGACGAACAGCTCCCCGCCCTCCCGTACCCCCAGGTCCCCGGTGCGCAGGAAGCCGTCGGTACCGTCGGCCAGGGTGGCGCGGAAGGCGTGCGCGTTGTCCAGCGGCCGGTTCCAGTAGCCGTGCGCCACGCTCTCCCCGCGCACCCAGATCTCGCCGACCCGGCGGTCCGGCAGCGGCGCGTGGCTCTCCGGGTCCACGATCCGCACCTCGCAGCCGCGCGGGATGCCGGAGCTGACCAGGGTGCGGCTCGGCCTGCCCGGCCGCGCCGCGCGCACGGTGTGATGCTCCAGGTCGGCGCTGTCCACGGTGCGCTCCAGCGCGGGCGCTCCGGGCGACCCGCCGGAGACCAGCAGCGTGGCCTCGGCCAGCCCGTAGCAGGGGTAGAACGCCTCGCGGCGGAAGCCGGTGGGGGCGAACCGCTCGGCGAACGCGTCCATGGTCTCCGCGCGCACCGGCTCGGCTCCGTTGACGGCCGTCGTCCAGCGGGAGAGGTCCAGCCCCGCCAACTGCTCGTCGGTGACCCGGCGCAGGCACAGGTCGTAGCCCAGGTTCGGGCCGCCGCCGGTGGTGATGCCGTAGGTGTCGATCATCCGCAGCCAGTTGACCGGTCGCTTGACGAAGCTGATCGGCGGCAGCAGCACACCTCTGCCGCCCAGCCACAGCGGGTGCAGCAGGTGGCCCGCCAGGCCCATGTCGTGGTGGAACGGCAGCCAGCCGCCGACCACCGAGTCCGCCGTGGTCCGCATCCCCTGCTGGATGGCCTCCTGATTGGCGAGCAGGTTGCGGTGGGTCACCATGACGCCCTTGGGATCGCTGACCGACCCGGAGGTGTACTGCAGGTAGGCGACGTCGTCGGGGAACAGTCCGGGCTCGTGCCACTGCGGCTCCCGGCCACCGGCCTCCGAAGCGCCCGGCGCACCGGCCACCGCCCGGTCGGTGGCCAGGCAGACGACCTCGGGGTGGCCGATGGAGGCCAGTAACTGGGAGACCGCGGAGGCGTTGGCCGAGTCCGTCATCAGATAGCTGACGGCGGCGTCCTTGATGATGTTGGCGACCCGCTCCACGTTCTGCCGGGCGCCACCGGGCGGCGGCGCCGGGACGGCCACCGCTCCGGCGAACAGGCAGCCGAGGAAGCTGGTGACGAACTGGGCGCCGTCGGTGTGCAGGATCAGCACCCGCTGGCCGTGGCAGCCGCGCGCCTGGAGCCAGGCGGCCAGGCGCAGGGAGCGCGCGCCCACCTCCCCGTAGCTGAGGGAGTCGGCCTCGAGCCGGTCGTCGTGTCCGGCCCGGACGAACTGGTAGGCGGTCGCGTCGGGCCGCTCGTGGATCCTGCGCAGTGCGAGTTGCGTGAAGTTCCTGGGCACAGCAATCATCGCCCCCATAGCCCCGTTGGCGACCCGCCCGACGGGCGGGCCTTTGCAGACGACCGCGAACGTGTCATCTCTGGCGAGAGCTTGACGCGGGCTTCTCAAGTCCCCCTTTATTCACCGTGGACCGGGCCTGTTCCTCCTCCGTCATGTCGAAGTGCGGCACCACCCAGATCAGTCCGTACGTGGACAGCGCCCGCCACACCGCCGCCAACACCTTGCGCACCCACACCGTGGCCTCCCGGGATTCCGAAACAGGCGCCCAGGATGCGCGCGCCCGCTCGACGACGACTCCAGAAGTCCGCAGCGCCCGCGCCGCCCCACCGTGCGCACACGGCCCGCCGAAACGACTCCGGAACTGCGCCCGCCCGGCCAGTCGTGCGCACACCCAGCCCAGGCGGGTCAGCTCCCGGGACCGGGCCGGGCCTCGCCGCCCCGAAACCCCCTCCACGATCCGCACCAGGCACGATGCGGCACGGCGGCGGGGCGGCATGAAGTCGACGACGCGCACGGTGCCGGGGTGTCCCACTCGGTCTCCAGCACCAGAAAGTCGCCCCGGTAGCGGCGGCGGGCCGCGACGGCGGGCCCGGCACCTCCGGCGGCGGGCGCCAGCCGCCAGAACCCGTTGTCGCCGGTGCCGAGGAGACCGGCGAAGACCGCCGGGGAGTCGAACCGCGGCAGGCACAACCGGTCCACCGAGCAGTCCCGGGCCACCAGCGCGGCGGTCTGCATGTCCCCGATGTGCGCGTAGTCCTCGATCAGTGTCGCCACCCGGCCTCCCCAAACCGTCTGCGGATCCACGGCTCCGCCAGCACAGACCGTCGCCGTGGAGCCCCGCTGGAGCGCCGCTGGGGTGCGGTCGCCGCGGCACCGGCGCGGCCCGCGGGAGGGGAGGGGGAGGCCGGGGCGCCCGGTGCCGGGACCGGGTCAGCGGCGGGGCGGCGGTGCCGCATGCGGGACGCCTTCCTCGGCCGCCAGCACAAGGGTGAGCAACCGCTGGCGGGCAGGGGAGAGCCGGCCCCGGTTCCAGTGCGAGGCGGTGAAGCAGGCCGCGGCCGTCCGGGGTCCGACGGTGGCCCTGCCCGCCTCGAAATACCCGTCCCGCCAGCGGGCCGCCACTTTGCGCACCGCCTCGGCGTGCCGGGCCAGCGCGACGCGGTGCTCCTCGGGAAAGGCGTGCAGCGCCTCTTCGCGCGGAATGCGCCAGTACGCGGCGATACGGGCGGCGGCCTGCTCCCGTGCAACCCGGGCGCCGCCCGCCGCGAAGCCTCGGGGGCCGTTTCCGGCCTGGCGGCTCAGCGCGTGCCACACCCCGCGGTGCTCCCGGCCGACGATGCCCAGCCCGGCGAAGAGCTCGCGCAGGATCAGCAGCGAGTGCCGCCAGGCCGCGGCCCGGTCCTCCCCGCCGGGGTGCCGGGCATGGTGGTCCAGCCAGGCGAAGGAGTCGATGCTGAAGAGATCGTGCGCATACGGCATCGAAGCCGGACCGCCGAACAGGTAGTGCTCGTGCTCGTAGACCACCGGCACCGGCCGGTTGCGCGCGCCCTGGCACCGTGCGAACCGGTGCAGCAGCGCGGTGCGCAGCTCGGCGGCGTCCTGCGGCCCGAACGCCTGGAAGCGCACCCGGACCGCGGGATCCTGATGCGTGAAGAAGAAGTTCCGCGCCCGCTCGGCGCCCAGGAACTCCCGTGCGATGACGCCGAGTTCGGCGCAGAACTCGGCCCGGGCCCGCGCGTCCCGCGCCACGGTCAGATTGACCTGCGCCCAGGGCGCTCCGGCCCCGGCGTCCCGGGCGGCGGCGAGCCCGGCGGTGATCCCCGCCGACAGCGCCGCCCGGCCCCGCGACCGCAGCTCCCGAAGCCGCCCCACGGCTGCGGGCCGGGCACGCCCAGGACGCAGCAGATACCAACCCTCGGGCAATTCCCGCCCCCTTCACCAGTGACCGCGCCGCCCGCAATCACATCCTGGAAGGGAGGTGCCCGACCTCCGGAGCATCCAACGACCGCCCCCTATTCTTCATATGACCGGCAGTTGTACGCCGGTGCGGAGTGGCGGAGCAGCGGGCGCCGGAGCGTTCGCAGTACCCGGCCGCGGCGCGGGCGGCGCCCGACCCGGTGCCAGGCGCCCGAAGCGGGCACGAGTGCTCGCCGCTCCCGGCGCACCCCACGCAGGCGAGGCCGGCCGACGCAGGTGAGAGCACCGGACGCGGGCGAGAGCACCCAGCCCAGGCAAGAGCACCTGGCCCAGGCAAGAGCACCCGATACCAGTAGGGCCGGCGGACGCAGGCGAGAGCACCCGACGCCAGGAGGCACCATCCGGCACAGAGCCGGCCTCCCGGCACCGACGCGCAGGCGACGCGGGCGAGAGCACCCAGCCCAGGCGAGAACCCCGGCACACCGTCGAACACCCGGACCGAACAGGACCACCCGGCGCAGACCGGACCGCCCGGCACCGACGAGAGCACCCGTCGCAGAAGAGAGCGCCTCAGCGCGCCTCCGCTCCGGGGGCGGCACTCTCGGCGGCGACCGCGGGGCCGTCGTCCTGCGCGCTGCTCCTGCCGGGTGCTGCCAGGGCTGCGGCCCGTGCGCGTGCGGTGGCCGCCAGGGCCGACCGGCCGACCGCATCGGCGAGCCGGGCCTGGCCGAGCCAGTTGTAGGGGCTGGTGGGGCGCAGGGCGAGGCGTTCGCTCAGCAGGGTGCGGGCCAGGTCCAGCCGCCCGGCGCGCAGCGCCGCCTCCAGGAGGGTGCGCTGCACCGCGTCCCGCTGCGCGTGGCTGCCGCCGAACGTCGCGAACCGGCCGCGCAGCGGGAAGAGCAGGTCGACGGCGTCCTCGTACCGCTCCTGGGTGAAGGCGACGAGCGCCCGGCAGACCGGCAGCCCGATCTCGGCCGTCATGGTGTGGTTGGTGACGCCCGGATGCGGATGCGTCGCCCACCCCTCGCGGTCGGCCAGCAGGGCTTCGGCCTCGCGCACCCGCCCCGCGCCGAGGTAGGCCATGACGGCGTGGGTGTCGTTGAAGGCGTAGTGCGGTCCGTCGCGGCGGGCGGCCCAGGCATCGGCCAGCGGGGCCCACCGGTCCCCGACCGCCGAGCGGTCGTCGTCGCCTCCCAGGTGGAACCGCCACAGCAGCGAGGAGGCGTCCAGCAGTTCGAGGGCGAGTCCGCTGGTGACCGCGGGGTCGAGCGCGGCGTCGTAGATCTCCAGCACCCGGCGCGTGTCGCCCGCCTCCAGCGCGTAGAGGGCGTAGTGCCACCAGTTGTGCACCGCCATCATGTTGTCGGCGCCCCACTCCCGCCTGCGGGCGTCGAGAAAGCGGAAACCCTCCGCGAACCTGCCCTGCATCTCCAGGGTGTGCACGACGGCGTGGATCCCCCACACGTCGCCCGGCTGCCGCTCCACGGCCGCCCGGGCGGTCTCCTCGGCCCGGGCGTAGTGCCCGGACTCCTCCAGTCCGAAGCCGAGCATGCCCAGCAGCGGGCCGTAGTGCGGATCCTCCTCGTCCCAGGCCGTCAGCGCTCCGGCGATCCGGTCGCGCAGCGCGGCGGCGTTCCCCGTGAAGAAGTCGATCTGGTGTCCGACGGCCAGCGCCAGGGCGTCCCGGGGCCAGGCGACGGCAATCTCGCGCAGCACCGCACCGGCCCGCGCGATGTCCCCGTCCAGCCAGGCGGCAGCGGCGGTCAGATGCGCCTGTTCGCGTGCCGTGCAGGCCCCCTCGTCCGCCGCGGCCCGGAAGCGCGCGAACTCCTGGCGTGCCGCGGCCGCCTGGCTCTCCTCGGTGCCGAGCAGTCCGAGATAGGCGGCGAACGCCTGGCCCAGCGGCGCGTCGGGCGCCAGTCGGCGCAGCTCCGCGACGGACTCCGCGACGTCGCCGCGGAAGAAGAGCAGCGAGTCGACGGCACTCTCGTACCAGGTGGCCGCGGCCTCGCCCGCCTCTCCGCTGCCGAGCCCGCTCGCCTCCAGCCCGTGCCGGTCCCGCCGCCCAGAGGGGCGGCCCCCGGCAGCAGCCCCGTTCGCGCCGTGCGTGCGGGAGGAGACCGAAGTGCGCGCGTCAGCCGCTACCGCCTCGCGCTGTACGGCGTCAGCCGGCACCGCCCCAGCCGACACAGCGTCAGCCGATACCGCGTCAGCCGGTGCTGCCTCCGGGCCCTCCGGTGCCGTGGCCGCCGTCCGTCCCGCCCTTCCGTCCGCCGCGTCCCCCGCGCCCGGTACGCCGCCCATTGCTGCTCCTCCCACCGAGACCGCTGCCCCCGCCGACCGGGGCGGCCTTCCCCGGCGGCCTACCCCGTGCCCGGTGCGGAGCCTCGTGCCGCGCGGGTGAAGATCCGGACGGCCAGTGGACAGGACGGGTCAGTGCGCCGGGGACGGTGGTGGTCCCGTCGCCGTGGGCGGCGTTCAGTTGCGGCTGGGTCAGGAAGAGCGCGTCCGACAAGTCGGCGCCCCGCAGATCGGCGTCGCGCAGATCGGCGCCCAGCAGGTCGGCCCGGTGCAGATCGGCCCCGCGCAGGTCGGCGGCGATGAGCAGCGCGCCGCGCAGCGTGGTTCCGCGCAGTTGCCCGTCCCGCAGCCGCGCGCCCACCAGGTCGGCGTGCCGCAGGTCGCGTCCGCCGAGGCCGCGCCGCACCCGTTCGCTGACCTCTTCGAGCACCGGCCCCACGCGCGCCCGCCAGGCGGTCACGTCCACACCGCGCAGCTCCGCCGCGTCCCCGTCGACCAGCGCCTCGATCTCCGCGATCAGGGGGCGCGCCGCACCGCCGTGCCCGGTCGCCGCGGCTTCGGTGAGCAGCCACAGCAGTTCGTGCAGCGGCCTCGTCACCCGGAAGACGGCGAACATTTCCGGCCCCGGTGTCAGCTCGGGCCGCGCGGTCACCCGCTGCCCGGCCCCGTAGCAGTCGAAGACGGCGCAGCCGGTGAACCCGCTCTCGCGCAGCGCCGCATGGATCGAGCACCGGTTCTCCGCGGTCAGGTTCGTGCACCGCTGACCGGCCGGCTTGTCGGCGGCGAAGTCCGCCGAGGCGGTGAACGGCAGCGCCACGCAGCACAGCCCCGCGCACCGCTCGCAGTCGGCCCGCAACCGCTGCCCGCTCCCCTGGCTTCCTGACCCGCTCATCCCTCCAACCTAACCCGTCCCGAGCAGGATCGATCACGCACCGGAGGGTCGAGCACCAGGCCGGGGGGCCGAGCACCAGGGGCCCCGGGGCCGGTCCCGCACCGGGCGGCCGGGTGCCGGTCAGGGCTTGCGTGCCACGGCGCCGAACTGGGCGACGCTCTTCTCGTCCTCCGCCGCGTATCCGGGGCGCCAGCGCGCGCACGAGACGATTCCGGGCTCCAGCAGCTCCAGTCCCTGGAAGAAGCGGGCGACCTCGGCGCGGGTGCGGGCGGTGATGGGCGGCGTGGCGTTCTCGTTCCAGAACTCCATCGCCTCGACGTTGGCCTCGCCCCCCAGTTCGAGCGTGGGATGGGTGAGGGCCAGATAGCTGCCGGAGGGTACGGCCGACATCAGGGTCCGCACGATCTGCGCGGCCTCGTCCGTGTCGGCGACGAAGTTCAGGATGCCCAGCAGTATGACGGCGACCGGCCGGGTGAAGTCCAGGGTGTCCTCGGCGGCGTCCAGGATCGCCCCGGGCTGGTGGGCGTCGGCCGCGACGTAGTCCGTCGCCCCCTCCGGGGAGCCGACGAGGAGAGCGCGGGCGTGGGTGAGGACGGTGGGGTCGTTGTCGACGTAGACGATCCGCGCGGTGGGCGCCGTCCGCTGCGCCACCTGGTGGGTGTTGTCCACGGTGGGCAGGCCGGTGCCGATGTCGAGGAACTGGCGGATGCCCGCGTTGCCCGCCAGATACCGCACGGCGCGGCCGAGGAAGGCGCGGTCCGCACGGGCCACCTCGCGGATGCTGGGGTACATGGTGGTGATGTGGTCACCGACCTGCTGGTCGACGTCGTAGTAGTCCTTGCCGCCCAGCCAGTAGTTCCACACCCTGGCGTTCTGCGCGACGTGCGCGACGGGGGGCGGCTCTCCCGGCGGGTCGCTGCGTTCGCTCACGTTGGCGCCCTCTCCACTCGACGGCTGCACTGGAGCTGTCACCGAGTCTAGGCCGCCCCGCCGGTACTCCGGCAGCGCAGCGCGGCGGACGGCCCCGGCGGACTGACCACGGCGGACGACTCCGGCCGGAAGCCGAGCCCGCCGAGGGTTGGCACTTCCTCCAGTCGAGGCTGGCAGATGCTATAGGAACGGCGCTCACGCATTGCAGATGCGAGCACAGAACCCATACGTTGACGCACATGCAGTCGTACACGATCGGCCAGGCGGCGCGCCTGCTCGGCGTCAGCCCGGACACGGCCAGACGCTGGGCGGACGCGGGGCGGGTCGCCACCCACCGCGACGAGAGCGGGCGCCGTGTGATCCAGGGGCGCGATCTGGCGGCCTTCTCCGTCGCGCTCGGCCAGCACACCGGCGAGGACGAGGAGGCGCCCTACACCTCGGCCCGCAACGCGTTCCCCGGCATCGTCACCGCCATCAAGCTGGGCGATGTCGCGGCACAGGTCGAGATCCAGGCGGGGCCGCACCGGCTGGTCTCGCTGCTGACCCGGGAGGCCGTGGAGGAGCTGGGGCTGGAGGTCGGCATGCAGGCCACCGCCCGGGTGAAGTCGACGAACGTGCACATCGACCGCCCCTGAGCGCTGCGGGCGCAGGCCGCCGTCCCGTCCGCGCCCGCAGCCCCGCCCGCGCCCGCAGCCCCGCCCACCTCCACAGCCACGCCCCGCACCGCCGCCGCCCGTTCCGCCGCGTCCTCCGCACGCGCCGCCCCAGGAGTCGCCGTATGCCTTCCCCGGCCTTTTCCGCTCCGACACCGCGCCGGGCACTCGCCGCGCTCGGCGCCACCGCCCTGCTCCTCCCCCTCGCCGCGTGCGGCGAGGACAGCGCCGACAGCAGCGGCGGCAGCGGTGGAAAGACCGAGCTGACGGTGCTCGGTGCCGCGTCCCTCACCGACGTCTTCAAAGCGGCGGGCAAGGCGTACGAGAAGGAGCACCCCGGCACCCGGGTGAAGTTCTCCTTCGCCGGTTCGCAGGCGCTGGCGGCGCAGGTCGAGCAGGGCGTGCCCGCGGACGTGCTGGCCACCGCGGACACCACCACCATGCGCGGTGTGCGCGGCGAGACCGGCACGCCCGCGGTCTTCGCCAAGAACCGGCTGGTCATCGCGACGGGCGAGGGCAACCCGAAGGAGGTGAAGGGCCTGGCGGACCTGACCGACAGCTCGCTCAAGGTGGTGCTGGCCGCACCCGAGGTCCCCGTCGGGCGCTACGGCAAGCAGGTGCTGGAGGCGCAGAAGCTGAAGGTGGAGCCCGTCTCGCAGGAGCCGGACGTCCGGGCCGTGCTCAGCAAGGTGGAACTGGGCGAGGCGGACGCCGGACTGGTCTACAGGACCGACGCGGCCACGGTGCCCGGGAAGGTCGACGCCGTCGGCATACCCGACCGGCAGAACGCCATCGCCTCCTATCCCGCCGCCACCTTGAAGAGTTCCGAACACCGCAAGGAGGCGACGGCGTTCGTCCGCTGGCTGAGCACTCCCCCGGCGCAGAAACTGCTGCGCAAGGCCGGTTTCCAGCACCCGTGAACGGCTCGCACCCGCCCGCGCACCGGCCCGGCCCGCACCCGTCCGCGCCCGGCCCGTATGCGCCTGCGTCCGCGCCCGCGCACGACCCGCGTCCGGACCGGCGTCCGCGTATCGGCAGGCGCCGCACCGGGCCCCGGACGCCGCTCGCGCTGGCGGTCCCGGCGCTGCTGGCGACGGGGTTCCTGCTGGTACCCCTGCTCGGCATCCTGGCGCGTACGCAGTGGGGGGCACTCGGCTCCCATCTGGGCAGCGAGGGCGTCATCGACGCGGTGCGGCTCTCGCTGCTGGTCTCCGTCGGCGCACTCGCGCTCTCCCTGGTACTGGGTGTGCCGCTGGCCTGGCTGCTGGCGCGGGTGGACTTCCCGGGCAAGGCCCTGGTGCGGTCGCTGGTGCTGCTGCCGATGGTGCTGCCGCCGACCGTGGGCGGAGTGGCGCTGCTGCTCGGCTTCGGACGGCGGGGGCTGCTGGGCCCCTGGCTGGAGGACTCCTTCGGCGTCGTCCTGCCGTTCCACACCTCGGGCGCCGTGGTGGCGGCGACGTTCGTGTCGATGCCGTTCCTGGTGATCAGCCTGGAGGGGACCCTCGCGGGGCTGCGGCCCGCCTACGAGGAGACGGCCGCCTCGCTGGGGGCCGGGCCGCTGCGGGTGTTCGGCACCGTGACGCTGCCGCTGGTGGCCCCGGGCCTGGCCGCGGGGGCGGCACTGACCTGGGCCCGGGCACTGGGCGAGTTCGGGGCGACGATCACCTTCGCCGGGAATCTGCCGGAGTCGACGCAGACCCTGCCGCTCCAGGTGTACCTGCTGCTCCAGAACGAGCCGGAAGCGGCGACGTCGGTCTCGCTGCTGCTGCTCGCCATCGCCATGGCGGTGCTGATCGGGCTGCGCGGCCGCTGGACCGGCGCCGGCGGCTCCCCCTCCGCAGGCGGTCGGCCCCGTCGCCGCCCCGGGCGGCGGGGGCGCCTGGCGGAGGAGGCGCCGCAGGCCGCACCGGTCCCCGGCGGCACACCGGCGCCCGGCACCGGCGATCCCGGCACCGGCGTCCCCGGCAGCCCCGGCGTCCCGGGAGCCCGCGAACCGGGCGCCTTCCCGGACCCCGGCAGCCGGGCCGGGACCTGGCCGCTGCACGCCCGGGTCACCGGGTTCACCGAGCTCACACTGGAGGCCGCGCCCGGCACCACCGTGGCGGTCGTCGGCCCCAACGGCGCGGGCAAGACGACACTGCTGCGGGCCCTCCTCGGCCTGACCCCGCGCGCCCGCGCCGAACTGGCGCTCGGCGACAGCGAGGTCGGCTCGCTGCCCCCGCACCGGCGCGGGGTGGCCTGGGTCCCGCAGGACGGCGCCCTCTTCCCGCATCTGACCGCACTGTCGAACACGGCCTACGGGCTGCGCGCACAGGGCGTGGGACGCGCCGAGGCACTCCGCCGGGCGCAGGAGTGGCTGTCGCGGCTGGGGGTCGGGCACCTGGCACACCGCAGGCCGGGCCAGCTCTCCGGCGGCCAGGCGGGCCGGGTGGCGCTGGCCCGCGCACTGGCGGCCCGGCCCCGGCTGCTGCTGCTCGACGAGCCGCTGGCCGCACTCGACCAGACGACGCGCGCGCAGGTGCGGCACACCCTGCGCGGCCATCTCTCCGGTTTCGGCGGGGTGTGCATGCTGGTCACACACGATCCGGTGGAGGCGGTGTCGCTGGCCGACCGGGTGCTGGTGCTGGAGGACGGCCGGGCTCTCCAGGACGCTCCGCCCGCCGAGGTGACCCGGCATCCGCGTTCGCCGTGGGTGGCCCGGATGCTGGGCCGCAACGCGCTGCCGGGGACCGGCACGGGCGGCAGCACCCTGGACCTGGACGACGGCGGCACCCTGGTGGCCGCGGACCCGGTGCCCGAGGGCGCCGCCGTCCTGGCGGTCATCGCGCCCGAGGCGGTCGCCCTGCACCGCGAGCGGCCGCACGGCAGCCCCCGCAACGTACGGCGTGGAACGGTACGCGAGATCACCGCGGTCGGCAGCCGACTGCGGGTGCTGGTCGCGGCACAGCCCGGCACGGGCGGCCCGGCGGCCGAGGACGACCCGGCAGGCGGCCCGGTACGCGACCCGGCAGGCGGCCCGGCGCACGGCCCGGCAGGCGGCGGCCCGGACCTGGTGGCCGAGATCACCGCGGAGGCCGCCGCCGAACTCGGACTGGCGGACGGCGCCGAGGTGTTCACCAGTGTCAAGGCCACGGAGATCACCCTCGTGGAGCGGTGACCGGCGGCCCGGCGGGTACGCGGCCCGGCGGGAGCGGCCGACGCGAACAGGCGGCGGGCGCCCGCGGTCCGGTACGGGCGGCCGACGGCTGCGGTCCGGTGACCCGGCGGGCTCCGGCCTCCGCCGCACCGTTCGGGATAATGACCGGGACCGGGCGGCGGTCGTTCCGTATAACGAACAGAGCATCGCGAGGAAGGAGGGGACGTGAGCGGTCCCCAGAGGTCGATCAGGAGCATGCTGGCACTCAACCTGAAGCGGGTGCGGGCCCGGCGCGGACTGTCGATCTCCGAGCTCTCCCGCCGGTCGAGGATCGGCAAGGCGACGCTGTCCCAGTTGGAGTCGGGCACCGGCAATCCCACGATCGAGACCGTCTTCAGCCTCTCGCGCGTCCTGGAGGTGCCGATCTCCGACCTGCTGGACACCCAGCGGCCGGCGGGGCTGCGCGTGGTCCGGGGCGAGGACGTCGAGGTGCTCAGCGGCGAGGGAGTCGACCTGCGCCCGCTGCAGCGGATCGAGTCGGGAGAGGCCGTCTTCGAGGTGTACGACCAGCAGTTCAGAGCCGGTGAGCGGCGGGACTCGCCGGGCCATGTGGGCATCGAGCACACCGTGGTGCAGGCCGGGCGGCTGGACGTGGTGGTCGACGGCGAGGAGGTGGAGCTGACGGCCGGGGACTACGTCGCCTTCGACGCGGCGCTGCCGCACAGCTACGCCGCCGCGGAGGGGACGGTGCGCTCGGTGCTGCTCCTCCAGTACCGGACGGACCAGCGGCTGCATCCGAGCACGCCGCACGCGCTGCCCGAGGCGGACGCCCCGCACGGCGCGTGAGCCCCTGCCCGCGCAGCAGGCCCGCCGTACGGGCAGCAGCACCCGTGCACCGCCCTCCGGCACCCGGCTGCACATCCGTTGACACGCCCCGGGCGCTGACATAGCGTCCCTTTCGTTCGCTTTGCCGAACAGGGAGGTTCGATGGACCGAACGCGGGTCGCGGTGCTCGGCGCCGGCATCATCGGAGTGGCCTGCGCGCGGGAACTGGCCCTGGCCGGGCTGGACGTGACGCTGCTCGACCGCGGCGGCGCGGGCGCGGCCACCACGTCGCACGGCGAGGGCAACGTCCTCGTCTCCGACAAGGGCCCAGGACCCGAACTGCGGCTCGCCCAGCTCTCCCGGCGACTGTGGCCCGAGGTGCTGGCCGCCGTCGCGGAGCGCTCCCGGGCCGGGCGGCGGGCGGTCGAGGCCGCCGAATGGGACCCGAAGGGCGGCATCGTCGTCGCCACCACCGACGCCGGGGCCCGCGGCCTGACGGAGTTCTCCGCGGCCCAGCGCACCGCCGGAGTGCGGGCCGAGGAGCTGACCGCCGACGCGCTCCGCACGGCCGAGCCCTTCGTCACCTCCGCGCACACGGCAGCCGTCCACTATCCCCAGGACGCCCAGGTGCAGCCCGCGGGCGCGGCGGCGGCGCTGCTCACCGACGCGCGCGCGGCGGGCGCCGAACTGCGTACCGGCGAGGAGGTGCTGGCCGGGGTCGTGCACGGCGGCCGGCTGACCGGGGTCCGCACCTGCGGCGGGCTGCTGGAGGCCGATCTGTTCGTCGACGCGGCCGGACCGTGGTCGGGGGTGCTCTCCGCCCGGCTCGGGGCGCCGGTCGCCGTGACACCGCGCCGGGGCGACGTGCTGGTGACGACGCCGCTGCCGCCGACCGTCTTCCACAAGGTGTACGACGCGGACTACGTGGGCGCGGTCGGCAGCAGCGAGGAGGAGTTGCAGACCGCCGCCGTGGTGGAGTCCACCGCGGCGGGCAGCGTGCTGATCGGGTCCTCGCGGCGCCGGACGGGCTTCGACGACCGGCTGCGACCCGAGGCCCTGTCGGCGGTCGCCGCCAAGGCGCTGCGCCTCTTCCCCTCCCTGGCGGGAGTACCGGTGATGCGGGCGTACGGCGGGTTCCGGCCGTATGTGCCGGACCATCTGCCGATCATCGGTGCCGATCCGCGGCTGCCGGGACTCTGGCACGCGACCGGCCACGAAGGGGCCGGGATCGGGCTGTCGGTGGGCACCGCGCGGCTGCTGCGGCAGCTGGTGCTGGGCGAGCCGACCGGTGTCGGGAGTCATGCCTTCCGGGTGGACCGCCCGGCCGTGTCGGCGTCCGCGGCCCGGCAGCAGGAGCAGCCGCCGACCTCCCTCCGGCAGGAGCGGCAACAGGGACAGGAGGAGAGATGAGTCCGAGACGTCTACCGACCCACGGTGCCGCCGACGGCCGGGGGGAGCGCCCGCTGCGGATCACCGTCGACGGCCGGCCCCTCGACGGCGTCGCGGGGCAGACGGTGGCCGGTGTGCTGCTCGCCGCCGGCCGCACCGCGTGGCGCGGCGGGCCCTCCGGTGCCGTGCGCGGGGTGTTCTGCGGCATCGGCGTCTGCTTCGACTGCCTGGTGACCGTCAACGGCGACCGCGACGTACGCGCCTGCCTGCGGCGCGCCGCGGACGGCGACGAGGTGCGCACCCAGTCCCGGGCCCGGCCCGGTACCGGCGGGGCACGGCCCGCGGACACCGGGGCGGGCGGGTCCGCGGAGCACGGGGAGGCGGCCGGATGACCCGCCGTCATGTCGTGGTGACCGGAGCCGGGCCGGCCGGGCTGGCCGCCGCGTACGCCGCGCTGGCGGCGGGCGCCCGGGTGACGCTGATCGACTCCGCCGAACAGCCCGGTGGCCAGTACCACCGGATGCCGCCCGAGGCGCACGCCGAGCACCCCGGCACGCTCCGGCGCGGCCGGGCCGCCTTCCTCCGGCGGCGCCACCGGGTGCTGACGCATCCGCGCTGCAGCTGGCTGCCGGAGACCTCAGTGTGGGCCCTGGAGCGTACCGGCCCCGGCGACGGCGCCCCGGCTGCGCGAACCCCCGCGGCGGGAGGCTTCGGACCGCCGCCGCGGGTGCACCTGCTGTGCGGCGGCCCCGCGGACGGCTCCGGACGCACCCGGCGCACGCTGGACGCGGACGCGCTCGTGCTGGCGACCGGCGCACACGACCGGGTGCTGCCCTTCCCCGGCTGGGAGTTGCCGGGCGTCTGCACCGCCGGGGCCGCGCAGGCGCTGGTGAAGGGCGAACGCCTGGTGGTCGGCGACCACGTCGTCGTCGCGGGCAGCGGGCCCTTCCTGCTCGCGGTCGCCGCGTCACTGCTGGAGGCGGGTGCGGGGGTGCGGGAGGTGCTGGAGGCCGGCACCTTCCCCACCCTCGGCCGCAACTGGCTGGACCGGACGTGGGAGTTGGCGGCACAGCTCGGCAAGACGGCCGAACTCGCCGGAAGCGCGGCGGCTCTGGTGCGCCACCGAGTGCCCTACCGGATCGGCCGTACGGTCGTGGAGGCGCGCGGTGACGGCCGGGTGGAGGAGGTCGTCACGGCGCGGCTGCGCCCGGACTGGTCGGTGGTCGCCGGGACGGAGCGCACGGTGCCGGTGGACGCGCTGTGCGTCGGGCACGGGTTCAGCCCCCGCCTGGAGCTCCCGCTGGCCGCGGGCTGCGCGTTGCGGGACGCACCGGCCGGTACCGGTGGCGGCGCCGGATCGTTCGTGGTCGTGGACGGGGAGCAGCGCACCAGCGTGCCGGGCGTCTTCGCCGCCGGGGAGATCACCGGTATCGCCGGGGCTCCGGCCGCCCGGGCCGAGGGCGCCGTCGCGGGTTGGGCGGCCGCCGGAGGCGACCGTTCGGTGCCCGCGCTGCGGGCGCTGCGGCGCAGCCGGGACCAGGGGCGGGCCTTCGCCCGCAGGCTGGCCCGGGCGCATCCGATCGGTGCGGGCTGGCCCGGCTGGCTGCGCCAGGACACGGTCGTGTGCCGCTGCGAGGAGACCGACTACGGCACGCTGTGCGCGGCGTTCGGCGACCCGGCGCAGGCGGCGCCGCGGGTCGCCAAGCTGAGCACCCGGGCCGGACTCGGCCCGTGCCAGGCCCGGGTCTGCGGCCCCACCGTCGCCGAGCTGCGCGCGCGTTCCGGCGCCGCCGGGTCCGCGGACCGCGGTACGGCCGCGGAGCCGCCCGAGCACACCCCGCACCGCAGACCGCTGGCCCAGCCCCTCCGCCTCGGCGAACTGGCCGCCCCGCCGGTTCCGTTCGCCGTCCCGGAGGACCCGCCGGACCGGGACGACGGGTCGAAGCCGCCCGGCGCGGCTGACCGGAGCGCCTCGTGCGGCCCGCGGTCCCCGTCCGGCCCGGCGGCCGAATCCGCCCCGCAGGCCCCGTTCCGAACGCCCCGACCGTCCGACCCGACCGACCAGAGGTGAGACGCTCATGACCGGCGACAACCGAGCCGCCCGCCCCCCGCGGCCGCAGCGGACCCCGCAGGGTCTCGGCGGTGTGCTGGTGGCGACCGCGCTGCCCTACCGCGAGGACGCCTCGGCCCCCGCGGGCCTGGCCGTGGACCACGACCGCTACGCCGCGCACTGCCGGTGGCTGGTGGAGAACGGCTGCGACGGCGTCGGGCCCAACGGCTCGCTGGGCGAGTACTCCTCCCTCACCGACCGGGAGCGCCGGGAGGTGGCCCGCACCGCGATCGAGGCGGTGGGCGGTACGGGCACCGTCGTCGTCGGGGTGCACGGTGTCGGCTCGCACCAGGCCCGCCGCTGGGCGGAGGCCGCAGCGGAGGACGGCGCGGACGGGGTGCTCTGCCTGCCGCCCACGATGTACCGCGCCAACCGGGGCGAGGTGCTGGCCCACTTCGCGGAGGTGGCCGCTGTGGGTCTCCCGGTGATGGTCTACAACAACCCGATCGACACCAAGGTGGATCTGACCCCGGAACTGGTCGCGGAGATCGCGCAGATCGACAACGTCGTGGCCGTCAAGGAGTTCTCCGGGGACGTGCGGCGCGTGCTGGAGATCAGGGAGCGGACCGCGGGAACCGGGCTGGAGGTCGTCAGCGGCGCCGACGACGTGGTGCTGGAGAGTGTGCTGATGGGGGCGACCGGCTGGTTCGCCGGGTTCCCCAACGTCTTCCCGGCCGAGTCGGCG
The DNA here is from genome assembly GCF_042869575.1 of Streptomyces sp. NPDC006925. NCBI lineage: Bacteria > Bacillati > Actinomycetota > Actinomycetes > Kitasatosporales > Streptomycetaceae > Streptomyces > Streptomyces sp. NPDC006925. The sequence continues at coordinate 278,021 of NZ_JBIAGB010000008.1, forward strand.
CAGCTTTTCGAACTGGCCGCGGCGGGCAAGCTGGAGGAGGCGCGGGCCCTGTACGAGCCGCTGGTGGCTGCCTTCCGCTGGGACTCGCGCACCGAGTTCGTCCAGGCGATCAAGCTCGGCATGGAGCAGGTCGGCAGGTTCGGCGGCCCGTGCCGCCCGCCGCGCGGACCGCTGAGCCCGGCGCAGCGGGAGCAGGTCGAGGCCGACATGGCGCGCGCGGTCGCCGCACTCGCACGGCGGGGGGCCTGATGCGCTCGGTCCGTTCGCTCAGTGCCGTCGACTCGCACACCGAGGGCATGCCGACCAGGGTCGTGACCGGCGGGGTGCCGCCGATCCCGGGTGCCACGATGGCCGAGCGCCGCCGCTGGGCCGTCGCGCACCTGGACGAGCTGCGCAGGTTCCTGGTGGACGAGCCGCGCGGGCACCCGGCGATGAGCGGCGCGCTGCTGCAGCCGCCGCTCCGCCCGGAGGCCGACTGGGGTGTGGTCTACGTCGAGGTGAGCGGCTTCCTGCCGATGTGCGGACACGGCACCATCGGGGTGGCGACGGTGCTGGTGGAGACCGGCATGGTGGAGGTGACCGAGCCCGAGACCACGGTCCGGCTGGACACCCCCGCCGGTCTGGTGGAGGCGCGGGTGACCGTGCGGGACGGAGCGGCCGAGCGGGTCACGCTGCGGAACGTGGACGCGTTCGCGCTGGAGCTGGACGCCGTCGTCCGGGTGCCGGGGCTGGGCGAGGTCGGCTACGACATGGCGTACGGGGGCAACTTCTACGCCATCACCGAACTCGACCAGCTCGGCCTGCCGTTCGACCGGGCGCGGAAGGACGACATCCTCGCCGCGGGCCTCGCCCTGATGGACGCCGTCAACGAGCACAACCGGCCGGTCCACCCGGCCGACCCCGCGATCAGCGGCTGCAAGCACGTGCAGTTCCTGGCGCCGGGCTCGGACGGGCGGCACTCGCGCAACGCCATGGCCATCCACCCCGGCTGGTTCGACCGCTCGCCCTGCGGCACCGGCACCTCGGCGCGGATGGCGCAACTGCACGCACGCGGCGCGTTGCCGCTGCGCAGGGAGTTCGTGAACGAGTCGTTCATCGGCACCAGGTTCACCGGACAGCTGCTGGAGACCACCGAGGTCGGCGGAGTGCCCGCGGTCGTACCGGAGTTCTCCGGCCGCGCCTGGATCACCGGTATGGCCACCTATCTCCTCGACCCCCGGGACCCGTTCCCGCACGGCTTCGTCCTCTAGCCGACCGGACGGACCACCGGACCGCGCGACCGCAAACCCCAGGCCGGCAGGCCAGCGGCCGGAGCGGCGGGCTGCCGTTCCGGCCGCCGCCGTCGGGGCGGTCCGCCGACGGCGGAATCGCCCGCAGCGGAACGCCGTGACAAGGGCGGTGGCCGGCGGGCAGGCTCGGGCCATGGAGAGACCTGAGTTCATCGAAGTCCTGCGCGCGGAGGCCCGGTTGTTCGCCGACGCGGTCGGCCGGGCCGAGCCCGATACGCCGGTGCCGACCTGCCCGGAGTGGACCGTACGTGACCTGGCCCTGCACCTGGGTACGGTGCACCGCTGGGCGGCCGGGATGGTGCGCGAGGGCCGCACGGAACCCGTACGGCCCTCGCCGCCGGCCGGACTGGCCGACGAGGCGCTCGCCCCCTGGCTGCTGGAGGGCGCCGAACTGCTGGTCGAGGTGCTGGAGGCGGCGCCGGAGGACCTGGATTGCTGGACGTTCCTGCCCGCCCGGTCCGCGGCGGCCTTCTGGACCCGCAGGCAGGCCCACGAGACGGCGGTGCACCGGGTGGACGCCGAGGCGGCGCTCGGGGCGCCGCTCTCCCCGCTGCCCGCCGGGTTCGCCGCCGACGGGGTCGACGAGCTGCTGTGCGGCTTCTATCCGCGGCGCGGCGCGCCGGAGGGCTTCGCCGCCGATCCCCGCACCCTGCACCTCCGGGCGACGGACGTCGCCGGCGCCGCCTGGACCGCGGTCCTGGGCGACCCGGCGCGGGCGGAGCGCGCCACCGCGCCGCCGACAGCGCCGGACTGCGTGTACGAGGGCACGGCACAGGACCTCTACCTCGCCCTGTGGAACCGGCTGCCGCTCTCGGAGCTGACCCTCAGCGGTGAGGTGTCCGTGGCGCACCGGTGGCGGGAGGTGTTCCGGCCGTGACCGCTGCCGCTGCCCGACGCCGCCGGATCTCGCCCCGGGTGGCGACGGCCTGCGCCGCCCCGCCCACCACCCATGCGAGCAGCGCCAGGAGGGCGCTGATCCACAGCGGGCCGCGGTAGCCGGATCCGCTGCTCAGCGCGAGGCCCCCGGCCCAGGGGCCCAGCGCAGCCCCGACGTTGAGCGCCGCCGTCGCGAAACCGCCCGCGAGGGAGGGTGCCTGGGCGGCGGCGTACAGCGCCTGGGAGATCAGTGTGGAGCCGACGGCGAACGACAGCGCGCCCTGGACCGGCACGAGGACGACGGCCGCGTACGGGTGCCCGGCCGTCAGCGCGAACAGGGCCCACCCGAGCGGCAGTGCGGCGCCGCCCGCGACCAGCAGCCGCAGCGGGTGCCGGTCGGCGAACCGGCCCGCGGCGGCGGTGCCCAGGAAGGAGCCGAGGCCGAAGAGGGCCAGCAGCCCCGGCACCCAGCCGTCCGCGAACCCGGCCACCTCGGTGATCAGCGGAGCGAGGTAGGTGAAGGAGCAGAAGGTGGCGCCGTTGACCAGGGCGCCCAGCAGCAGCGTCACCAGCAGCCGCGGCCCGCGCAAGGCCCGCAGTTCCCGGCGGACACCGGTGGTCGGTGCGGCCTCCGGGTGCGCGGGCCGCGGTGCGTCCGGTCGCGCTCCGGGCTGCGAGCGGACGAGGGCCGCGAGGGCCGGCGCCGAGAGCAGTGCCACGGCCCAGAACGCCGCGCGCCACCCCCACACCTGCCCCAGCAGGGCGCCGGCGGGCACCCCGGCGACGCAGGCGAGTGTGACCCCGCCGAGCAGTACGGAGACGGCCCGCCCCTTGGCGCCGGGCGGCACCATCGCGGCCGCGGCGGCCAACGCGACAGCGAGGAACCCCGCGTTGGCCAGCGCTCCCACCACCCGGGTGGTGACCAGGACGGCGAAACTCGTCGTCGACGCGCCCACGACATGGGCCAGCAGGAACACACACAGGAAGCACAGCAGTGCCCTGCGCCTGTCCCAGCGGCTGCCGAGGGCCGCCATCAGCGGCGCGCCCACGACCATTCCGACGGCGAACGCCGAGGTCAGCGAACCGGCTGCGGCGACAGAAACCCCTATTCCGGCGGCGAGGTCCGGCACCAGCCCGGACAGCATGAACTCCGACATCCCCTGCGCGAATACCGCCAGCGCAAGTACGTACAGCACAAAAGGCATGAAAACCCGCAATCCTCACTTGGATCGGAAAGGACGGCGGCAGGCACGCGGCACCGGCGGCGGGGCCTGACGGAGGCAGCCTGAGCAGGCTTCACGGCACCTCGTGCGGAGGTGCCCGGGTCAGGAGGGATCCGGCCCGGCCGGGCGCGTGGCGGCACTGCCGCGGAACAGCGCGGGGCACGGCGATCGGGTGGCGTTCGGCGAACGCGGAAGCAGACGGCACGAGACAGCCACCGGAGAGCCGGTGGCTAGCGTCTGGATGCCTCGGGGCTGGACATGCCCGCACCCTAACCGCACGGGTCGCCGCGCTCCACGGGATTCCCGGGCGGCGCCGCGCGGACGACGCGGCGCGGGGTACGGCAGGCTGCGCGCCTGTGCGGACGGCACGGGGACGGCGAGCGGGAGCGACCGTCCGGGCCTCGGTCACCCGGAGGCGGGCGCCCCGGAGTCGGCGGTACCGATGGACCGGCCGCCGCCCCCCGGACCGAGGAGTCTGGCGGTGAAGGCGGCGAGTTGGGCCCGCGCCTGCTCGCGCCCTGTCCGCTCCTGCCCCACGAGATGTTCGACGAGGTCGGCGCGGGTGGCGGCGAGCAGCACATGGGCGGCGAATCCGCCGTCGTCGAGTCCGGGCACCTGGGCGAGCAGGTCCCGGAGCGTGCGGTGCCACTTCTCGTAATGCGGCGCCTGGTAGGGGCTGTCGCTCCCGGTTCCCTCCAGGGCCAGCGCAAGGTGCCGGTTGTCGAGCTTGAAGCAGAGGACCGCGTCCAGCAGCGCGGGCACCCGCTCCAGCGGCGGGGCCGCCGGGCCGAGTGGCGGCTCCCCCTCCTCCACCGCCGTCCTGACCGGTTCGAGACGGGCTTCGAACAGGGTTCGGATCAGGCCGGTGCGGTCCCCGAAGGCTCGGAACAGCGTCGCCTTCCCGACACCGGCCGCCTCCGCGATGTCGGCCATCGTCACGGCTTCGGGGCGCTCGCAGCCGACGAAGAGGGCGTCGGCCGCCGCGAGCACGGCCGCCCGGTTGCGGACCGCGTCCTTGCGTGGCTTGCGTTCGGGCATGTGGTGACTCCGGATTGCGATACGGACCGGCGGTCCGTATCGTTTGTCGAAACGGACCTCGGGTCCGCATCTTACTGGACGGAGCGCCCATGCCCACCCTCACGGCACCCGAGGACGTGTACCGCCACGGCCTGCGCCTGCTGCTCGACAAGGACATCCCGGCCTGGGTCGATCTGTGGGACCCCGACGGGGTCTTCGAGTTCCCCTTCGCACCCGACGGCTGGCCCGCGCGGCTGGAGGGCAAGGCCGCGGTCGCCGACTACATGCGCGGATACCCCGACCACATCGACCTCCACGACTTCCCCCACGTGGAGATCCACCGGACCACCGTTCCGGAAACCGTCGTCGTCGAGATGCGCGGAGTGGGCCGACTGGTGGACAGCGGTACCTCCTTCGACATGACCTACATCGCCGTGGTGACAGTGCAGAACGGGCTCTTCACCCACTACCGCGACTACTGGAACCCCCTCGTACTGCTCCAGGAGCCCGCGAGTGACTTCACCGGAAGGAACCCCCGATGAACACCCCCTCCACCGTCCTCGTCATCGGGGCCACCGGTACCACCGGCCGCCGAGTCACCACCCGGCTGACCGCCGCCGGGCACCGGGTCAGGGCCGCCTCGCGCAGCGCCGGTGCCGTACCCGGCGCCGAGGCCGTCCGCTTCGACTGGCACGACCCGGCGACCCACGGCGACGCCCTGCGCGGCGCGGACCGGGTCCATCTGACCCCGCCGCCGGGCCATCCGGAACCGGCCGAGGTCGTCCTGCCCTTCCTCGACCGGGCCCGCAGCGCGGGGGTGCGCCGCGCGGTGCTGCTCAGTTCCTCGGCCGTCCCCGCCGGCGGACCGGCCACGGGCCGGATCCACCAGGAACTCCCCGACTTGTTCGCGGAGTGGACGGTGCTGCGCCCCTCGTGGTTCATGCAGAACTTCACCGGCGACCATCCGCACGCCCAGTCCCTCCGGGCGGACGGCACCATTCTGACGGCGACCGGTGACGGACGGGTCGGCTTCGTGGACGCCGAGGACATCGCCGCGGTCGCCGTCCACGCGCTGACCGACGCCAGTTCTCCGAACACCGACCTGGTCCTCACCGGCCCGGAAGCGCTCTCCTACGACGACGTCGCCGCCGTTCTCAGCCGCGTCACCGGCCGCACCGTCACCCACCGGAAGCTCACCGGCGACCAACTGCGCGACCGACTGGCCCAGTCGCTGCCCACCGCGTTCGCCGCCCTGCTCGCCGGGCTGGACCGGGCCATCGCCGAGGGCGCCGAGGACCGCACCACCGACACCGTGCAGCGCCTCACCGGCCGCCCTGCGGGCTCCTTCGCCGCCTTCGCCGAACGAGAGCTGGCCTGATCCCTCCCGCGGCAGGAGGTGTCACGGGATTCCCCCGGGCATCGCCGCCGCCCCGGCGCCGACAGCGGGTTCGGGCGCGGGCACGGCGGCGCCGTCCGCCGTCCTGGCCTCGGCCCCGGCCTCGGCGCAGGCGAGCAACTCCAGCAGGCGCGCCGTCAGCCCGGCATCCGCGTCCAGGAGCGGGCCGCGCACCGGCCCCGCGGGCAGACCCCGCGCGTTGAGCAGCGCCTTCACCGCGACCGTACCCGGCTGCCCGGTCATCACCGCTTCCGTCAACGGGGCGAGCGCACGATGGCGGCGGGCCGCCGACGCCCGGTCCCCCGCGTCATACGCGTCGAGCACCCCGCGGACCAGCGGAGCCGCGACGTTGGCGACCGTGCTCACACATCCCGCACCGCCGATCGCCCGGAGCGGCAGCGCGAACTCGTCGCAGCCCGCGTAGTAGGCCAGCCCCGCCTCCGCCATCACCCGGGAGGACTTCAGCAGGTCTTGACATCCTCCCGGCCCTAAAGGACCGGGATTCCTACTGCCCGCGTCTGCGGGCCTCGGTGGGATCCTGCTTCAACGCGCTGCGCCGGTACGGGTACCGGTCTTACCTGCGCTCCACAGGCCGTAACGGCCAGTCCGGCCGCCTTCGCGACGTTGACCG
>NZ_JBIAGB010000009.1:0-42201 GCF_042869575.1 Streptomyces sp. NPDC006925
AACAGGGATCTCGACAATCCACATTCTCGCTGGTCAGAGGCACTTTCTGCTTATGTGATCACCCATCGGACACCACGCCTCGTGAAAGCCGGAGGCTAGAGGTCATCAACGTCGTCCTCGCCAACAGCATCGCTCTGGGAGCGCTGATTACAGCCATTGCGACCTGGCGGAGTTCCCGTCCGCGCCCACCTAAGCTGACTCTCGAGCGGGATGGCGTTGCGATCTGCGTGTACGACAGCTCTCCCGAGACGATCGAGCGGATCACGAGGGCATGGAGCAGGGGTTCCGAGCCTGCCCCGTCTCGCACGGACGGGGGCAGTGAGTAGCGGTGGTTGCTTTGTCGGACCCGGCCTCCTCGGCGGCCGTGCTGGTGGGCATCCACGACTACGCCGTACTGGAGAACCTGCCGTCGGTCGCGCGCAACCTCGTGGGGCTCAAGAAGGCACTGACGGATCCCGAGGTATGGGGCCTGCCCCCCGAGGCCTGCACGGTAATCGAACAGCCGGGCAGCGCCGGACTAGTGCTAGACACCGTGCGCGAGCAGGCACGTCTGGCGCAGGACACTCTGCTGGTGTACTACGCGGGGCACGGTCTGACGGATGCGCATACCGACGAGCTGTATCTGACTCTGCCGGACTCGGATCCTGAGCGTGAGTACACCTCGATGCGGTACGAGTACCTTCGACGTGCCGTCCTGGATCCCTTGGCACGCGCCAAGCGAACCATAGTGATCCTCGACTGCTGCTACAGCGGACGTGCCCTGATTGGCGAGATGGGCGCGAGCATGCAAGTCGCTGACCAAGCCGTGGTGGCTGGCACCTATCTGCTCACGGCATCTGCCGAGACCCGCCCTGCCCTGTCTCCACCCGGCGAAAAGTACACCGCATTCACCGGCGAACTGGTCGCGGCCCTGACTGAGGGCATCGTGGGTGGCCCCGATCTTCTCGACATGAATACCCTGTACCGGTATCTCCATCAGTGCCTGGTGAGTAAGTCCCGGCCGCTGCCGCAGCAACGCAACCGCAATACCGGGCGTGAGTAGTTGCGGTACAGGAAGTGCCGCTGAGATTGATCTTGGTGAAGCGCGAGGGTTCGAGAGCGGCCGCTTCAGGTCGCGTGCCAGGGCGCATCAGGCATGGTGGGGCGGGCGTCCGAGGTGAGGCGAAGGGCGTACACCGGCTGTTCGCCGGCGACGGGGCCGAGGTAGTGGTGCCCGGTCATGTGGCACCAGGCAGGCAGGTCGAGCGGCGCGGCCGGGTCGGTGGCGATGACGTGCACGACCGTGCCCGGGGGCGCGCCGTCGATCTGCTTGCGCAGGCGCAGCAGGAGTGTGACGCACAGCAGGCCGGTGCCGTCCACGATCATGGCCGGTGCGGGAGTCGGCGCGGTGGTCATCGCGGCAGGGTCTGGGTGACGCGCCACAGGCGGCGGGGCAGTTCGCCTTCCTCGAAGGCATGGACCTCGTCGAGGGTCCAGCCGTCGGCGAGGGTGTCGACCAGGTGGCGGGGGAAGAAGTGCACGGCGAAGCCGCCGTGCTCGTAGATGTCGTCGCCGTGCGCGGTGCCGGTGCCGTAGTGCGCGTCGCCGGTGTGCCGGACGGTGTAGACGAAGGTGCCGCCGGGCCGCAGTACGCGGCGGATCTCGTCGACCGCTGCCTGGATTTCCTTGGTGGACAGGGCCATGCACAGCAGCATGTGGGCGAAGACGCCATCGACAGAGGCGTCTGCGAGCGGCAGTGGCTCGCGGACGTCGTGCGCCACCGTGCTCGCCCGTTCGGTGACCCCCTGGCCTCGGGCGGCCTGCTGGAGTTGCTCCAGGCCGGTGGCGGAGAAATCGGTGGCCGTCACGGTGAAGCCCTCGCGGGCGAAGAACAGGGCGTCGCGTCCGTGACCGGCCCCCAGCTCCAGCACCTGTCGCGCCCCGGCCGCCCGGAAGACGGCGGCGGCGTGGCGGGCTGGCTCGCTGGGGTCCTGCCCGTACATGCCGGGGTGAGAGCCGTAGGTCAGCTGCCAGTGTGCGCGCTGGGCTTCGGCCAGCTCCCGCTCGGGGCCGTTCATTCCTGCCTGCTCCTCTCGTTCCCGGCCGGTGCCGGTTTGTCCGCTGGCCAGCCTAGGTCCGGGCCCTGGGGCGCCTTGGTCGGGCCCGTGGCCGGTGCGGGAGCGAGTCACTGATGGCCCTCTTCGATCTGGCGGGGCAGGGCGCCTGAGCGCAGTTCGCGCAGGTCCGGAATGTGGTTGTACAGGGTGCCCGGGGAGACGCCGAGCAGCTTGGCGATCGAGGTGATCGAGCGGCCGGGGTCGGGCAGCAGGTCGCGGGCGGCGCGGATGACGTCCTCGGTGGCGACGCTGGGGCGCCCGCCGACGCGGCCGCGGGCGCGGGCGGCGGCGAGGCCCTCGTTGGTGCCGATGATGATGAGTTCGCGGATGAACTCGGCGAGGGCGGCGAAGACGTGGAAGACGAGGCGGCCGCCGGGGGTGGTGGTGTCGAGGTTCTCGTGCAGCGAGGTGAAGCCGATCCCGCGGTCACGGAGTTCGGCGACCATGTTGATGAGGTCCTGGAGGCTGCGGCCGTAGCGGTCGAGCGAGGGGACGACGAGGGTGTCGCCGGCGTCGAGGAAGGCGTGGCACGCTTTCAGTTCGGGGCGGAGCGCGTTCTTGCCGGACTTCTTGTCGGCGAAGATCTTCCGGCACCCGGCGGAGGTGAGCGCGTCGAGCTGCCGCTCCAGTTTCTGCCCGCCGGTCGACACCCGGGCGTACCCGATCTTGATCTCGTTGCGGACGAGGGGTTCGGCGACAAGGAGGTCCGGCCCGGCGGCCGGTTCGAGGGCGGTCATGGCCCCGGATCATGTCAGAAAACGGTGGTCCGGGGTTCTTGAATGACCCAGGTTTTTGAAGGGGTTTTTGAAGGCTCCGCGGGGTTCGGGAGATCCCGCCGGGCGATCTTCAGAAAACGAAGGTTTATTGAAGGCCGGAGTTGCCGCGGTGAATCTGGTTGCCCGGTGCTGGGCAGGCAGCGATGATCCTCCTCATGTTCGATGCTGCATCTGCGGGCCCCGCGCTACGGCCATATCCCAAGATCTCTGCAAGGGGAGGGCTTGGCGTGTCCGGGGGCCGGGAGTGGGTGGCCGTGGAAAAGGTACATGGAGCGCACTTTGCGGTGGTGTGTGATGAAACGGGGGTTCATCCGGCGAAGCGGCGTGAGCTGCTGGGTGACGATGCGCTGGATGGTTTCTTCGGCGTGAGCAGGATCTGGCCGGTGCTATCGGTAGCGGCGGCCCGTTTCGCTTCCGCACTGCACAGTGCATGGGGCGACGCTGCGGTGGTGACGATCTACGGTGAGCTGGCCGGTGGAAGCTACCCACACCCCGATGTTCCCGCGATTGCCGGGGCGGACCCAGTACAGACAGGCGTGTGGTACGCGCCGGGCCTGCAGTGGCTGCCGTTCGACGCATCAGTCGAGACAGCCGAGGGACGCTGCTGGATCTCTGACCGTGCTCTGCGTGACGGCGCAGCCGCTGCAGGGCTCATCTGTCCTCCTGCTCTAGGGCACGGCGCGCTGAATAAGCTCCAGGAGCTGCCGTGTGCCTTCCCCACAAGAGTCCCAGCCCTCTTTGAATTGCCCGAGCTGGCGGACAATCTTGCCGAAGGCTATGTCCTCAAGCCGGCCGGCGAATGGCCGGAGGCGGATTCCGCAGGTGCGGGCATGCGTCCTGTGGTCAAGGTGAAGCAAAAGTCTTTCGCGGAGGACGAGCGGTTCGACGGCGCACGTCCCTATCTGTCGCCGCCGCAGGGAGCAGCCGGAGTTCCTGCCTGGCTTCTGGCCCATGCCTCGGCGCTCCTTACCCCCGCTCGCGCGGCCGCCGTGGTCAGCAAGCTGGGCCCCCGCGCTCCGGTAGATGTTGTGGCGGAGGAGATCACCCGGGATGTTTCGGAGGAGCTTGCCGAAGCGCTGGGAGGTCTGGAGGACACACTCCTGCGCCCTTTGGAGCGAGCACTTTTGTCTGGGGCGCGCTCCTTGGCGGTGTTCGATGCGAAGGACCGTCGCCGTTCCCGGGCAGGCAGAAAAGGTACACGGTGACGGCAGCAAGCATTCGCCTCTCGGTAAGAGGCGTGATGACAAAGGGCATCAGTCGGGTGTCGCTGGTTAGTTCTGGCTGGACGACGCGCCTGTTGTCTACTCCAAGTCGTCGGTGTTCTCGGGGGTATTTGGGTCGCGAAATGGGCGCAGGCCCGCGTTCGGGCTGGTGGCTTGGATATTGAACTGGTAGCGGCCCAGGAAGTTGATGTGCCGGTCCTTGAGCGGGGAGAGCCGGGCGACGTCCTCGTCCTTGATGTCGTGGCCCTCGGCGCGGAGCTGGGCGACGGCGGCGTCCAGGTAGCGGGTGTTCCACAGCACGACGGCGTTGAGCACGAGACCCAGACTGGCCAACTGGTCCTCCTGGCCCTCGCGGTACGCCTGCCGGATCTGGCCCCGGCCGCCGTGGCAGATCGCGCGGGCGAGACGGTGACGGGACTCCTGCACAGTCAGCTGCCGGTTCATCAGCCGCCGGTAGGTGTCGTCGACCGGGTCGACCAGCGCGAGCAGTTGCATGGTCTTGTCGATGCGCCCGTACTCGGCGAACGCGGCCCCGAGCGGGGTGGGATGCCCCTCGCGGCCGAACATGCGCAGCAGGTCGTAGGCGCGGACCTGGTTCGTGATGAGCGATCCGGCGACGCGCAGCATGTCCGGCCAGTGGGTGGCGATCCGCTTGAGGTTGACCTTGTTGCAGGCGACGGCTTCCAGCGGCCCGTACCCGGCGGCCGGCGTCTCCCCGTCGTCGGGGAGGTCGGCCCGCCAGAACCGTTGGTCTTCCAGGTCGCGGAAGCGCGGGGCGAAGCGGAAGCCGAGCATCTTGTACAGGCCGAAGGCCATGTCCGAGTACGAGGCGTTGTCGGTCGCGACCATCTCCGGCTTCACCCCGCCGTCGAGGTTCAGCAGGGTGTCCAGGGTGTAGAGGCTGTCGCGCGGAGTGCCGCGCACGACCATCGCGCCGATCCCCGCGACCTGGTCGTTGACGGCGTTGAGCCAGGTCACGCCGCGTTTGTAGCCGTAGTACTTGGGCGAGGGACCGGTGTTGATGCTCTTGACGGGGACGACGAAGCGCAGGCCGTCGACGGAGGCGAGCAGTCCGCCGCCCCACATCTGGGCCAGCTCGATCCGGGACTGGGCGGTGATGAGCGCGGCGTTCGCCGCGGCGATGGTGTCGGCGCGCACGTAGTTCTGGTCGACGTGGGACAGGCGCGAGCGGGTCAGCGCCTTGTTCTCCGTGTCGATGACCGGGGTCAGGCCGATGTTGCAGCTCTGCGAGACGAGCAGGGCGACCAGGGAGACGAGCAGGCCCTCCATGCGGGTGCGCCGTTCGGAGACGTGGCCGAAGGCGTCGAGGAACCCGGTCCAGGAGTGGACCTCGAACAGCAGGTCCGGCAGCTCGATCCTGGGGAGCATCGCATCCGTGGTGTTCTTCAGCCAGGTCAGCGACTCCGGCTCGCCCACCGCGCCGAGCTTGTCCACCGACAGGCGGGCGCGTCCGCCGCCCTCGGGGACGACGATCTCCACCTTCGCGTCGTCGCCGGCCTCCTGAAGACGGTCGGCCATCTGCCGCCACGCCGCATCCAGCCCCCGCGTGAGCTGGGCCAGGTGCTGGTCGGCGTCCTCGGTCAGGGACAGGCCCGCCAGCACGTCCGCGCGCATCGCCTCCCACCGCGGCCCGTCCAGCAGTCGGGCGCGCGGGTCCGCCCACCGGTTCGACGGCGAGGCGAACACGTCCCGCCGGTTCAGCGCACGGTGCAGCTGCTCCAACACGCACACCACGTACGCGTCGCGGTCGACCGCGCCCTGCGGCAGCTTGGCGTTGGAGAACACCGCCCGCTTCCACATCGCGGGCACCAGCTCCGCGTCGATCTCGCGGGGCAGCAGCGGCCGGTCCTTGACCCGGCGGCGCGACAGCGCCGGCAGACGGCGCACCGCCTTCAGGATGCGCCGCCCGGCCGGAGCGGCACCCAGCGCGTCCGACTCTCCCAGCAGCGACAGGAACGGGCGCACCGTGTTGTAGCGCAGGGCCAGCTTCTCGCGCATCGCCGCCTCGGCCGACCCGTCGTCCTCCGGCACCAGGGCTTCCACGGTCGCGACCGCCCCGGACACCGCCGTACGCGGCACCGCCTCCTCCACCGCCGCCCACAGCGCGGCCACGTCCAGATCCGTGCCCGCCTCGGCGACCAGGTCCAGCTCCTCAGCGAGGATCTTCGACGCCTTCGCCAGGATGCGCGCCGCCTTCTCCAGCTGCGGCAGCATCGCCAGCCGGTCCCGGTCCGACGCCCTGCGGGCCGGGCTGATCAGCCGGTTCGCCATCAGCACCGCGAACAGGTCCAGCGCGTCATCGACTGCCTGCGCCTCCAGCTGGCGCACCACCGCCGTCAGCAGCGCGGTGCGCCGCGGCTCCGGCGCCCGCTCGATCGTCTGCGCCTTGCTCAGCTGCCCGTACCGGGCCAGCGTGGACAGCCGGTTCACCGGCACCCTCGACAGGTTCACCCGCCCCAGCGCGAACGCCGAGATCTCCTCCACCCGCTCCATGGCCCGCACCATCGCGGTTCCCGTCGACTTCGTCGGCGGAGTACGCAGCCTCTCCAGCTCCGAGACCCGCTTGCCCTCCGGCACCACCAGCAGCTCAGCCAGCGCCGGCGCGAGCGCGGGATCGGCTCGGGACGCGGCGCGGGCCACCGCTTCGTACAGGCGCCGCTCGGTAACCGTGCGGGCCTCCGACACCTGCCGGGCCAGCACCGAAACGCCGGGCAGCAACACCCGGTTCTTCCGCAGCCACGTCACCGCGTGATTGAACAGCGCCACCGGCCCCTCGGCATGCGTCCACGCCCGCCCGTACAGGAAGCCGCGGAACTCCCGACCCCACTTCCGATCGGTGAAGTCCCGGTACTTGAACCGCTTCTGGATCTCCGCCGCGTGCTCGTACACCGTCGACCGGCGCTCCGGGTACCGCTTCACGCACGAGGCGTCCGCGATGCCGAGCTGCCCCGCCAGGTACTCCACGGCCTCCCACGGCACCGCGAGCGGGTCCTCACCCAGGAACCGTCCGATGTAGCGGACCGCGCAGATCTGCAAGGCCATGCCCAGTCGATGTGCGTCCGTACGACGCAGCGCGATCAGATCGCGGTCGTCATCATCGAGGAAGAAGAACCGCTCCAGCTCCGGACGCGTGGGCACCTCGGTGAACGTCCCGTACGCCTCGGCCTGCTCATCAGTTAAGAATTCCACCGGCATGCGGCGGACGGTAGCCATGCCCCGGCAGCGATCGAGGATCTTCCTCCGAACCCCCGCACCAGACCGATCACGTGTGCTAGACGACCATGATCGTTCTCACCGGGATTTCCTGCACCTCAACTACTCACACCCGAATACCGGAGGGCTGATTGCGATCGCCCGGAACCGGGCGGTATCCCGTACGCCCCTGATACCCAACGAAGCGAGCTTCGTAGCCTGGCAGAAGGAGCCCGAGACGTACCACGTGGGAACTGTCGTCGACGAAGCACGAGGCGCGCCGCAGAGTAGTGCGGAGAACGGCATCAGGCAGACCCTGCTTGATGCCGACCAGCTCGCCCGTGCTCTCGCGGCAGATCTAGATCGGGATTTCTCGCCGTTTTGGTTTGCTGTTCCGGTGGCGCGCTGGATGGCAAGGGAAGACGGTTCGCTGGATCCGGTGACGGAGCTTGTACCGGGCGTCTGGTATCTGGCTGTAGGCCAACGTGGTCACGCACTTGTGGCGCAATCTGAGGATGGGAGGCGGGGACTATTACTGGACACCAGCGGCATACAGCGCGCTGACATTGGCGGGGGCGTCAAGTACTCGTTGGCAGATGTCGCCGAATTTGATGCCGACCAGCTCGCCCGTGCTCTCGCGGCAGATCCAGATCGGGATTTCTCGCCGTTTTGGTTTGCTGTTCCGGTGGCGCGCTGGATTGCAAGGGAAGACGGTTCGCTGGATCCGGTGACGGAGCTTGTACCGGGCGTCTGGTATCTGGCTGTAGGTCGACGTGGTCACGCACTTGTGGCGCAATCTGAGGATGGGAGGCGGGGACTATTACTGGACACCAGCGGCATACAGCGCGGCTGACAGGGCCGACTGGCGCGATGGGCGCCCGGAACGATGAGTGTCGGGCGTACGAAACCTGAGGGCCGCGATCCGACAGCCGATGCCGTTCACCGCGCTGCCAGGACGCGAGCACCAAACGTCAGTAGCCGTCGGCGCCACCTGGTGGACAGGCTCGCACCAGCCAAGGGCAGTGTCACCAACTGTGCTCCCCGCGCCCCCGGGATGGCCCCAATTCCACGCACTCGACGAGGCGGAGGTTTTTCAGGAGCGGTGCATCAGCTCTCTGTGGTGGGATGCGCTGCATGGGTGAGTCCTCTCTGCGTGACTGTATCGAGCGGTACTACGCGACCGTGCCGCTGCTGTTTTCGGAGACGGAGGCGTTCGGCAGTCTGTGCCTCTTCGTCCGCAAGGAAACGGGAAGCCCGTACTACGGGGGTCCGAACCACGCCCGCCCGATCACGGGGGCCGCGACGCCCACCGCTGATGACATCGCCTTGGTCCGTGCTCGCCAACGTGAACTCGACGTGCCGGAATGCTTCGAGTGGCTCGCCGAGGTGACGCCGTCGCTACGCGGTCGTCTCGTGGGAGCGGGGCTCCCTGTGGCCGAACGTCCGCTGATGGTCCTCGACCCACAGCATCAGATGTTCCCGCAGCCCGTCCCCCCTGGAGTCACTGTCCGGTCTCTGGACGCCGACGATCCGGCGCTGCCGGCCGTACTCGCCCTTCCCGAGTTGGCGTTCGCGGACGAGGGCACGGCTGTGGGTCCCGCTGGCCGCGCGGAACTGGAGGAAGCGGCCGAACGCATCACTGCGGGCGGCACGGTGGCGACGTTCCAGCCCTCGCTCCGAGCCGGACACAAAATCCTCGTCGCGGCCTTCGCCCCAGACGGCACCCCGCTTGCCGCCGGTCACTATCACCCCGCGGAGAACGCCACTGAGATAGGCGGGATCGGTACCCTTCCCGTCGCTCGCCGCCAGGGCCTCGGTGCTGCCGTCATGGCAGCCCTGGTCGCCCACGCCCGCGAGCACGGCGTGCGCACCATCTTCCTCGCCTACGCAGAAGAGGCAGTCGCCCGCATCTACGCGCGCCTGGGATTCCGTCCGGCGGGCACGACCTTGCTGATCGCCAACCAACCGGCCCGCGGACAGTAGGGACAGGAAGACTGCAGCGGAGAGTCAGCTCCTTCTGCGGCGAGGCCGGAATATTCGATCTCACGAGCGGCAACCCGCTGAAGCGGAGATCCGGACCGTCGCGGAACTCCATCCGGCTGCGGACCGATCAGTCACTGCGGTGCCACGGTGTCGGTGATCCCCGCTGACCACTTGCAGGCGCTCGTCGTCGTCAGCGGGGCCACGAGCATCGCGTCTGCTGGTGGCAGTCCACTCGATTCGCCGGGCAGGGTATAGCGGTGCCGCACGGGGTGTCCGGTCAGCGTCTCCAGCTCTCCCGTGCGGCCAGGGCGCGTAGCGGGGGAGTCCGTCCGTGGAGATGGTCCATTCGCCGATCGTGACCGCCTCCCCGTAGAGGAAGTCCTTGCGGGTGGCGTAGCGGGAACCCGCGGGGTGGTGTGGATGTCGGAGAAGACCGCGCCTTCACCGGTTCGGGGATCGAAGATCACATAGATCGGGACGCCGAGCAGCGGATGGTCCCGCATCTTGCTCGTCCAGTCGTTGTCCGGGTTGGAGCGCGAAACGACCTCGATGGCGGCCAGGACGGAATGGGGGTCGAAAGAACCCTCCACTTCCATGTCGGCCTCGGCGATCACCATGACGTCCGGGTGCCGCAGTACCCCCTCTGCCACGTCCTCGACGTCCGGGGTACCCGTGTGTGCCAGCAGTTCGGGGGCACTCCTGGAACGGGTCCGGGCGGCGGTCCGGGGGCGGGCGGGCCTCGGGCAGCGGCGCCGGCAGCTGGACGGTGAGGCGGTGGGAGATGAGGGCGGCCGGACGGCGGAGCGGCCCGGCGGGGAGGTGCGCCGTGAGGGTGCGACGCACGGCCTCCGGTCCGGTGCCGCGCTCCAACCAGGCGCCGACGGCGGGGGTGAGGCGGGCCACGTCCCGCTCGGAGAGCAGCAGACGGTCATCGTCCCGGCGGAGCCCGGCGAGAAGCGCGGCCGCGGTGCCTTGCCGTACGGGATCGGGGGTGCGCGGTTCCGGGAGGGGTCGTTTCGGTGCCGGGAGAGCGCGGTGCCGGTACTTCACGTGGACGACGCCGGGCCGGGCTGGGGCCGGTGCGGTCTTGGCGGAGGTGCAACGTCGATACGGGCGAGAGGGCGGGCGCGCGGGCGCAGCCGCGTTAAGCTGCTGGACAGCCATGGGGAAGGTCTCTTCTTCCTCGGTGGTCAGGCCCTCGATCGGGATTGCAGTCCCGGCCGGGGGCCGTTGCATGTGTGCGGTCGTCGTGCGGTCGTCGTGCGGTCGTCGTGCGGTCGTCGTGCGGTCGTCGTGCGGTCGTCGTGCGATTGACGTGCGGTTCGTGTGCGGCCGCCGTTTCGACGTCGTACGGAGGGAGCGGGTGCTCGACTGGAGCCTATGCCGGCGAACGGGCAGGAAAGCGAGCCGAGTTCACTCTCTTCACTCCTGTGGGTTACGGGAGGTTGGTGGGCTTGGCGCGGTGCTTCGCTGGTTCTTTACGTCTGTGATGTCGCGGAGCACCGGGACGCGGCGGACGGCGACCCGGTGGACGCGAGACCGGTGCGGAGGAACTGGGTCCACGGCCGGATCGAACGGTTTCCGGGGGCAGGTCAGTTATCCGCGGCGTGCCGTACCACCGCGGTGCGGCTGAGCGCGGCACGGCCGATTCGTTCAAGAAGGTGGGGCGGGCGGAGGGCTACCGTCGTTCCATGAGCAGCGAAGTCACCGCATCACGCCATGTGAGCGTCTATGTCGATCGGCCCCTCGGCGAGGTCTATGCCTATGCGTCGAACCCGGTGAATCTGCCCGTGTGGGCCCATGGGCTGGGGGATTCCATCGAGCAGGGGGACGAGGGGTGGGTCGCGGAGTCGTCGCCGATGGGGCGGGTGGTGGTCACCTTCGCGCCGCGTAATGAGTTGGGCGTGCTGGATCACGATGTGACGTTGCCTTCGGGGGAGACCGTCTACAACCCGGTGCGCGTGATCGCCCATGGTGCCGGGAGCGAGGTGGTGTTCACGTTGCGTCGTCGGCCGGAGATGAGCGATGTCGACTTCGAGCGGGACGCGGACACCGTTGCCGCCGATCTCGCGCGGCTCAAGTCGATCGTGGAGTCCGGGTAGGTCCGGCCCGTCGCGACGGGCCGGACCTACCGGTGGGGCCCGGTTCAGCGTTTGAACGTGAAGGTGAAGTCGGCGGAGAGCTTGCCGCTCAGGCGGACCGTCGAGACGAGGCTCCCCTCGGCGATCAGTCTCTCCACCTCGGCCCGTGAGAGGCCGAAGCCGTCAGCGATCAGGCGTACCGGGCGGACGGGTATCCGTGCCGCGAAGCGGACCGAGACTTCGAGCGTCTCGCCTTCCGGCAGGGTCGCCGCCTCGTCTGCCGGTGCCCTCCTTCCCGGCACGTCCCCGGTGTCCGGCGGCGTCGGTCCGGCGGTCTCCAGTCGCCAGGCGTTGCGCCAGTCGAGGGCGATGCGGTTGCGGCGCCGTACGGTCGGGTCCTGGAGCAGTTCGGCTGCCAGGCCGGGGTCGTTGCCGTGGAGGCGGTCCAGCAGTTCGGGTCGGATGGAGCGGACGTTGATCCGTTCCAGGACGGTGAGCTTGGTGGTCTCCGCGCAGCCGTTGCACAGGGCGAGGAGCCAGGCGTCGAGGAGTTTGTGGTTCGCGTTGACGCGGAATTTGCCGCTCGTCCGGAAGCGCTCGGAGGCGCAGACATGACAACGGCGGAGGATTTCGGGCAGGCAGGTGGGAACGACCACCCAGGTCGTTTGCACAGCAGTACACCGGTTTCAGTGAGAAGTCCGCAGCGGAAAGCAGCGCGGCGCACAGGCGCGACGCGCGACAGATCAGCACTCGGGGGGTCTCACTTGGTGTACAAGGGCACGTCCTCGGTGAGGCGACAAAGGCGATAGCACGGTAGCGGTACCCGGAGGGCTCGTTCCACCGCTTTTTCGGGGGAGGTCGCCCGCCCGCAACTCGGATGTCGGGCCGGCAACACCGGTTTGGATGCCGCCTGTTGCTGCCGCGTCACCGGCGGCCTTCGTAGCGCTGCATCAACTGGTTGCCGCCGTGCCAGCCGACGACGGCCGCACCGGCCGCCAGGGGCCAGGTCACCACGTCCGGAGCGCCGAACAGGGCGGACAGTACTGCCCCTACGACGCCGAAGGTCGTGAGGGCGCCGCCTGCGCGGAGTGCCCAGCGAAGTCGCTCGCGCAGGAAGTTGCTCTCGTCCATGTCGTCCCCCGGCGGTGCGTAGACGGGCCGTCAGCAGCGCCCCGTCCGGATGCATGGCCTCGGGCGGTTGCCGCTGTGCGCGACGCCGTACCCGGCGCGCGCGGGTTCATCCCCGATCGGCGCGGAAGCGTCGCGCATCCGAGGAGTGTCGCGGCGACGCACTGGTGCTTGTCGTGTGCGTGTGCGCGTGTTCTGTGCCGCGTACCGGCTGGGTGCGCGGGCTCAGGCGGTGGTTCGGGGTGCGGTCGGCGGGGTGTGGGGGAGGAGCGCGTCGGCGAAGGCGCGGAGCCCCCGTGGGTAGGTGTCGTGTGCGGCAAGCTCCGGCCACCGGTCGCCGATGGCGGCGAGGCGGGGTACCTGCGTGGCGTCGAGGTCGCTGAAGGAGGCGCCGCGGGGGGCGGGGTGTGCGTCGTCGGCCGGTCGGCGCGCCGAGTGGGCGCGGACGAGGATCTCGCCGACGGTGTAGTACCAGAGGTCGCGGAAGACATCGACGGCCTGGGCGGGTGTGCAGCCGCAGTCCTCGGCTCCGGCGACGATGGCTTCGACCATCCACAGGGCCGATGCGTCGAGCAGGCCGACGAATCCGTCGGCGGTGAGGATCTCCGCGGCCCAGGGCCAGTCGGCGAGGGCGTCGTGCAGGGCGGTGGCGGCCGCGACGACGCGGTCGTGCGGCTCGTCGGGCAGTTGCGGGCGTGCGATCTGGTCGACGTGGTGGTTGAGCAGGAGGACGAGCAGTTCGTCCTTGTTCCGGATGTGGTGGTACAGGGTCGTCGCGCCGATGCCGAGTTCGGCGGCCAGGCGGCGGATGGTCAGTTTCCCCCAGCCGTCCCGGTCGATGAGCCGGCGGGCCGCCGCCAGGATCTCCGCGCGGGAGGTCAGCCGCGGGCGGCCGGTGCGGCCGGTGTGTCCGGTGCGTCCGGTGTGTCCGGTGTGTCCGGTGTCCCTGGCAGGGCCGGTGCGACTGTCGGTGCGAACGGCACCGCCCGGCGGTCTCGGTGCGGGTGACTCACCCGCGTCGGATGTCTCGCGGGTCTTGGATGTCTCACGTGTCTCGCGGGTCTCGGGCGTCTTGCGGGTCTGGGGCGTCTTGCGGGTCTGGGGCGTCTTGCGGGTCTGGGACGTCTCGCGGGTCTCGGGCGACTCGGCCGGCTCGGACGGTTCGGGGGGGCGGGGCATCGCCCCATGATGCCGTCCTGTCTGTCGGGGCGGGGGCGGCGCCTCTGTCGTGGACGAGGGCGTTTCTCGCGTGCCGCGCTGAGCGCGGCGGCTCGTCGCCGGCCGCGGATCCGGGCCGCTTCCGAAACTCTTCGCGTGCGCGGCGGGCGGTTCGGTGCTACTTTCGGAACATGTTCGGAAAGTCGAATCGGCCCGGCCGCGAGCCCCGCCGGGAACGGAGACCGCGATGACGAAGGGCTCAACCGCCCGCCCCGGCATGACGCTTGCCGCGGTGGCTGTCGTGCAGTTCATGGTGTCGCTGGACCTGTCGGTCGTGAATGTCGGACTCCCGAAGATTGCCGAGGGCCTCGGCTTCAGCGATGCGGGCCTGACCTGGGTCATCCACGCCTACGCCCTCACCTTCGGCGGGCTGCTGCTCCTGGGCGGCAGGACCGCGGACCGGTACGGCCGCAAGCGGATCCTGCTGCTCGGGCTGGGTCTGTTCGGCCTCGCCTCGCTGGTCGGGGGCCTGGCCCAGGAGCCCGGTCACCTCGTCGCCGCCCGGGCCGCGCAGGGCGTCGGGGCCGCCGCGTTGGCGCCGGCCGCGCTGGCGGTGCTGGCCGAGACGTTCCCCGAGGGCCGGGCGCGGGTCCGGGCCTTCGGTGTGTGGAGTGCGATGAACGCCGCGGGCGGTGCCATGGGGGTCCTGATGGGCGGGCTGCTCACCGAGTACGCCGACTGGCGCTGGGTGATGTTCGTGAACGTACCGATGGCCGCCTGCGCGCTGGCACTGGCCTGGCGCGGCGTCGCCGACAGCGCGCCGACCTCCCGCGGCCGTCCGGACGTGCTCGGTGCCGTCCTGGCGACGGCGGGAACGACGCTGCTGGTGTTCGGCATCGTCCGGACCGACCGGTACGCCTGGGGCTCACCGGTCACCCTGGCGACGCTGGCGGCCGCCGCCGTGCTGCTGGCGGCGTTCCTCCACGTCGAGCGGACCACGGCACGCGAACCGCTGGTCCGGCTGGGCCTGTTCGCCAACCGGTCGGTCGCGGGTGCGAACGCCTACAACCTTCTGGTGGGTGCGGCGATGGCCGCTTCCTTCTACTTCGTCTCCCTCTACCTCCAGCAGGTCCTCGGGAACGGTCCGGCGCTGACCGGGGTGATGTTCCTGCCCTTCGCCCTCGCGGTGATCGCCGGGTCGGTGCTCGCCATCGCCCTGGGCTACCGCGTCGCGCCCCGCACCCTGCTGGTCGCCGGCGGGACGCTGACCGCGGCGGGGTTCGCCTGGTTCGGCCTGATCAGCGCCGACGGGGCCTTCGTCACCGATGTCCTCGGGCCGTCGGTCGTCGCCGGTGCCGGCTTCGGTCTCTGCCTGGGGCCCGTCGTCTCCACGGCCACCGCGGGGGTGGCCGCGCATGAGGTCGGTACCGCGTCCGGCCTGCTCAACAGCTCCCGCCAGATCGGTGCCTCCCTCGGACTGGCCGTACTGGGCACCGCGGCCCAGCACCGCACCGGCGGGGCCGTCACCCCCGAGGCGCTCGACGCGGGGTACGCGCTCGGCCTGCGCGTCGGCGCTGGGCTGTTGGCCGCCGCGGTCCTCGTCGCGCTGCTCGTCCTGCGCCGCTCCGGCCCGCCCGCACGAGCCGAGCAGGCTGAGCGGGGCGAGCGGGGCGAGCGGGGCGAGCGGAGTGAGCTGGGCGAGTGGGGCGACGACCGCGATGCCGTGTCCGCGTTGGACTGAGTCGACGTCAGTTGTACGTCCAGCGCCAGGAGCCCGAGCGGGAGGCGCACGTGATCGCCCGGCCGCTCGCGGTGGAGGTGGTGGCGCCGTGGTCGCTGTTGCGGCAGAACTGGCCCGCCGAGTAGCAGTTCCCCGCGCTGGAGACGATCGAGCAGGTGCCCGAGCTGTCCTGGCCGCTGCTGGTGTCACTGCTGCTGTTGCCGCCGGTTCCGCCGTCTCCGTCGTCGGCCGCTTTCGCGGCTGCGGTCGTGGTGACGGTCACCGTGGGGCGGGGTTTCGCCTTGGCCTTGACCGTCTCGGTGACCGTGGGCGCGGGTTCGGGCGTCGCCGTCCGGGTCGCGGTGACGGTCGTCGCGGGCTTCGCCTCGTCGCCGACCGGCTGCTGTCCGTCCTCGCCGGTGGCGCCGATGCCCACGCCCACGACGAAGAGGGCCACGCCTCCGACCCATACGAGCACCCGCTTGTGGAGCGGGCGGGTGTCGGGCGGGCGGGGAGCCGGAGGTATGGGAGCGGTGTACGGATTGGTCATCTCGTCCCCCAAGTGTGTTTCGGGTGGAGTGACCGTAGTGCTCTGCGATGCAGTCTGTGGAGAACTTGGGTGAGAGGTGGCCATTCTGTGACCAGTGCTCGGGCTGGGAGTGGGACGGTGCGGAGGTTTTCGCGTTCGACGTGGGGTGTGTCGCGCGCTTTGGGTGCGTGGGCACTGCGCGGCATGTGGGGGTCGGACATCCGATGTCCGACGTTCAGCCTCGGGCCTCGGATACCGGGCCTCGGATACCGGGCCTCGGATATCGGCAGCAGGGGGAGGAGCGTAGGGCTCCTCCCCCGGTGCCGGTGCCGGTGCTTTGCGCGTGCGTTGCCCGGCAACGCCGAAGTGCAGTGCGTGCGGCCTGACGTGGCTGTTCGGCCCGGCCTGCCGTGCCGACCCGCGGTGGGGCCGTCCCGAGGACGCGTGGTGCGGGGTGGCGTCTCTCGAGGGCGAGGTCAGGGGGAGCGGATCACGCCGCGGTGGCCAGGTGGAGGGTCAGTGCCGGGGGGATTTCCCAGTCGACCGGTGCGTCGTTGCCGCTGCCGGCGCCCCGCTCCTCCTCGCCCTTCTTCTGCAAGGTGTTCAGCAGTTGGGTCGTGGCGGCGAGAAAGGCGCCGAGACCGCCGAGGAAGGTGCCGAGGGCTTCCATGAGATCGAGATACATCGCGCTCGCCTTACCGCGCACGGGCCGGGCGCGCACTCTGCGATTCACAACGAAAGGAAAACTGCTCCTCGCGCGGAGAAGCTGGAGGATCCGGCCTTTCCAGCAGCTTCTCGCCGGTCACGGTGTACACCGAACCGCGGGATGCCTGTGGCATTCCAGCTCTTCTCTCGGGACAGCACGGATTCCTCCTCTCGTTCTTCTCCGCAATGTGTATGGCGGTACTTCACCATAGCGGCGTCTCACCTGTCCGGTACAGGACCGGTCCGCCCCGACGCTGTCATTCGGCCACTCCTCGTGAACCCGGGTGGACGTGCGTGGCACGCCCACCCGGAGGGCCGTACGACGTGCGTGCGGCGGGTGTACGCCGTCCCGACGGGGACTTGCGGCCGGGTCGTGCAGCCGTTTCGACGGCCTGATTCCATCGGTCCCCGTTGCCTGCGGAGACCGACGAGGGGTTACGGCTGATCGAGGTGCACCACCACGGCCGTGTAGAAGCGGTGCACCGCGTCGTCGACACTGCGGATGAAGCCGGATTCGGCGTTGCCCCGGCTGTTCCCCATGCTTTTGAACAGCGACAGCCGGAAGCCGGCGATCGGGTTGTCGCCCTTCGGGAGCATGTCCGCCGGTTCCGGCCGCAGCCGCTCCAGCGTGCCCCGCGGACCGCCTGCCCCGCCTTCGAGCAGTGTTTCGACGTGGAGATCCGCCGGGGCCTCGGCCAGCCGGCGGAGCAGCCGCTTCGCCCTGCTGAGGGGGTAGCCCCCCTCGGGGGGCGGGATCTCGATGGAGGTGCGCAGCTTGCCTGTGCGCAGATCCGCGTTGAGCGCCAGGATCCCGGGCGCGCCGTCGATCCGGAACTCCGCCTGGAGCAGCCCCTCGCGGCAGAGCCGGTCGGCCAGGCGGCTGCGGCGTGCGGCGGGGTCGGCACCGCGCTTGGACCGGTGGACGGGCAGCACCTTCTGCCCGAGTTCGCCGCCGAGGCCGAGGCACAGTTGGCGGACGAGCCGCTCCCAGCTCTCGACCACGTCCAGGGCGCGAGGATCACCTTCGCACAGGGTTTCGTCGTTGATCCCGTTGCGTACGGGGACCCAGGCCGCGCCCATGTTCTGGAAGCCGTGGCAGCCGGAGTTCTCGTGCTGCAGATAGTGCAGCAGTTCCTGAAGCAGCCAGGCGTGCGCCTTGTCCCCGACGCCCTCGTGCCGGATCAGCAGCTGCGCCTGATAGGTGACTTCGGCCCAGGACAGGTGCCGGAGAGCCACGCGGTGCTTGCGCCGTCCGTCGATCTTGACGTCGACGAGCGGGCTGCCCTCCAGCGCGACATCGTTGGACACCGTGATCACTGCCTCGTAGCCGCGGCGTGCGGCGATGTCCATGTAGGCCTGCACCTGGTCGGGCTTGAGGGCGCTTCCGTTGGTCTTGGTCTCGACGAGGGCGGTCCACAGCTTGCCGGCCCGCTCGACGCGGATCACCCCGTCCGGGCGGCGCGGTGCCTCGCCGTGCGGGAGGACGACTTCGGTGTAGGTCTCCATGCGTCCCGCGGGGGCCCCGAAGGCGGCTGTGAGCCTCCTGCCGAACTCCGGCACCTGGGCCATCACCGACAGCAGCACCGAGGTGGCCCGCACCTCGCGGTCCCGGTCGCTCTTGAGCGTCGGGACCGGTACCAGCCGGGACGGCCGCCAGGACTCGTTCTCCGCCAGCGCCTTCCGGTCCGCCCGGGGCAGGGTGACCTTCTTCTTCGCGGTACGGGGGCGGGTCGCGCGCGCGGGCGGTGTGACGTTGTCGCCGGATGCGCGCGGTGCCGGTACCGGGCCGGGCGTCGTCCCCGGAGCCGGAGCGCCGGCCTGCGCAGCTCCGCCCCCGGTCTCGTTGCCGGTCCCGTTCCCGTTCCCGGTCCCGGTCCCGGTCCCGGTCCCGGTCCCGGTCCCGTTCCCGGTCCCGTTCCCGGTCCCGGTCCCGGTCCCGGTCCCGGTCCTGTTCATGGTCCTGACACCGATCCCAGCCACGTTCCCACCTGCGTTCGCGCTGCTGTGCACGTCCGCGGCGGTCTGCCCGGTCTGGGCGGTCCGGGCGGTGTCCGGCTCGTCCTGGGGTGTCTCCTCGCCGTCCTCGGCACGAGCGCCTTCCGCGCCTTCCGCTTCATCGGCGTCGTCCTCGATGTCGACGCCGAAGTCCGTCGCCAGTCCGGCCAGTCCGCTGTCGTACCCCTGGCCGACGGCCCGGAACTTCCACTCTCCGCCGCGCCGGTACAGCTCGCCGAAGATGATCGCGCTGACCGTGTCGGCGTCCTCGACGGCGAAGCGGAGGAGGCGCTCACCGGTCCCGTCGGCCAGCGTGACCTCCACGTCCGCCAACTCCCCGAAATTCCGGCCGCCGTAGCGGCTCGCGGCGACGACGATGCGGTCGATCCCCGGCGGGACGGCGGTCAGGTCGAAGCTGATGCGGTCCTCGTCGCCGTTCTCCGTCGGTGTTTTGCCCAGAAGTTGCACACTTCCGTCGGCTGCGGCGGGGTTGTTGTAGAAGTAGAAGTCGCTGTCTCCGCGTACCTTGCCGTTCGCGTCCAGCAGCAGGACGGACACGTCCGCGTCGCCGTCCCCGGTCGGGCTGACCCAGCTCAGGCCGACGAGTACCGAGCCGACATGGGGGCTCAGCGAGCTGAGCCCTACGTTCATCCCCTTGGTCATCTCGCGCACAAAAGCCCCCCATCTCCCGTGCGGGGCACACAGTTCTCCCGCACGGACCACCTGTCGCACTCTCGATGTGACGTACAACACACCAGGAAAATCGTAGTACTCACGTCCGGTGCCTGCGGGGTTCGCGGGAAATCGGCAGTGGCCACTCGCGTCGCCGGGTCCGTTCCCGGCCCCGGTGTCGGTCCCGGCCGCAGATGTCGGCACCGGCCTCGGTCCCGATGCCGAGTGGCGTCAGGGGTCAGCGTCGGGTTTCGGCTCAGGCGCCGCCCGCCTGTTCGGTGTTGAACTCCTCCACCCATTTCTCGTGCTGCGCGTAGTCGTCCGTGAAGCGGGTGTCGCCCGGTTTCACGGTGACGAAGTAGAGCCAGTCGCCGGGGGTGGGGTGCTGGGCCGCTTCGAGGGCCTCGGGGCCCGGGTTGTTGATGGGGGACGGAGGCAGGCCCTTGTGGCGATAGGTGTTGTAGGGGGAGTCGAGGCGGGTGTCGGCGTGGCTGGTGTCGAGGGTGGAGCGGCCGAGGGCGTAGTTGATGGTCGAGTCCATCTGCAGCGGCATGTCGCGCTTGAGGCGGTTGTCTATGACGCGGGCGACCTTTGCCATGTCCTCGGGGGTGTCGGCCTCTGCCTGGAGCAGGCTGGCGATGACGAGAGTGTCGTAGTCGCCCACGCCCGCCGCCGCGTGCCGCTCCTTCGCCGTCTCGGCCATGAAGGTGAGCAGCGCGGTCGGTGTCGTCTTGGCGCGCACCGGATAGGTGGCGGGGTAGAGGTACCCCTCGGGGTTGTGCTTCGCCGCGGCGGGGAGGGGGAGCTCGCCCGCGCGGGCGGCGCGCTCGGCGGCCTTGCGCGTCGTGCCCTCGGGCACGGAGAGCGCCTTGTCGGCCGCCGTGTACACCTGGGTGGCGCGCCATCCCTCGGGGACGACGAAGGGTTTCGACGCCCGATCCTGCTGGTACTGCCGGATCAGCACCACGGCGGCCGCGGTCACGGCCAGGGCGCACAGCAGGGCCGCCGCGATGAGCCATCGCTTCCGGTTCCCGGTCCTGGTGGTCATGGGAAGAACGCTAGGCCAGTGGGCCGGGTGGCGGGGTCCGGATGCCGGTTATGGGACCAGGACCACTTTCCGTGCGGGTCCCGCGCAGCCGGTCCGGGCGGTGCGGGTGTGCCGCCGGCCCGCCGCCGCCGTCGACGCGCCGTCGGTGCCGCCGTTGTCAGTGGTCGGCCGCACCATGAGGGGATGGCGACATCGGCAGTACGGGCGGCGCGGCGCCCGCAGATCTCCCTTCCCGAGCTGCGGCCCTTCGAGGGGCGGGGGCTGGAGCCCGACGGGGACTACGACGGGGTGCGGTTCGAGGAACTGGACCTGAGCGGGACCGAGGGCGGCGGTGCGACGTTCCTGGACGTGGGGATGTACCGGTGCGTGCTGGACGAGGCCCGGCTGGGGCGGCTCCGGGTGGTCGACTCGGTGCTGGAGGGAGTCCGGGGCGTCGGTACGGAGCTGGCGGGCGCCGAGTTCCGCGACGTGGAGCTGCGGGATGCGCGGCTGGGCGGTGTCCGGCTGCACGGGGCGCGGTGGAACCGGGTGCTGGTGTCCGGTGGGAAGATCGATTTCCTGAACCTCCGGCAGGCGTCGCTCACCGATGTGACGTTCGAGGGCTGTGTGCTGGACGAGCCGGACTTCGCGGGTGCCGCGCTGGAGCGCGTGGCCTTCCGCGACTGCACGGTGCGCCGGGCCGAGCTGCGCGAGGTGCGGCTCAAGGACGTGGATCTGCGGGGAGCGACCGAACTGGACATCGCCTCGGGCCTGGACCGGCTGGCCGGCGCCACCATCGACCCGGGGCAGCTGATGGAGCTGGCCCCCGCGTTCGCGGCGCAGATCGGAGTGCGGGTGGAGCCTTGAGGCCGCGGCGGCGAGAGCCCGGCACGCGGGCACCGGAGTCAGGGCATCCGGGGGAAGCGGGAGGTCAGAACGTGGACGGCCGGGTTGGCGGTCAGGTCCTCGTGCAGGTCCGTGAGGTCCGCGACGAGGTCGTGCAGGAAGTCGCGGGCCTCCCGGCGCAGGGCGCCATGGGAGAAGGAGAGCGGTTCCTCAGCGTCCGGCGACCAGTCGGCGGTGATCTCCACCCAGCCGAACCGGCGGGTGAAGCGCAGCAGTTCCGCGGACTCGGTGAAGTCCAGGGCCGCGTGGTGCGGGCCCGGGGAGCGGCTCCCCAGCGGGTCGCGGTCCAGTTCCTCGACGATGTCGCAGAGCGCCCAGGCGAAGTCGAGCACCTGCACCCATCCCCAGGCTGTGGACAGTTCGCGATCGGTGTCGGTGTCGGTGTCGGTGTCGGTGTCGGCGAGGTAGATGTCGCCGCAGAACAGATCGTGCCGCAGGGTCCGCACGTCGGCGGTGCGGTAGTCCGTCTGGGGCGGGTCGGGGAAGCGGCGGGAGAGGGCGTAGCCGATGTCGAGCACGGCGCGATGGTGTCACGCCCGTCGGGATCGCGGCGCCGCGCGGTTCCGGTCGGGCGGTTCCGGTCGGGCTGTTCGGCCGGGTGCCGACGGGCCCCTGCACGGCCGGGTACGGGCGTGGGGGGGGGGGGGGGGGGGGGGGGCGGGGGGGGGGGGGCGCGGGCGGGGGGGGGGGCGGCCGCCGGGGCCCCCCCCCCCCCCGCGCGGGGCCGCCCCCCCCCCCCCCCCCCCCCCCCCCCCCCCCCCCCCCCCCCCCGCCGGTGCCCGGGTGGTGCCGGTGTCCGGCCGGTGTCCGCCGGGTGGGCCCGGGGCCCGGAGGGCCCGAGGCCGGGCGGCGGTCCGCCGGTCTCAGACGTTGACGCCGAAGTCCTGGGCGATGCCGACGAGGCCGGAGGCGTAGCCCTGGCCGACGGCGCGGAACTTCCACTCCGCGCCGTTGCGGTACAGCTCGCCGAAGACCATGGCGGTCTCGGTGGCGGCGTCCTCGCTCAGGTCGTAGCGGGCGATCTCGGTGCCGCCGGCCTGGTTGACGATACGGATGAAGGCGTTCCGCACCTGGCCGAAGTTCTGGCTGCGGCTCTCCGCGTCGTAGATCGAGACCGGGAAGACGATCTTGTCGATCTCGGCGGGCAGCGCGGCCAGGTTGACGTTGATCTGCTCGTCGTCGCCCTCGCCCTCACCGGTGACGTTGTCCCCGGTGTGGACGATCGACTGGTCCGGCGTCGCCTTGTTGTTGAAGAAGATGAAGTGCTGGTCGGAATAGACCTTGCCCTCGGCGGTCACCGCGATGGCGCTCGCGTCGAGGTCGAAGTCCGTACCGGTGGTGGTGCGCACGTCCCAGCCGAGGCCGACCGTGACGGCGCTCAGGCCCGGTGCCTCCTTGGTGAGCGAGACGTTGCCGCCCTTGGACAGGCTTACAGCCATGGGGTGCCCTTCTGTCGTGTCTGGCTCTGGTGGTGACTCCGAGGGAATCACCGGCGCCGGAACGGAACCTCACCGGGGTCCGCGGCCGTACGCCTCACACTCTGCACAACGCAGCCGGAGGACGGACGGGTTCCAGCTTTCCGGGTCCACTTTGCGTTCTTTACCTTCGCGGTTCCGCCCGCGCGATCCGGGCAGTGGCCCGGCGGTGTCCGAGCCGAGCGGACGGCGCGCGGAGCAGGGCCAGGCGCGGCGCCGGCGCGGGTGTCCGGAAAAGCGGATGACGGCCGCGCCCGGAGGCCGGACCATGGAGACCATGTCCGGTCCCCACTTCATCCGCGGCGACGTCGCCCTGCCCGAGGCCGAGCTGACGTGGCGCTTCACCCGCTCGTCGGGGCCGGGCGGCCAGCATGTGAACACCAGCGACAGCCAGGCGGAGCTGCGCTTCGACCTGGCGCACACCCAGGCGCTGCCCGAGGTATGGAAGCGCCGTGCGCTGGAGCGGCTGGCGAACCGGCTGGTGGACGGTGCGGTGCTGGTCGTGCGGGCGAGCGAGCACCGTTCGCAGTGGCGCAACCGGGAGACGGCGGCCGTGCGGATGGCGGCGCTGCTCGCGGAGGCCACGGCGCCCCCTCCGCCGCCGCGGCGCAAGAAGAAGACGCCCCGCGGGATCAATGAGCGCAGGCTGCGTCAGAAGAAGCAGCGCAGTGACCTGAAGCGGGGCCGGACGGGACGCGGCTGGGACTGACAGGACCTCCGCCGGGGACGCGGCGCGGAAATCACTGCGTGATAATCCGGCGGCGGCATCAGGCCGCCGCCGGGGAACGCCGGCGCGCGAGTCCGGGCGGCGGCCCGGGATGCCGTGAGCCGGGACGGGCCCCGCGGCCGCGTACTGGTCGCCGAGGGCCGATCCCGGCGCGCACCCAGAGTCCGCTCCAGGGCCCGTCCCCCGGACGCCGCCCGAGGGCCCGTCCTCCGGACCTCGCGACCGTCCGGTCCCGTCCCCGGGCCCCGCGACCGCGGATCAGCGCAGGGACCGGTACCGCCCGCTGTGGTAGAGCAGCGGCCCGCTCTCCCCGTGGGTGAGCCGCGTGGCCAGGACGCGCCCGATGACCAGGGTGTGGTCGCCCGCGGCGACCCGCTGCTCGGTGCGGCACTCGACGGCCGCCAGCGCGCCGTCTACCAGGGGTGCGTCGCTGACGGAGCCGCGGGTGTGGGGGAGCTCCTGGAAGAGGAGCCGGTCGCTGAGCCGCGCCTTCATTGCGAAGCGACCGGCGGTCTGGTGCTGGGCCTCGGTGAGCAGGGAGACGGCCCAGTGGTTCTGGCGGGAGAGCAGTTCGTCCATCCGGGAGTCCTCGCGCACGCTGACCAGTACCAGGGGCGGGTCGAGGGAGACGGACAGGAACGCGGTGGCGGTCATGCCGACGTCCTCACCGCGCACGCCCTCCTCGGGGTCGTGTGCGGTGACGAGCACCACCCCGGCCGCGAGCCGGGCCATTGCCGCGCGGAACTCCTCGTCGCTCACCCCATCAGCATGGGGCATGGCGAGGCCCGGGGGCACGGGGGTCGTTTGCTGCTGCACTGCGTGGGACACGTCGGCTACGCTAACGGGCGCTCTCCCGACCCCGCATCGGACTCGGGGACCAGGCGGGTACGAGGCCCGGCCGAGGCCGTCCGGAGTATGCGGGGAATTTGCACGAGATGTACGCGGCGTATACCGCTGTCCTGCCGGGGTACACGTTGCGCAATCAACTAATCGCGGACTGTTGTGACTTGAGTCACAGAGGGCATTAATTGTTGACCCTGTGTACCGAGTGAACAGCTCGCTGTGATTCAGTGGCGGTGGCAGCCGAAAGACAGCCGAAGCACTGAGTCAGTGAGGCCCGGAAGCGACGCCACGAGCACCTGGAGTTGACGAGCAAGGCTCAGGGGGAGGGCTATGGAAACCGAGTCGGAGCCCTACGTCCGCCTCGCCAGCCTGCGGCAGCTCCACCACGTCGTGGCGCAGCTCAACACAGCGCGCAGCCTCGCCGACACCCTGCAGACGGTCGCCAACGGGGTGGTCGAGGGCCTCGGCTTCGAGATAGCCGCCGTCCACCTGGTGCGGGCCGAGGGTGAACTGGTCGTGGCCGCCGTCGCCGGGAGCGCCGCGGCCGAGGCGATGATGGCGGGCCGCTCGGGGTCGCGCGCCGCCTGGGAGCGGCGGCTGTCGTTGGGCCAGCAGTGGGGGGCGCTGCACTTCGTCCCGTACACCGAGGGCTGGGTCCTGGACGACGACGAGGTGCCGGAGTGGCACGCCCCGTCGCCGGTGCGGGACACCCCGGACGCCTGGCACCCCATGGACCGCCTCTTCGCGCCGCTGTACGCCTCCGACGGCGAGCTGCTGGGGGTGCTGTCCGTCGACCGCCCGCGCAACGGCCGACGCCCCGGCGCGTGGGGCTGCGAGGCGCTGCAGATGTACGCCTCCCAGGCCGCCATCGCCCTCAGCAACGCCCGGCTGCGGTCGAACATGCAGCGTGCGCTGGTGCGGCTGGAGCGCGAGCAGCAGGCGCTGCGGGCCAGTGAGGAAAGCTTCCGGCAGGCGTTCGAGTACGCGCCCAGCGGGATGGCGGTCGCCGAGATGGGCGGGGACCAGCACGGGCGGCTGCTGCGGATCAACGACGCGCTGTGCCGGCTGCTGGGCCGCCCGGCGGCCGCGATGCGCCGCTACTCCTTCTCCGACCTGGTCCACCCCGAGGACATCCGCACCCTGCTGCGCACCTCGGCCGAGGGCGGCCGGGCCGAGCTGCGGCTGGCGCGCCGGGACGGCAGCTACGTCTGGGTCTCGCTGCGCAACTCCGTGGTCGCCGACACCGCCGACGGGCCGCGCTACCTGCTCACCCACGTCGAGGACATCGAGGAGCGCAAGCGGCACGAGCTCCAGCTCGCCCATCGCGCCAGCCACGACCAGCTGACCGGGCTGCCGAACAGCGCCGAGCTGCGCGCCCGGCTGGGCAGCAGGCTGTGTGCGCGGCCGGACAGGCCGGCGGTCCAGTCCAGCGCCCTGCCCGGCGCGGGCCCCTCCGGGTACGCGGAGGGCGGGTCCGGCCAGCTGTACGGGCAGGGGGGTGGTTTCTGGGACCTGGAGGGTCTGGGAGGGATACCCGGCGCCGGGGCGGAACCCGGCACCGGCCCGCACTCCGCGGGCAGCCGGCAGGCCCCCGCTCCGTACGCGACCGCTGTGGCACCCGGCGGTCCGCCCGGCTCCCCGGGTGCCGGCGGATTCGGCGGGTCCGGCGCGGACGGGGGAGCGGATCCGCACCATGTGCACGCGGTGCCGCCGAAGGGCGACGGGCCCGGTGAGAAGGGGCTCGCCGTCCTCTTCTGCGATCTGGACGGTTTCAAGTCCATCAACGACCGCTACGGCCATCACTGCGGGGACGGCGTGCTCATCGCCGTGGCCCGCCGCCTGGAGGCGGGGGTCCGGGACGACGACACGGTCGCCCGGCTGGGCGGCGACGAGTTCGTGGTGCTGGCCGACGGGCTGGGCCCGGCCGAGGCGCAGGACCTGGCGGTGCGGCTGCGGAACGCGATCATCCCGCCGATCCAGATTGACGGCCGGGCGGTGCGGGTAGGCGCAAGCTTCGGCATCGGCTGGGCAGGCTGCGGAATGACGGCCGAAGAAGTCCTGCAATCCGCTGACCAGCGCATGTATGTGGAGAAGCGGTCCCGGTCCAAGGGACAGCGCCGGGCGGGCTAGGCAAGCCCGGGACAATCGGTCGGCGATCGGTCGGCAACAGGGCCAAGAGGTTCACCCAGGAGAGGTAGGCTCGCCCGGATACCTGACGCAGTAGGGAGTGAGGGGATGACCGCCGAGAACAACGGCACGGGTGCTGCGCCGGAGGGGGGCGACGACGACCCGTTCGCGTATCTGTACCGGCAGGAGGGCGGCGCCCAGCAGCCCGCGCCCGGACAGCAGCCCGGCGTTCCCCGTCGCTCCTACAACCAGGTCCGTGCCGTCGGCGAGCGGCAGTACGGCTACGGCTACCCGCAGCAGACGCAACAGCCGCAGCAGCAGGGCTCCGGTTACGGCTACCCGCAGCAGGGCTCTGGCTACGGCTACCCGCAGCAGCAGTCCGGCTACGGCTATCCCCAGCAGCCCGGATACGGCGCTTCGCAGCCGCCACCGCCCCCGCAGCACCAGCCCAGCCCGCACTATGCCGCGCCCGAGACGGTGCCCGGCGGACGGGCCGCGGCGCGGCAGCAGGGCGGCCCCGGCCGCGGCGGGCGCAACCGGACCGGCCTGCTGGTCGGGGCGATAGCGGTGGTGGCGGCCGTGGTGATCGGCATCGGCGCCGCCATCGTCTTCAACGACGACGGTGACGCCGACGAGCCGCAGGCCCGGGACACCGGCAGCTCGCAGCAGGACGAGCAGGACCAGGGCCAGGACGAGGGCGGCAAGGACGAGAAGGACCAGGAACCCGCGTCGAAGAAGCTGCCGAAGGAGGACGCGGCCAGCCTCCGGCTCGGCGGCGGCGCCACGGCGGCGACCGACGTGTCGGGTGCGAAGGGCCAGGGCGGCGCGTACGTCGGCGGGATGAACCAGCCCGGCTCCTCGGCGACCTGGGCGCTGAAGAACATCCCCGAGGGCGGCAAGTACACCCTGCACGTCCGCTACGGCGTGCCCGGCAAGGACGCGGACGCCACCCTCACCGTCAACGGCAAGCCGGAGAGCCGGCCGCTGCGGATGAAGAACTTCTCCGGCGCCGAGGAAGGCGACTGGGAGCACGGCTGGCAGAACACCTGGTCGAACATCCAGCTCCAGAAGGGCCAGAACTCGGTCAAGATCTCCTGCGAGGACGGCAACACGTGCGAGGTCAACCTGGACCAGGTCTGGCTGACCAAGGGCTGGAAGGGCTGACGCACCGGGTGCGGACCGCCGGCTGACGCACCGGACAAGGACCGGCGGCTGACGTTGCCGGGCCGGACCGGCAGCTGATGTTCCCGGGCCGGACCGGCGGCCGACCTACCGGGGCCGGAACGGCAAAGGGCGCCAGGCGCGTACCGCCCGGCGCCGCACGCGGGCCGGGCGGCCGGGCGTACGCGGGGAGCGAGCGGGCCGTCTGTCAGGCGGTCTCCGCGCCGCGGACCCGGACCGAGGGCAGCATCCGTGCATAGGTCCGCTCGTCGAACTCGCCCGCCACCGGGGCGCGCACCGTCGCCGCCGACAGGGCGACCGCCCGGGCCAGTCGCTCCGGCCAGGGCAGGTCCTCGGCCAGGCCGGAGAGCAGACCGGCGACCGCCGAGTCCCCGGCGCCGGTCGGGTTGCCCGCCAGCCGTTCCGGGACGGCGGCGCTCCAGGCGCCGTCCTGGGTGACCAGCAGCATCCCGTCGGCCCCCAGCGAGGCCGCCACCGCGCGGGCGCCGCGGCGCCGGGCGGCGCGCGCGGCGCGCAGCGGTTCGGCGGTGCCGGTGATCCCGGCGAGTTCGTCCGCGTTGGGTTTGACGAGGTCGGGGCGGGCGGCCAGGCCGCGGCGCAGCGGTTCCCCGCTGGTGTCGAGCAGGACCGGGACCCCGGCCGCACGCGCCTCGCGCACGAGTGTCGCGTAGGCGCCGACGGGGACGCCCGGCGGCAGGCTGCCGCACAGGGCCGTCGCCTCGACGCCCTGTTCCAGCAGGCCGCGGTAGGTGGCCAGGAAGCCCTCCCACTCCTCCGGCGAGATGTGCGGTCCGGGCTCGTTGAGCTGGGTGGTGTCGCCGGTGCTCTCGTCGACGACGCCGACGGTGCGCCGGGTGGGCCCGGCGACCTCGACCAGTGCGTCGGTGACAGCGGCGCTTCCCCCGCTTTCGCCGACTCCGCTGCCCCCGCCGATTCCGCCGCTTCCGTGGTCGTCGTCCGCGGCGAGCAGGGCCCGCAGCGTGCGGCCCGTCTCACCGCCGACGAAGCCGGTGACGGTTGTCCGGAACCCGAGCGCCCCGAGCACCCGGGCGACGTTCAGCCCCTTGCCGCCGGGGCGCTCGGTCACCTCCCGCACCCGGTGCGAGGCGTGCGGGACGAGGTGGGGCACTCGGTAGGTGAGGTCGAGCGCGGCATTGAGCGTGACGGTCAGGATCATCCGCGCGCACCATCCTCACCCGTCCAACGACGATTCATGACATACAACCCACGGCAGACGACACTTCCGCCGGGCGCGGCACGCGCGGGCCCTGCGCGGCCCGCGGCCTGCCGCGACCGCGCGAGCGATCATGCCTCACCCAGCTTATGAGCGGGAGATGTCCCCGGGAACCCGCGCGGGGCGACGCGCGGTTCGGCTCAGTGGGGCGGGCGGACGATCCAGGAGCCCTGGCGCATGACTCCGGTCAGGGTGAACTCCTCGTCCAGCACCACCAGATCGGCCAGCTTCCCGGGCTCCAGCGAGCCCACCCGGTCGGACACCCCCAGCAGCCGCGCCGGGTTGGCCGACAGGGCCTTGACGGTGTCGGCGACCGGCAGCCGGTCGACGGTGACCGCGCGCTTGAATGCTTGATCGAGCGTCAGGGTGGAACCGGCGATGGAGTCGCCCTCCACCAGTCGGGCCACGCCGTCACGCACCTCGACCTCCAGACCGCCGAGCGGGTAGCGGCCGTCGCCCATGCCCGCCGCGCCCATCGCGTCGGTGATGAAGGCGACCCGGTCAGGGCCCGCGGCCTCGAACGCCAGTCCCAGCACGGCGGGGTGCAGATGGGTGCCGTCGTTGATCAGTTCGACGGTGACGCGGTCGTCCTCCAGCAGCGCGGCGATCGGTCCCGGCTGCCGGTGGCCCAGCGGAGGCATGGCGTTGAACAGGTGGGTGGCGACGGTGGCGCCCGCGTCGACGGCCTGGCGGGTGCCCTCGTAGTCGCCGTCGGTGTGCCCGATCGCGGCGATCACGCCGCTGTCGGCGAGCAGCCGCACCGAGTCCAGACCGCCGGGGCGTTCGGGGGCGAGCGTCATCATCACGGTCCGGCCGCGTGCCGCGTCCAGGAGCTTGCGCACCTCGCCGGGTTCCGGGTCGCGCAGCAGGGACTCGTCGTGCGCCCCGCGTCGGTTGCAGGAGATGAAGGGGCCCTCGAAGTGGACGCCGGCCAGGTCGCCCTGTTCGGCGAGTTCGCTCAGCGAGGCCGCCTGCCGGGACAGGTCGTCCAGGTCCCCGGTGACCGTGGAGGCCGCCATGGTGGTGGTGCCGTGTGCGCGGTGGGTCCGGATGACGGTCAGCGACTCCTCGTGGCTGGCCGCCGAGAAGGAGGCGCCGCCGCCGCCGTGCACATGGAGGTCGACGAAGCCGGGCACGATCCAGTGCCCGCTCAGGTCGAGCGTCTCCGCGTCCGGTGCGGGCGTGCCCGGCGCGCCCGCACCGGCGGGCCCTCCGGGGCCGACGCCGGCGAGGGTGCGGCCCTCGACCACCACGCTGCCGTTCTCGCGTACCCCTTCGGGTACCACCACCCGGGCACCGGTCAGCACCGTTCGCTTGCTCATCGGCTCGCAACCTCCGCGGAGAGTAGGTCCCAGGCGAGGAGACCCGCGCCCAGGCAGCCCGCGGCGTCTCCGAGGGCCGCGGGCACAATGGTCGGGAGTGGCTGGAATGTGACCTTCTCGCGCACCGCCTCCCGGAGCGGAACGAAGAGGGTGTCGCCCGCCTCGGCGAGGCCGCCGCCGATGATCAGTGTGCGGGGGTCGAGCAGGGTGAGTCCCGTGACCAGGCCGGTGGCCAGCGCGTCGACGGCGTCGGCCCACACCCGCTGGGCGCGCGGGTCGCCCGCGGCCACGGCTGCGGCGGCGTCGGCGGCTGTCGCCTCCGGGTCGCCGCAGGCAGCCGCCCAGGCCGCGCCGACCGCGGACGCCGAGGCGAGGCGTTCCAGGCAGCCGCGCTGGCCGCAGCCGCAGGGCGGGCCGTCGGGCCGTACGACGATGTGGCCGATCTCGCCCGCGCTGCCGTGCGCCCCGGGTTCGACCCGGTCCCCGATGCCGATGGCGCCCGCGATGCCGGTGCCCAGCGGGAGGAAGAGGTAGCGGTCCACGCCGTCCCCGGCGCCGATGCGGCCCTCCGCGAGCCCGCCGGTGCGCACGTCGTGGCCGAGCGCGACCGGCAGCGGCGGCAGTCGGGTGTCCCGGCCCCGGCCGAGCCGTTCACCGAGCAGCGCGCGCATCGGCACGTCGCGCCAGCCGAGGTTCGCGGAGAAGACGGCGATGCCGTGCTCCTCGTCGATGGTGCCGGGGACGGCGACGCCCGCGGCGGACGGTTCGGTGCCGTACTGCCGTACGCCCTCGGCGCGCAGTTCGGCGGCGAAGTCGAGGATTCCCGCCACCACTGCTTCGGGGCCGCGGTCCCGGCCGGTGGCCCGACGCGCCTCGTGCAGCAGTTCGTTGCCGGTGCCGATGAGGGCGGCCTTCATCCCGGTGCCGCCGACGTCGAGAGCGACGACGTACTGCACGGGGGGCGCTTCCCCGGTCTGCGTCCGGGAGGCGTCGGCTGCCGCGGCGGACGTGCTGGGGGCCTTGTCACGGGTACTCACGCGGGACAGTGTCCCGCGTGAGGAGTGTAAAGGTCTAGTCCACTCCGGGGGCTTCTTCCTGTCGCCGGCCGTTCCGCGCGGCACGGCGAGCGGTTCGTCCGTATCCGGACTTCTTTCGTGATCCGAATGGAAGCCAACCTGATTCCGTACTGGTATCCGGTTTCGGTGGACGCTCGGGCCCTCATGGAGGGAGACTCCGGGCGGACGGGCCGGGGCTGGTGGTGCCAGGGGGGAGCAAAGGCACTCAAGGGGCTCGCAGTATGTTCTGAGGGTTCGCAGGGCTGAGGGGTATGAAGAAGATGGAACGGCGTCGATTCCTGGGTATGGCCGCGACCGGTGTGGCCGGGGCGGCCGGCATGACCGCACTGTCCGGCTGCGGCGGCGGCCCGGGATCGAGCGAGGTGACGCTGAAGCTCGTCGCCGCCGACTACGGGAACCCCGGCGCCGAGAACAGCTCCAAGATCTACTGGCAGAAGCTCGCCGACGCCTTCACCAAGAAGAACCCCGACATCACGGTCGACGTCACCGTGCACAGTTGGAACGACATCGGCAAGAAGCTCACCGACATGGTCGACAAGGGCGACCCGCCGGACATCGCCCAGGTCGACTCGTACGCCGACTGGGCCGACGAGGGAAAGCTCTACAAGGTCAGCGAGCTGCTCCCGATCCCCGCGCAGGCCGAGTTCCTCGTTTCGCTCGCCGAGGCCGGTGAGGTGCGCCGCGTCCAGTACGGACTGCCGTTCGTCGCCAGCACCCGGGTGCTCTTCTACAACAAGGACCTCTTCGAGAAGGCCGGACTCGACCCCGAGAAGCCGCCGGAGAGCTGGCAGGAGCTCAAGTCGGCGGCCCGCGCCCTGAAGTCCGCCGGGGTGCGGATCCCCTACGGCCTGCCGCTCGGCCCCGAGGAGGCGCAGGGCGAGTCCCTGATGTGGATGCTCGGCAACGGCGGCGCCTACGTCGACAGCGTGGGCAACTACACCATCAACTCCCCCGAGAACATCCAGACGTTCCAGTGGCTGCGCGACAACCTCGTCACGCCCGGCTACACCGAACCCAGCCCCCAGCGCACCGACCGGCAGAAGCTGTTCGACGCGTTCACCGAGGGCGACGTCGGCATCCTCAACGGGCACCCCACCCTGATGCAGCAGGCCGACAAGAAGGACATCTCCTACGGCACCGGCAAGCTGCCCGGCAGCAAGGGCCCCGCCGAGGGCACCCTGGGCGTCGCCGACTGGATGATGGCGTTCAAGAAGAACGGCCACCGCGAAGCGTGCGGCAAGTTCCTCGCCTTCGTCTTCGAGACGAAGAACCACTACTCCTTCGTGTCCCAGTACGGACTGCTGCCCGTCACCACCAGCGCCTCCGAGAAGATGCGCAAGGACAAGGAGCAGAAGAAGCTCTGGCCCTTCCTCGACCAGCTCGCCGGCGCCGAGTTCTACCCGGTGGGCAAGGTCTCCTGGGCGAGTACCAACGCGACCATCAAGAAATCCATCGGGCAGGCCGCCGTCAAGGGCGGCGACCCGAAGGCCGTGCTCACCGAACTCCAGCGCAAGGCGGAAGCCGAGGAGGAGGCGAAGCCCTCCTGACGCCGAGCGCGGCTGCGGGTGCCGAGGCGCCGCTCTCTCTGCGCCGGGCGGCCCCCGCTGACGCCGAGCGCCCCTCCCGCGCGGCCGCGGCGGCTGCCCCGGCACGTACGGTGGAAGCGTGAGCGGTACGGAGGACGTGCGGGACAGCGGCGGCGCGGACGGCGGGACGGACGCGTCCGGTACGCCGGACCGGCCTGCCGACGCTACCGCGGACGCGGCCGGGGACGGTCCCGACGGCGCGGCGCACCCGGCAGCGGGCGACCTCTCCGCGGAGGACCGCGCGGTGCTCGCCTTCGCGGCCCGCGGCTGGCCCTCCTCCGGCGAGAAGGAGCGCGCCGTCCGGGAGCAGTTGGGCATGTCGCCCGTGCGCTACTACCAGTACCTCAACGCGCTGCTCGACGACCCCCGCGCGGCCCGGCACGCTCCGGTGACGGTCAACCGCCTGCGGCGCCTCCGGCAGGCCGCCCGGGACCGCACCCACTAGAACCGCACATTCCGCCGGACCCTCGGGCCCGGCACCCGCCCGCTCGCTAGGGTGCGAACATGTCGCTTCCGCCGCCTTCCGCGCATCCGCCGCTGCCCGAATCCGAGACGGAGGCGGGGCGCGCCGGGCTCGCCGCCGTCCGCGCCGACCCCGCGCGCACCGTGCTCGCACTCGACTTCGACGGCACCCTCGCGCCCATCGTCGGCGATCCGCGGGAGGCCCGGGCGCACCCCGAGGCGGTCCCCGCGCTGGCGCGGCTCGCCCCGCGGCTGGCCGGTGTCGCCGTGATCACCGGCCGCCCGGCGGCGGAAGCCGTACGGTACGGCGGCCTCGACGGCGCCGCCGGGCTGGAGGGGCTCACCGTCCTGGGCGGCTACGGGGCCGAACGGTGGGACGCGGCGGACCCGGTCGTCCGCGCCCCCGAACCACCCGCCGGAGTGGCCGCGGTACGGGCCGAACTCCCCGGGCTGCTGCGGGAGTCCGAAGCACCGGAGGGCACCTGGACGGAGGACAAGGGCCGGGCGCTCGCCGTGCACACCCGGCGCGCCGCCTCGCCCGACGAGGCCCTCGACCGGCTGCGGGAGCCGCTGTACGCGCTGGCCGAACGGCACGGACTCGTGGTGGAGCCGGGCCGCATGGTGCTCGAACTCCGGCCGCCGGGCGCCGACAAGGGCGCAGCCCTCACCGGCTTCGTCCGCGAGCGGTCCGCCACCGCCGTCGTCTACGCCGGTGACGACCGCGGCGACCTGCCCGCCTACGCCGCCGTCGCGGCCCTGCGCGCCGAGGGCGTACCGGGACTGCTGCTCTACAGCGCTCCCGAGGCGGCGGCCGAGGCGGTTCCGGAACTCCGCGACGGTGCGGACGTCCGGGTTCCGGGCCCGGCCGGACTGGTGGCCTGGCTGCGGGCGTTGGCGGACGGGATCCAGCCGCCGCACTGACCCGCGGACACCGCCCGGCTGCCACCGCCCGGCGGCGGCCCCGGGCGGGCCCGGGGCGAGCGGGACCCGGGCGGGGTCAGCCGGGCAGCGCCTCCAACTGGTCGAGGAACCAGCGGGCCGGTGGCCGGGAGGTGGCCGTCGCGGCCAGTCGGCGGGTCCGCTCCGCGCGGTCGGCCGGGTCCGCCTCCAGCGCGGTGCGCAGGGCGGCCGCCGTCTCCCGCACGTCGAACGGGTTCACGGACAGCACGTCCGGCGCCAGTTCCTCGTGGGCGCCCGCCTCCCGGGAGAGCACCAGCGCGCAGCCGGCGTCCGAGACCACGGGGACCTCCTTGGCCACCAGGTTCATCCCGTCCCGTACCGGGTTCACCAGCGCGACGTCCGCCATCCGGTAGGCGGCC
Organism: Streptomyces sp. NPDC006925; assembly: GCF_042869575.1. Classification (NCBI taxonomy): domain Bacteria; kingdom Bacillati; phylum Actinomycetota; class Actinomycetes; order Kitasatosporales; family Streptomycetaceae; genus Streptomyces; species Streptomyces sp. NPDC006925. The sequence continues at coordinate 34,566 of NZ_JBIAGB010000009.1, forward strand.
AGCGACCTCGCGAAGTCGTCCTTCACATGCAGCACGACCGGCGTCCAGCCGCCGGTGCCGAACTCCCGGTTGATCTCCTCGGCGACCCGGCCCACCTCGGCCGTGTAGTCCCGGTAGACGGCGAGGTCCTGCCGCGAGGGGTAGGCGAACGCGAGGTGGACGACGCGCTCGCGCCACTCGGGGTGGTCGGCCAGCAGCCGCCGGTAGGCGTACAGGCCCCGGACGATGTTCTTGGACAGCTCGGTGCGGTCCACCCGGACCAGGACCCGGCGCGGTGCCCCCTCGGGGTCCGTGCCCACCTGATCGCGCAACTGCGCCAGCCGGTCGGCGACGTCACTCCGGTGCGCCCGCTCGCGCAGGAAGTCGCCGTCCGCACCCAGCGGATGCACCCCGATCCGCGTCGTACGGCCCTCGTAGGTCACCGTCAGCGAGAAGTCCTCCGGTGCGGAGTCCTCCGCTGAGGCGTCCTGCGGTACGGAGCCGCGGCGCGAGGCGTCCGCCCCCGGGAAGCCGCCGCCCTCCACCGTGGCACCCAGCACCCGCGCACAGCACTCGGCGAACAGCCGGGCCCAGCGCGCGGTCAGGAACGCGGTGCGGTCGGCGCCGAGCATGCCGCGCAGCAGCTGCGCGGCGACGTCGTCCGGGAGCAGCCGGAAGTAGTCGGCGGGCGCCCACGGCGTGTGGGAGAAGTGGCCGATCCGCAGGTCGGGGCGGCGTGCGCGGAGCATCCCGGGGACCAGCGCGAGGTGGTAGTCCTGCACCAGGACGGCGGCACCGTCGTCGGCCTCCCGCGCCAGCGCGTCCGCGAAAGCGGCGTTGTACGCCTCGTAACCGGCCCACTGGCCGCTGAAGTCCTCGTCGAAGGCGGGCTCCAGCGGCGTGTGGTACAGCATGTGATGGGTGAACCACAGTACGGAGTTGGCGATGCCGTGGTAGGCCGCCTCGAAGGTGTCGGCCGGGATGTCCAGCATCCGCACCGGCTGCCCGCCGGTGTCCCCCGGGTCCAGCCGTCCCCGCGCCGACCTGGCCGCCTCGCGGTCGCCGTCGCCGAGCGCGGCGCACACCCACAGCGCGTCCGCCTCCGGGCCGATGGCCGAGAGTCCGGAGACCAGCCCGCCGCCGCCGCGCCTGGCGGAGAGCGTGCCGTCCTCCGCGCGCGTGTAGGACACCGGGCCGCGGTTGGACGCCACCAGCACCCGCGCCGAGCCTCCCCCGGCCTGCCGCGCCCCGGGCGCTTCCCCAGCTCCCTGGGATGCTGCTCCCCGCGGTGCTGCTCCGGGCGGTGTTCCTCCAGCGACCATGCCGCTGAGCCTAGCCACCGCCGAAACCGCTCAAACGTGCCCGTCGGCCCCCGAACACGGACAGGGGTACCTCCGGGCCGCTCATGCCGCCATCCGCTGCCCGTACTCGGGCACGGTGCACATGGGAGGGCGCTCCTCGACGTCCACCAGGTGGCCGCGGGGGACGAAGCACCCCGTCCCGTCCCGCTCGAACTGGGTCAGCGCCGTGCCGCCCGACAGCGCCTCGATCGCGCCGCGCGTGCCGTCCACCGTCGCCGGGCCCCGGGCGATGCGGCGCTCGGCCGCCGCGTGGATGGCGGTCGCCATCCGGCCGAGCGCCTGCCCGTCCTGGTTGCGGTGCAGCCGGACCCCCACGTCGACCTGGGCCAGCGCGTCCAGCCCCACCAGCTCCAGGGTGTCGACCAGCAGCGCCAGCTCCACCCCGTAGCCCACCGGGAACGGCAGCCGCTCCAGCAGCGAACGGCGTGCCGCGTACTCGCCGCCCAGCGGCTGGACGAGGCCGGCCAGCAGGGGCCAGTGCAGATTCAGCAGCGGACGCGCCACCAGTTCGGTCACCCGCCCGCCGCCCGCCGGGTTGTCCCGCAGCGGACGGTCGTACATCGCCTTGACCAGGTGCACGTCCGGTTCGGTCAGCAGCGGCCCGACGATGCCGGTGACGAAGTCCGGCGAGAACTCGCGCAGGTCGGCGTCGACGAAACAGACGATGTCGCCGCTGGTCGCCAGCAGGGAACGCCACAGCACCTCGCCCTTGCCGGGGCGGGGCGGCAGCCTGGGCAGCACCTCGTCCCGGTGGACCACCTCGGCCCCGGCGGCCGCGGCGACCTCGGCGGTCCGGTCGGTGGAGCCGGAGTTCATCACGATCAGCTCGTCCACCAGCGCGGTCCCGGTGCCGGGGTGCGGAGTGGCCAGCCCGCGGCGTATCACCGAGACGATGTCGCCGACGGTGGCCTCCTCGTCTAGCGCGGGCAGCACCACGCTGACGGTGGTGCCGGTGCGGCGCTTCGCCGCCAGCAGGTCCTCCAGCGGCCGGTCCGCGACGCGCCAGGAACGGCGCCGCAGCCAGCGGCCCACTTCGTCGAGCACGTGCGCGCCTTCCTGTAGTCGGTCCGGTCGGATCTGTGGTCGGTCCGATCGGATCTGTAGCCGGTCCGGTCGGATCTGTGGTCGGGTGGTCGGGCCGGTCGGTCGGGTCCGGGGGCGGGCCGAGGAGCGCCCGGCGGTACCGTTGCCGCCCCGGACCGGGGAGGACGAGCAGTGGAAGATCCATCTCGCGGTTCGGACGTCCCCCTCAAGCGTGACCGCCGTCGGTTACAGTCTTGAACAACGCAGGTGACCTCCGCATCTCGGGGTCGCCGCGACACAAACGCCCGGGCGGCTGTCGGCCGCCCGTAGCCATAGTGCAGCTCATCCAGAGGGGCAGAGGGAACGGCCCGTTGAAGCCCCGGCAACCATCCCGCGATCCGCGCGTACGCGGACTCAAAGGCGAGACCGCCTCGTGGGGACGGTGCCAATTCCGGCCCGTGACGAGATACGCCACGGGGAAGATGAGGAGAAAGGGCCTCGCCTCCATGGCTGTGCAGACAGTTGCAGCGAACAGCACCACCTCCACCGGCACCGCCGGCAGCACCCCCTACGACCTCGGTGCCGCAGTGGCCCTCTCCTGCCGTGAGTGCGGCACCCGCACCGAGCTGGGCCCCAGCTTCGTGTGCCTGGAGTGTTTCGGCCCGCTGGAAGTGGCCTACGAGCTCCCCTCCGGCGACCCGGAGGAGCTGCGGCGGCGCATCGCCGCCGGGCCCGCCTCGATGTGGCGCTACGCGCCGCTGCTGCCGGTGCCTGCCGACGTCGCCGAGAGGCCGAACCTGAACCCCGGTCTCACCCAGCTGGTGAAGGCCGACCGGCTCGCCGCCGAACTGGGCGTGACCGGCGGGCTCTACGTCAAGGACGACTCCGGCAATCCGACCCACTCCTTCAAGGACCGCCCGGTCGCCATCGCCCTGGAGGCAGCGCGCGCCTTCGGGTTCACCACCCTCTCCTGCTCCTCGACCGGCAACCTGGCCGGCGCGGTGGGTGCCGCCGCCGCCCGGGCCGGACTGCGCTCGTGCGTGTTCATCCCGGACGGGCTGGAGCAGTCCAAGGTGGTGATGGCCGCGATCTACGGGGGCGAACTCGTCGCGATCGACGGCACCTACGACGACGTGAACCGCTTCTGCTCCGAGCTGATCGGCGACCCGCTGGGCGAGGGGTGGGGCTTCACGAACGTCAACCTGCGGCCGTTCTACGCCGAGGGATCGAAGTCGCTGGCGTACGAGATCTGCGAGCAGCTCGGCTGGCGGCTGCCCGACCAGCTCGTCATCCCCGTCGCCTCCGGCTGCCAGCTCGTGAAGATCGACAAGGGGCTGCGGGAGCTGATCCGGCTCGGGCTCGTCGAGGACAAGCCGTACCGCATCTACGCCGCGCAGGCCGAGGGCTGCTCGCCGGTGTCCCGCGCGTACAAGGACGGCACCGGTGCCGTGCGCCCGGTCAAGCAGCCGGACACCATCGCCAAGTCCCTGGCCATCGGGGACCCGGCGGACGGGCCGTACGTGGTCGACATCTGCACGCGCACGGGCGGCGCCGTCGACGACGTGAACGACGCCGAGATCGTGGAGTCCATCGCGCTGCTCGCCCGGACCGAAGGGGTGTTCGCGGAGACGGCCGGGGGTGTCACGCTGGGCGTGACCCGCAAGCTGATCGAGTCCGGTGCCATCGACCCGACGCTCACGACGGTCGTCCTGAACACCGGCGACGGACTCAAGACCCTCGACGCCGTGGCCGCCACGGCGCGGCCCACCGCCGTGATCCGCCCCAACCTGGCCGCCTTCCGCGAGGCCGGTCTGGCCTGACCGGGGGTCTCCCGGGGCGCGCGCCGCCCCGGGAGCCACCGCGGCGCCTCGAGGGGCCGCGGGCTTCGCAGGCCCGCAGCGCCTCGAACGGCTGAAATCCGCCCCCCGGTGTTTGCCCGGTGTTCCGCATCGGGAGTGCCGGAGCGGGCCCCTGGGACGCGTCCCCTACACGTGAGGAAGATCGACATGAGCGTCAACGTCCGGATCCCCACCATCCTCCGCACCTACACGGGCGGTCAGGCCGAGGTCAGCGCCGAGGGCGGGACTCTCGCCGAGGTGCTGGCGGACCTGGAGAAGAACCACACGGGCATCTCCGCCCGCGTCCTGGACGACGCCGGGAAGCTGCGCCGCTTCGTCAACGTCTACGTCAACGACGACGACGTCCGCTTCGAACAGGGGCTGCAGACCCCCACCCCGGACGGCACCGGTGTCTCCATCATTCCGGCGGTCGCCGGCGGCTGACCGGTCGCACGCGCGGCGGGTCTGGCCGGTCCTCCGCCGCCGGACCAGCCCCGGCCCGCCGGGTCCCGGACCACCGCTCGCCAGCAGGGCTTACGCCGTGGGGTCGCCCCCTCCGAAGAGAATCGGAGGGGGCGATTCCGTGTTTCGGGAGGCGGTAGAGTGACGGAAGTTCCCCCACCCGGCACCCGCCGACCGCCGCGCAGACCGCGGCGGGCACGGCCGAGGACGGGACAGCGCCGCGACGACAACGGGACAAGTTACGGTCGAAAACCGGACGGCAATTGTCGCGAAGACTCCAAATGTCTGGCCCGACTTGCCCTGCTTCGGGACCAGTTGAGGCTTATTTCCGATCAGCCGTGCCCAGAATTCTCGTCCGATTGACCTGTTGCACAGGGCGTCCGTGCAGATACATTCAGCGGCGGTCGACGCGTTCCGGCGCACGCCCCCGCTTGCTCATGGGGGTGAGGTCTGACCCGGGTTCGCGAAGTGCGGGCTCGCGCAAGGGCCAGTAATAGGGGAGTTAGGAATGGCTCAGGGCACCGTCAAGTGGTTCAACGCGGAGAAGGGGTACGGCTTCATCGCGGTCGACGGTGGTGCGGACGTGTTCGTCCACTACAGCGCGATCCAGATGGACGGTTACCGCACTCTCGACGAAGGGCAGCGGGTCGAGTTCGAGATTTCGCAGGGTCAGAAGGGGCCGCAGGCGGACATGGTCCGCGTGACCGGCTGAGTGTCGCCGGACTGCGCAGAGCTGCAGACACAGCGGAGAAGGGGCCGCACCCTCGGGTGCGGCCCCTTCTCTGCTGTCTGCTGTCTGCTGCCCGTGGCCCGTCGCCCGTCGTCCGCCATCCGCTTGAGCTCGTGCCTCCCGGGCCCCGGGCCTGCTCTCGGGTTCCGCTTTCCGGCCGGGAGCGACTCCGCCGCCCCGGCCGGAGGCCCCCGCCGTCGCCTGTGCCCACCCTCCCCCGGCCTCCGGCCGGGAGGTGCCCCCACCGAGCCACCACTCCCACGGAGACGGCTTCGCCGTCGCTTGCACTCTCCATGCCCGAGTGCTAATCATTGGGTTAGCACTCTGCGAGTGAGAGTGACAAAGAAGGACCGGGTCGGTGAGGCCGCAGCCGGGTGGGGAAGGAACCACCGGGTCTCAGGCCGTCCGTCGCGGGCGCCACGCGGTCCGGAGAAATCCAACCCTCCCCTTGCGCTCGACGCATGGGGGAAGCCAGGGAGGACCAACCCACATGGCCAAGATCATCGCCTTTGACGAGGAGGCGCGGCGCGGTCTTGAGCGTGGCATGAACCAGCTTGCCGACGCCGTCAAGGTCACGCTCGGCCCCAAGGGCCGCAACGTCGTTCTGGAGAAGAAGTGGGGCGCCCCCACGATCACCAACGACGGTGTCTCCATCGCCAAGGAGATCGAGCTCGAGGACTCCTACGAGAAGATCGGCGCCGAGCTGGTCAAGGAGGTCGCCAAGAAGACGGACGACGTCGCCGGTGACGGCACGACGACCGCCACCGTGCTCGCCCAGGCGCTCGTCCGCGAGGGTCTGCGCAACGTCGCCGCGGGTGCCAACCCGATGGCCCTCAAGCGCGGTATCGAGCAGGCCACCGAGGCTGTCTCCGCCGCTCTGCTGGAGCAGGCGAAGGACGTGGAGACCAAGGAGCAGATCGCCTCCACCGCCTCCATCTCCGCGGCCGACACCCAGATCGGTGAGCTGATCGCCGAGGCCATGGACAAGGTCGGCAAGGAAGGCGTCATCACCGTCGAGGAGTCGCAGACCTTCGGGCTCGAGCTGGAGCTCACCGAGGGCATGCGCTTCGACAAGGGGTACATCTCCGCCTACTTCGCCACCGACATGGAGCGCATGGAGGCGGAGCTCGAGGACCCCTACATCCTCATCGTCAACTCCAAGATCAGCAACGTGAAGGACCTCCTTCCGCTGCTGGAGAAGGTCATGCAGTCGGGCAAGCCGCTGCTGATCATCGCGGAGGACGTCGAGGGCGAGGCCCTGTCCACGCTGGTCGTCAACAAGATCCGCGGCACCTTCAAGTCCGTCGCCGTCAAGGCTCCGGGCTTCGGCGACCGCCGCAAGGCGATGCTCAACGACATCGCCATCCTCACCGGCGGTCAGGTCATCTCCGAGGAGGTCGGCCTCAAGCTGGAGAACGCGGGCCTCGACCTGCTGGGCCGGGCGCGCAAGGTCCAGATCACCAAGGACGAGACCACCATCGTCGACGGTGCGGGCGACAGCGACCAGGTCGCCGGCCGGGTCAACCAGATCCGCGCCGAGATCGAGAACAGCGACTCGGACTACGACCGCGAGAAGCTCCAGGAGCGGCTGGCGAAGCTGGCCGGCGGCGTGGCCGTCATCAAGGCCGGTGCCGCCACCGAGGTCGAGCTCAAGGAGCGCAAGCACCGCATCGAGGACGCCGTCCGCAACGCGAAGGCGGCCGTCGAGGAGGGCATCGTCGCCGGCGGTGGCGTCGCCCTGCTGCAGGCTTCCTCGGTCTTCGAGAAGCTGGACCTGGCGGGCGACGAGGCCACCGGTGCCGCCGCCGTCAAGCTGGCTCTGGAAGCCCCGCTCAAGCAGATCGCGGTCAACGCCGGCCTCGAGGGCGGCGTCATCGTGGAGAAGGTGCGCAACCTGACCCCGGGCCACGGTCTGAACGCGGCGACCGGCGAGTACGTCGACATGATCGCCGAGGGCATCCTCGACCCGGCCAAGGTGACGCGCTCCGCGCTGCAGAACGCCGCCTCCATCGCGGCGCTCTTCCTCACCACCGAGGCCGTCATCGCCGACAAGCCGGAGAAGGCCGCCGCCGGCGCCGACGCGGCTGCCGCCGGTGGCATGGGCGGCATGGACTTCTGAGTCCGAGCCGCACGCAGGCAGTACCGCCCGCCGAGGGCGGCGGGAGGGGGGGGGCCCCCCCGCGGGGGGGCCCCCCCCCCCACTGCGCGGCCGCCCGGCCCGGCGGCGAGGCGAGCGGCCCCGG